>JAMHZE010000034.1:0-2379 GCA_035909535.1 Rickettsiales bacterium | reverse complement strand
TTCATCTGAGGCTTAATATTATCAGTAAAAACACCGGGTAATGAAGGAATACAAAAATCAAAAACACCAAGCGCACAGTTAAGTATATTGCCCGATAAAGACATTAACCCTTTGTAGTATTCTGAAAAACCAAGACTGCTTACAATCGCGCCGAGCAAAAGCGTAACAAACAATACATTACCCCAATATGCAGGATATATTCTTGCGAATCTTTTGAGAAAAAACCTGTTAAAATCTTTAGAGTTATGGAAGCTTGCCGTTATGAGATAACCGCTTATTACAAAGAAAATACTAACACCAAAAGTACCAAAACTTATTTCCTTGTACTCACCATAGGCCGCTAAAACCAGAGGCTCCGGGCTACCTATAAGAGCAAATGAATGCGAGTAAAATACCAGTAATGCGCCAACTATTCTTAGGAAATCGAAGTTATTACCCGGGTGAGAGAATTTGTTCATCAGGCAGCGAGTTTATCTGTTGCGAGTTTACCGAGAAGGCTTCTATCTTTCACCGAATCTATTTTTACTTCAACTATTTTGTTGAAATGCTCGGTGGCGTTTTCGAGGATGACAGGCTGCATGTACGGCGTAAAGCCGACATAATGGCCTTCATACTTGCCTTTGCGGGAAAGCAGAACCGGAAGTGTGCGGCCTACTTTATCGTGTAAGAAGTCTTTCATCTGCTTTTCGAGCAGTGCCTGCATGGCTTGCAGGCGGGCGGATTTTTCTTTCATTGGCACGTTATCTTCTATCACCGCGGCTTTTGTACCCGGGCGCGCAGAGTAGATGAAGGAGTATGACAGGCCGAACTTTACCTGCTCTATCAGCTTCATGCTGGCGAGGAAATCTGCCTCGGTTTCGTTAGGGTAGCCGACGATGAAATCGGACGAGAATTCGATATCAGAACGGGCGGCAAGGAAGCGCTCGATAACATGCAGATAGTCTTCTGCGGTGTGTTTGCGGTTCATTTCCTTGAGGATGCGGTCTGAGCCGGATTGCACAGGCAGGTGCACGAACGGCATTACCTTTTCGTTGTAACGGTGGCTGTTGATGAGATCATCATCGACATCGCGCGGGTGGGAGGTGGTGTAGCGGATGCGCTCGAGGCCATCTATACGGGCGAGCATATCCATAAGCTTGCCGAGGGAGATTATATCGCCGTTCTCGCCCTTGCCGTGATAGGCATTTACGTTCTGGCCGAGCAGGTTTATCTCTTTCACGCCTTCAGAAACGAGTTTCAGCGCTTCACGGTATATTTCCGGCACGGAGCGTGAGACCTCAGCGCCGCGCGTGTAAGGCACTACACAGAAGGAGCAGAACTTGTCGCAGCCTTCCTGAATGGTGAGGAACGCGGATGAGCGCTCGATAAAATTATGTTTTTGCTTCTGCTTCTCTATCTCTTCCGAGAGGAAATCGAATTTATCATTGGTGGAGAAATCAAGCTCAATGCCCGCTTTTTTGCCGGCCTCAGCGTTCTTTACCATTTCCGGCAGGCGCTGATAGCTTTGTGGCCCGACCACGATATCTACGAACGGAGCGCGGGCGCGAATTTCAGCACCTTCTGCCTGAGCGACGCAGCCAGCAACGGCGATAACGGTGTTTTTACCCTGGTCTTTGCGCTTTTGTTTGATTTTATTGATGCGACCGAGATCGGAATACATTTTCTCGGAAGCCTTTTCGCGGATGTGGCAGGTGTTGATGATAACGAGGTCGGAATCGACATCATCGGAATATTTGAAACCATCAGCCAGCATCATATCCTGCATCTTCTCGGAATCGTAGAAGTTCATCTGGCAGCCGAAGGTTTTTATGTAGACGCTTTTATCGCTCATAGGGCAGGGAATATACCCAGAAACCATGAATTTGTCTATATTTATGCTTTATTTTTACGCCCCCTTGCTGTATGAGGCGCAGGCAGCCAGCACAGGCCAAAATATAATAAGACAGGGGACAATGAATTTTTCAGATCGCATAGGAAAACTAAGGAACGCAGCGGCTTTTACCGCCGTACTTGCAGCAGGTTGCAGCGGCGGCGACAGGCAAGATAACCGCAATGGTAGCGCGGCAGATACTACCGAACGTTTTACCAACGTGCCTGTAACCATTTTAAAGAACATTGAAGAGATCAATTATGAGAAGAATCTCCATTCCCTTTTTTTTGAGCTGAGGACAAACGGCGGCGAACATATTCCTGCGTTTTTTGTTACCGAATCATGCGAGCAGAATAATACGATTCAGTATAACATTGATAAGAAATATATAAGTGAGCTATGTAATATAGAAGCAGGTAAATGCGTGATAGATTACACGGTTACCATTTCCGGCAATGATACTATTTACGATATAAATTCTGTACGCGGTATAACCGGCAGAAGCAAAG
>JAMHZE010000033.1:0-15148 GCA_035909535.1 Rickettsiales bacterium | reverse complement strand
ACCTTGAGAACAAGACATCTGCGCTGGAACTGGCAGAAGCAGGCGAAGAAGCACAGATATGTGATAGCAAAGGCCGCTACATAGCAACCGGATATTATAACCCGAATGCTTCAATAGCAGCGCGCATACTTACCCGCGACCAAAAAGAAAAGATAGATGAAGGCTTTTTTGAGCGCAGGATATCTGCCGCGCTGGCAAAGCGCCGCAAGCTGTTCGAGGGAGATTTCTTCCGCCTTGTTTTTGGCGAGAGCGATGGCCTGCCCGGCCTTGTGGCAGATGTTTACGGCAAATATATAATTGTGCAGGTTAACTCTGCCGGAATGGAACGCCGTAAGGATATGTGGCTGGCCGCTCTGGTAAAACTTATGCAGCCGCTTGGCGTATATATAGCGGTGAACGAAAAACACAGCACGCGCGAGAACATGGCAGCCGCAAGTAACGTGGCCTATGGCAGCGTGCCGGATATGCTGGAGATACGCGAGAACGGCCTGACCTATTTTGCCGATACGGCAGAAGGCCAGAAGACCGGCTGGTTTTATGATCAGCGCGATAACCGGAAGTTTTTAGGCGGGCTTGCTGCGGGTAAAACGGTGGTGGATATATACTGCCATAGCGGTGGCTTTGGCCTTGTATGCGCGCAAGCGGGTGCAGAAAGCGTGGAGCTTGCAGATAGATCTGCCCTTGCTTTAGACCTGGCAAAAAAGGCCGCTGAGGCTAACGGATTGAGCAATGTTACCTATGCCAAGGCCGATGCTTTTGATTACATAGAAGACGCAATAAAACAGGGCAAAACATTTGATATTGTTAATGCAGACCCTCCTGCATTCATGAAGAACAGGCAGCACATTGCCGCAGGCATGAAAGGCTACGAGAAGCTGGTGAAGCAATGCTTGCAGCTTGTTGCGCCTGGTGGCGTACTCGCGATATCGTCATGCTCTACCCATGCAAGGCCAGAAAGTTTTTTGAAAACCATTCAGCAGGCGGCGAAGAAAAGCAGGTACGAGCTGGAGCTTTTACACAAAGGCCGCGCCAGCGCCGACCACCCTATTCACCCCATGCTGGCCGAAACCGACTACCTAAAGTTTTTTGTATTCAGGGTGGTATCTTAGTAGCTCAGCTCGAAGTGAGCTATACATGATTCATCCTTATCGTTGAGCGCGTAATTCTCGCCATTCTCGTCCAAGCAGCCAGCTTCATCATAGCCTGCGCCGGGCACAGCCTGAACGCTGCCTTGTATTGGCAGGCCGTCATCTTTCTTTTTATCGAGCGAGAATGCAAGCTCCGGCGACATCAGGCCGTTATAACAATGCGGCTTACCTTCATCTTCCCCCGCGGCAGCTATCGCAAAAAAGCGCTCCCGCTGCTCCGGCTCGGGCGCAGCTATCTCTATACAGCCGCCATCTGTACGATATTGCGCGGCAGGAACATTAACACCCGCAACAACACCCGGAGCTTTTTGCCAGCTGTGTCCATAGCGGCTTATCAGCCTTTCATCGTTGAATCCTGCAAGATGAATATGCGTCCAGAACAGGTAGAATTCTTCTTCATCTATGATGCCATTACCATTGCCGTTAAGGCCGGAGGCGCCGCCGCTGAACTCTTCCCCCTCATACGGGTTCATGTTTTGGCCGAACCATACCTGCTCTGGCGCGGGCTGGGGCGTATATTCTGTACCGCCCTCTCCGCCCGATGAAGATGAGCCCGAAGATGAGCCGCCTTCCCCACCGGATGAAGAGGATGATGAACTTGTTGATGAAGAACCGGATGAAGAGCCTGAAGAAGTAGAACTACCGCCCTCCTCGCCTTCTTCGCCGCCGCCAGAGGAAGAGGTAGAACCTGATGAAGAAGAGCTGGAAGAAGTGCTACCGCCTGAAGATGTTGAGCTTGAAGAACCTGATGAAGATGAAGTACTTGATGATGAGCTGCTACCGCCCTCTTCACCCTCCTCGCCGCCACTTGAAGATGACGAGGAAGTTGAGGAACCTGAAGAAGAGCCTGATGTAGAACCCGAAGATGATGTGGAGCCAGATGATGAACCGGAAGAGGAAGTGGAACTGCCTCCGCCTGATGATGACGAAGAGGTTGAGCCGCCACTACTGCCGCTGCTTGAGCTGCCTTCCCCGCCGCCAGAGGAAGATGTTGAACCACCTGAGGTGGATGAGGAAGACGACGAGGAAGTTGAGCTATCACCGCCTGACGATGATGATGAAGATGATGACGTGGAACCGCCACTGCTACCGCCGCTTGATGAAGAAGATGGCGGCGCTGGCCCGCCCTCCTTCGTGCAGAGGCCCAGCAGGTTCCATGCAAGGCAGATATTGCCGTTAATGGTTATAACGCATTTGCCGTTAAGCATAATAAGGCATATTATTATACCTGCAGAAGGCTCGGCGAACATTATATCGGCACGGCTGAAATCTCCCGGATGGGCGTTGTACTTCATCTCGAACATGGATGCGGCAAGCGCGTAGTTCTCAAGCTGGAGCATTTGCGCACGAAGGCGTGAAGCCTGCATAAGATGGGTAATGGCAAGAACGGCAACCACCAGTACAGATATAACCAGCACAACTATTACCGACTCTGTTATAGAAAAGCCGGAACGCCTGCAATATGGCTGTTTTCCCTCTAAAGGCATATCCCCGATAACTAACCCCTACTCGCCTTATGGTTTAACTATTATTTCTTTTATTCTACCATAGATTGTTGCAACTTTCAGTAGAGGAATAGAGAAAACTGCACGCGCGCGAAAAAATGTTCCGTATCGGAACGGTGGGGCAAAAAATATGTAGAATCGCGGCCTGGTTGTATATAGAATGAACTTGAGGGAGAAAGCTTATGTATCAGAAAGGTTTTACACTGGTAGAGCTGGCCATTGTGCTGGTGATAATCGGCTTGCTGGTCGGCGGTGTGCTGCAGGGACAGGAGCTGATAAAACAGGCGCAGATACGCGCGCATATTAAAGGCGTGAACGACCTGAAGCTGGCCATAGCCACATTCCAGACCAAGTATGATGCCCTGCCCGGCGATATAAAAAGACCTGAAAGGTTCTTTCCCGTGTGTGATGCTACGGCATATGGTATTGGGATAATTTCCGGTAATGGTGATGGCAAGATAGATGTAGATAATGTTATACACCCTGAAGTTCTACTCCCCGAATATTCTTGTGTATGGTTACATCTGACTAATGCCGGGCTATATCAGCTAAGTCCTATGAAGGAAAATGAGCTGGAGCCAGGCGTGCCACCTATGGATATAAATTTTGAAACAGATATATTTCCATATGCCAAATGGCCAGCCGCAAAAGGATTCAACATGAGGCTGCAATATTGGCGCAGTTATTCTAGCGGACCTCTTTTGGGGCCAGATAATGTAAATAGCAATGGTTTCTATGTTGGCGGCATAAGCAACGGAGTCATGTTTGGTTTTAACCCTGCAGATATGTACAGCATAGACAGTAAAATGGATGATGGAAAACCGGCATCAGGGATTGTAAGGGCACTTGGCATAGATGATCCTAATGACCCATCAGTTCTTTTAGGAGATTGCTATGACAATATGTTTGGTACAGTAGAAGATTATGAATTCTGGCCTACCGCAGCATCTGAATATACACTCAGTGAAGAGGTCAAAGCCTGCAGAGGCTTATTCCTGGTCAAGTAGGTAAGGCTGGATTGCCGCGCTCCCGTTGGTCGCTCGCAATGACGGAAAAAAACGGTGTACGGAGTACGAAGTACGGTGTACGGGCTAACTAATCCTTCTTATCCAGGCCGTAGGCGGTGTGGAGGCTGCGCATTGCAAGTTCCATGTACTCTTCATCTATCAGCACGGATATTTTTATCTCTGAGGTAGAGATAACGAGTATGTTGATGCCTTTATCTGCCAGCGTCTGGAACATTTTTTCCGCGATACCAGTGTGAGAGCGCATACCTACGCCGATAACAGATACCTTAACAACGTTAGAGTTGATGTTAACGTTATCTATTTTAACGCTCATGTTTTTAAGCGCGGCTTCAGCGCGAGCCATATCTGTTTTAGGCACGGTAAAGGTTATGTCGGCCTTCTTATCATCTTTAGAAACGTTCTGAACTATCATGTCTACGTTAACGCCTGCTTCTGCCATTGGGCTGAAGATGTGCGCGGCAACGCCCGGAACGTTCTCAACGCCTTTCAGGGTTATCTGGGCATCGTTCTTGCTGTAGGTTACACCTGTTATGAGCCTTCTTTCCACGACTTCCTCCTCTTCTACGAGTTCAGTGCCTTCCACATCCTCGAATGAGGAAAGGACACGGGTTTTTACCTTATATTTCATCGCCAGCTCGACACAGCGGGAATGCAGAACTTTTGCGCCAAGCGCCGCCATCTCAAGAATTTCCTCATAGCCGACCTTCATCAGCTTGCGCGCCTTCGGCACTATGCGGGGATCGGAAGTGTAAACGCCATCAACATCGGTGAAGATGTCGCAACGTTCCGCCTTTAATGCGGCTGCTATTGCCACCGCAGATGTATCGGAGCCACCGCGGCCAAGCGTTGTTACGCTGCGTTGCAGAGGGTCTGCCTCTGAGGTAACGCCCTGAAAGCCGGGAACAACGATAACGTGTTTTTTAAGCTCTGCTAGAATGCGGGTGGTATCAATATCTTCTATGCGAGCCTTGGAGAAATCGGACTCGGTAAAAATTGGGAGTTGCCAGCCGAGCATGGATTTTGCCGGTATGCCTATAGATTGAAGCTCTAGCGCTAACAGGCCTGCAGTTATGTGTTCACCGCTGGAAACAACGACATCGTATTCACGCAGGGATTCTGTAGTGACGAGTTGGGAAACGCCTTCGCAGAAACCAACCAGCTTGTTGGTATCGCCGCTCATTGCGGAAACAACTACAACAACACGGTTGCCCGCATCTACCTCGCGCTTGACTTTGGTTGCGACGTTTTTGATGCGCTCTACGCTGCCGACGGATGTGCCGCCGAATTTCTGTACCACTATATTCATTGCGCGCGATAATATTTGTTCGCGAGCAGATTTCAAGTACTAAGTGCTTTCAGCGGCACTATGGCGAGAACAGGCTATTTGCCTTCTTTTTTCTCTTGTTTATCTTTGGCGTAGATGTAACCGCCACCCGCACCAGCAGCAGCAACCGCCGCCGTGTAGCAGGCACTAAGAACACCAGTAAGCAGAATTATAGTAACTATATTGGCTAGTATTTTCATAAACTTCTCCTTGTCTGATTCTATTGAACCGCTTTAGGCATATATTTTCGATTAGGATGTGAAGCGGTAGAGATAAAGGGAGAATAAAGATAAGGTTAAACTTCCGGTGCGAAGTCGGTCAGCTGAAGTTCCATGCCGAATGGCAGGTTGAGTTCCTGATGGCAGGACATGATTATTTTACCGCCCTGATCACAGAATGATGCTATCATTTTTAGCGTGATATCTATCATCTCGGCATCGAGATTGGAGAATGGTTCATCAAGGATCCAGACGCGGCTTTTACTGAGCATAAGGCGGGAAAGCGCCACGCGCCTGCGCCAGCCCGCAGAAAGATATTTTACCGGAGTGTTGAGGTAACGCTCCATGCCGAAAAAGCGTATCACAGCTTCTAATGCCTCCCCGCCATCGGATATTTTTGCGTAGAATTGCAGGTTCTCGCGCACGGTGAGTTCCGCATCCAGCGCGTTGCGATGGCCGAGGAATTGCAGGCCTTCGCAGTAGCTGCGGTAATCTTCGTTTATCTCCTTGTCGCCTTCAAACACGAAACCGTATTTAGGCACCATAAGCCCCGCCAGTATCTTCAGCAGGGTTGTTTTGCCACTGCCGTTCGGCCCTTTAACTATAAGCAGGCAGCCATCTTCCATGCTAAAGCCGACATCACGGAACAGCGTATTACCGCCCAGTTCATGTGTGATATTTTGGAAACTTAGAAGCATAGCGTGAGGTTACAAGGCATTTGTTAAGGGTTACGGATACAAAAACGCAAAATTTACGCTATCTTTATTATAGTATAACACCAAGGATTAAAAATGAAAAATTCCTTCAATTGCAAAAAGACCATCAAAACATCTGCCGGAGAGTATGATTACTTCTGCATAAAAACAGCAGCAGATAAAATAGGTTTTGATGTTAACCGCCTGCCCTTCTCTCTACGCGTATTGTTTGAGAACCTGCTGAGGCATGAGGACGGCGTTGCAGTTAAGAAAGCCGACATAGAAGCTTTTGGCGCATGGGTTAATGGCGGCGGCCGCAGCGAGCATGAAATATCGTTCATGCCGGCGCGCGTGCTGATGCAGGATTTTACCGGCGTACCTGCCGTGGTTGACCTTGCCGCGATGCGTGATGCGGTGAAGAACCTTGGCGGCGACCCGAGGAAGATAAACCCGCTTATCCCTGTTGACCTTGTGATAGACCACAGCGTGATGGTTGATAAATACGGCAGCGGAGATTCTTTCGGGAAGAACGTATCGATTGAGATGCAACGCAATATGGAACGCTACAAGTTTTTGAAATGGGGTCAGGTTGCGCTGGATAACTTCCGCGTTGTACCGCCTGGCACGGGTATATGCCATCAGGTGAACCTTGAATATCTGGCGAAGGTTGTGTGGACAAATACGGTAGATGGCAGAACAACCGCCTACCCTGATACGCTGGTGGGAACGGATTCTCACACCACGATGGTTAACGGCCTTGCGGTGCTGGGCTGGGGCGTTGGCGGTATTGAGGCCGAGGCCGCGATGCTTGGCCAGCCGCTTTCTATGCTATTGCCTGAGGTGATAGGATTTAAACTGAAAGGCAAACTGAAAGAAGGTGTGACGGCGACAGACCTTGTGCTTACAGTTACGGAAATGCTGCGTAAGAAAGGCGTGGTGAATAAGTTTGTGGAATTCTTCGGTGAAGGTTTATCAGGGCTGAGCCTTGCAGATAGAGCAACGATTGCGAACATGGCGCCTGAATACGGTGCAACCTGCGGCTTCTTCCCGGTTGATGCGGAAGCGATGAACTATTTACGCATATCTGCGCGTGATGCGGAAACGATAGAGCTGGTTGAGAAGTACTCTACCGAGAACAGCATGTGGCATGATAAATCCACGAAAGAGCCGCTATTCACTGATGCTCTGGAGCTTGACCTTGCGAAGGTTATGCCTTCTGTGGCCGGCCCTAAACGCCCTCAGGACAGGATTTCCCTGACGGATGTTGGCACGGCATTCAGCAAATTCTGTGAAGAAACGGGTGTTAAACCAGGTGCGAAAGATAAGCTTGATAACGGCGCAGTGGTTATTGCCGCTATTACAAGCTGTACAAATACATCTAACCCGAGCGTTATGATAGCCGCAGGTATTGTGGCACGTAAAGCCGCCGCGAAAGGCCTGAAGATAAAGCCGTGGGTAAAAACGTCCCTCGCGCCGGGTTCTAAGGTGGTGACGGAATATCTGGAACAGGCTGGCTTACAGGCCGACCTTGATAGGCTTGGCTTTAATCTTGTGGGCTACGGCTGCACAACGTGCATAGGTAATTCCGGCCCGCTGAAAGATGAATACGAGCAGGAGATAAAGGATAAGAACCTGCTGGTGGCATCTACGCTTTCGGGCAATCGTAACTTTGAAGGCCGTATTCACCCGCTGGTGAAGGCTAACTATCTGATGAGCCCTCCGCTGGTGGTGGCATACGCAATTGCAGGCAGCGTGCTGGTTAACCTTGAGACGGATTCTCTTGGCAAAGATGGCTCGGGTAAGGATGTGTTCCTGAAAGATATATGGCCTAGCAGCGAAGAGATAGCTGCGGTTATATCTACATGCATAAACGCAAAAACATTTGCAGCACAGTATAAAGATGTGTTTGCAGGTACGCCTGAATGGCAGAAGATAGATGTTGCAGGCGGCATGACATATGGCTGGGAGAATAGCACATATATAAACAACCCGCCTTATTTTGAAGGCATGAACAAAACCCCGGGCAAGGTAAGTGCAATTTCCGGCGCGGCGATACTTGCGGTGCTTGGTGATAGCGTTACTACCGACCATATTTCTCCCGCGGGCAATATTTCAGGCACATCTCCGGCGGCAAAATATCTGGAAGAGCATGGCGTTACCAAGGCCGATTTCAACTCTTACGGATCGCGCAGGGGTAACCATGAAGTTATGATGCGCGGCACATTTGCCAATGTGCGTATTCGCAATGAGATGGCGGCAGGTACTGAAGGCGGCGTAACTAAATACGTGCCTACCGGTGATGTGATGAGCATTTACGATGCGGCGATGAAATACAAACAGGCGGGAACTCCGCTGGTTGTGTTTGCCGGTAAAGATTACGGCATGGGCAGTAGCCGCGACTGGGCTGCAAAAGGTGCAACCCTGCTTGGCATTCGCGCTGTTGTGGCGGAAAGCTTTGAGCGTATTCACCGTTCTAACCTTGTGGGTATGGGCGTATTGCCGCTGCAATTTATAGCGGGCACTACTCGCCATTCGCTGAATTTAACGGGCGCTGAACGTATATCTATCACCGGTATGGAGAACGGAATCAGGCCGAAGCAAACGCTGAAGATAGAGATAGCAAGGCCGGATGGCAAGGTAGATAAGGTGGATGTTATCTGCCGTATAGATACTGAGAACGAGATAGAATACTACCAGAACGGTGGCATTCTGCATAAGGTTATCCGCGACCTTGCGGCTTAACGCTTTTAAAGAGGGTGTATGGTAAAGCGTTTTGATAAGTTTGGCAATTATGTGGAAATGGGCGGCAGTTCCGGCGCGGTGCGGAAAGGTTTTTTTGAAAAGAATGTCGGGACCGTTAGATATGTTGGCCTTACTGCACGCAGCGTTGCGCCATGGATAGGCTACTGGTTCATAGCATCTATAATAACATTGCTTATCTACAGTGTTATGGCCTTAGGCAGTTTAGCTTACAAAGCAGGTGTAATAGATAACGCGCAGTTCTCTGATAACAGCGAGATATACAAAGCCGCAACCAGCAAAAAGAAAACCGACAAAGAAGCGCTAAGGAAAATGATATTAGAATATCAGAACAGCGGCGGTATGGCGCAGATCGAGAAAATGTTGAGCGCCGAAGGTGTAAAACGCTTTATGCCGTTTATTATTATGCTGGCGGTTTACCTGCTTTACATGGCAATAATGGAAAGCAGCGCAAAACAGGCAACGCTGGGCAAAATAATGATAGGTGCAAAAGTAACCGATAAGAACGGGCAGAGAATAGGATTTTTATGCGCAGTGCTGCGTAACCTGCTTAAGCCGCTCAGCCTTATCTCTGTCATCGGCATTTTAATGATAGGACTGACCGGCAGAAAAAGAGCGCTGCATGATTTGATATGCGGCACTTTTGTTGTCAGAACAGCTTTATAACAGAAGGTATTATGCAACCGATATTCTCAGGTTTTTTCATCCGTTTATTAGCCGCCGTACTTGATGTGGCCGTGCTGGTACTTATGGCGATAGTGGTTACGCTGCTGTTTGCAACGCTTACAGGAAACCTAACTTTGGCCAGTTTAGGCAGCCCGATGCTTTTAATGCTTAGCATGTTTACAAAATATCCTTACACGGCAAGCCTTATATATATAGTGATAGGGATACTTTATTTTCCCGTGGCGGAATCATCTGCGAAAATGCAGGGAACTTTCGGCAAATATCTGTTAGGCGCAAATATAGTAGGAATGGACGGCAACAAAATAAGCTTTATCCGCGCCTGCGCCAGATACTACGCAAAAGGAATATCCTTCAGCCTTATAGGCTTGTGGTTCGCACTGTTCAGCCTGGTGCTTATGATGCCGCTGCCGGTTGCCCTGCCTTTAACTTTTTTAATGGCAATAATAATAATGGGCGGCCTTAACAAACATAAGCGCAGCCTGCATGACAACATTTGCGATACTTATGTTATAACAGCGTAATCAAGGAGACCGAAATGACAGAACTTATACAACCTACCGGCCCGAACATGCATAACAATACAGTTGCACCTGAACATGACTATGCGGGCTTTTGGATACGCGTAATTGCGGCCTTAATAGATTTTGTACTGGTGGCCATAATAGGCATAATATGCCTTATGATATTCGGTCAGGAATTTACCGGATCATGGCTTTATACAATTGCATTAATGCTGGCTTATTATGCATGGCCGGAATCTTCTCCTGCAATGCAGGGGAGCCTGGGCAAGTATGTGCTGGGCCTGAAGATAATACGCACAGATGGCGATAAGATAAGTTTTCTGCGTGCTATATGCCGCAATATTTCAAAGTATCTTTCTGCTATTATACTGATGATAGGTTATATAATGGTGGCCTTCCATAAAAAGAAGCGCGGCCTGCATGATATAATCTGCGAAACCTACGTGGTGAGAAGGTAACCTATATAAGAGGCGTAAAGCCCCTTTCCTGCTCTGTTCTTCTCAGAAACTCTTTAAGCGCTGTAACGCTCATTGCGGTGGTAATACCGCTTTGCTGCGATTCTATACGGGCAGAAGGAATTGGCGCAGGCTCACCAGAAGAAAGCTTTAATGCCTCATCAAGCTTTTTGCCTATCTCGAACTTCAGCGGCTCAAGATGCTTCTTATCTTTAATCAAAAATGCATCGAGCTGAGGAAAGCGGGTAAGAGAATGATACAGAGAATAAAAATTGTCGTTCTGCGGGCTTCTGCTGCGGGTATCCGGAAGAGTATCGAAGATGTTTATCTTATCTCCCGCCAGAGCGATATTGATGCCCTGCTCATCATGTTCTCGGCCTATCGCAGTAAGGTAGCTCATATCTGAAGCTATTTTACCGTAGGATGCGAGAGGAAGTTCAGCCAGCCTTGTAAGGGTAGAACTATAAGCCTGCTGCATGGCTTCTACTCTTTCTGCGCCTGAATTTATAAGAGCATCTCTTTGCTTTGCGTAAATATCTACCACACAATCTCCGCTGCGAAGCACTATTGAAAGCTTTGTGCCAAGGGTTAGAATTTTCTGCCCGAAATTATGATTGCCGTATGGGCTACTGTGCAAAGTAAGTTCTGCATTCTGTGGAACAGACCTTTCACCGCCGCTTTTCAGACGCAGCAGATAGCCGGATAGTTCTGCATCATTTAAGCTGAATACTTCTGTACCCCAGCCGCGGTTAAGCTTGCCTGCTTGGATGGCCCGACTGAACAGGCCACCTATAGTGAGTTCTCTTGATTCCCCCGTCATAGAATGGATTATAACATGCAAGTGTTAAGAAAAGGTTAATTTGGGGCAAATTAATTTTATGCTTATTTTCCAATATCTTTGGAGGATATAAGCTGCATGAACTCTGCCCTTGTACGTGGATCCTTACGGAACTGGCCACGAACCTGAGATGTTACAGTAGTTGTTTCTGCCTTGTGAACGCCGCGGGTTGTCATGCATTCGTGGTAGGCATCTACCACCACGGCAACGCCGCGAGGCTTTAATACCTGCTCAATTGTATCAGCTATCTGGGCTGTCATTATCTCCTGCGTTTGCAGGCGCTTTGCAAAGATATCAACCAGACGGGCAATTTTGCTTATGCCGACAATGCGCTTATCAGGTATGTAAGCAACATGGGCATAGCCGATTATCGGCGCCATGTGGTGTTCGCAGTGAGATTCAAAACGCATGTTCTTCAGCAGAACCATCTCATCGTAGCCTTCTACCTCTTCAAAAGTGCGGGCAAGAACGTGTTTCGGGTCTTCCGCATAGCCGCAGAACCATTCATCGTAAGCTTCTACAACGCGCTTTGGGGTATCAAGCAGACCTTCCCTTTCCGGGTTATCGCCCGCATAGGCAAGCAGCGTTTTTACCGCCTTCATTGCATCTTCCTTGCTGGGACGTGCGTTCTTTTTAGCTTTCATGCTGGTTATTTTAGCCATATTGAAATCCTTATCGAAATGCTTTGTTATGCTCGGAAAATAGGCAAAAATCTGAGGTTTTCAAGGTTTTTATTTGCGCTTAAAGCTTTTTGTGACCGAAAAGCTTTCAATATATTCCACCGGGCCTTTGGTTTTAGCCGCCTCTACCTTGCAGGAATGAACCTTTTCATGCGCCATGATTATGCGCCCGGCATCTTCTATCGCCTTCTCTACCAGATCGTAGTTAGTGGCTTCAATGTGCTTTTTTATGCCCTCCACTATCGGGTGGTAATTGAGGGTATCTGCCACGTTATCGCTTTGGTGGCTTGCGCCTGCATCATATTTTATTTTGATATTGAACACCAATGGCTGGCGGCGCTTCTTCTCTTCCTCGTACACTCCGACTATGGTTTCGCAATACAGGTTCTTTATTTTCATTTCCATCATAGGTTCGGGTCGCTCTCTATTATTATATCAACGCCGTTATCGGTAGAGTTATGGAAGCGCAGCACGGCATCTGAAATCTCTTTCACGCGGGGATATTTGCTCAAATCCAGTTCGGAATCGTTATCCCCTTTAGGCGGCAGCACACGCCCCGGAGAAATGGAGTTGATACGGATATGAGCAGGAAGTTCTGCCGCTATCATCTGCGTAAGGCCATGCAGACCCTTTTTACTGAGGAAATATGCAAAATGACCTGTAAGTATGCGTGATGAGTTCATATCACCTATGTTAACTATGCTGGCCTTTTTTATGTATTCGCGCTTCTGAATATAACGTACAAAATTCTGGGACAGGAAGAACGGCCCTTTCAAATTGGTATCCATGTGATCGTCATATATCTGCTCGGAAGTTTCCGCGAAAGAATATTTGCGGAATACCGAAGCGCAGTTGACCAGAAGCTCTACCGCATCATACAGGCGGGAAATATCAGCAAAAAGGGAATCTATGTTCTCCTTACGGGAGACATCACAACGGTGCATAAAACAATGACGCCCGCGCGCACGAACCTCTGCCGCTACCTTATTGGCATCTGATAAGGAATGGTTGAACACCAGAATTATATCATATCCGGCCGATGCCAGTGCAAGGCTTATAGCCTTACCAACCCTTACAGAACCGCCAGTTACAATAGCATGAGCCATTACAGATACTAAATTATGCTTTATTAAAAATGTTTATAGTTACATTATTCTATGCTAAAATACGGATACCATATTATGACAAAGGTTAAAATGAAAAATCTCGCATTACTGCTGCTTGCAGGCACTATTACAACCTCTATTGGCTTTTCGGCAAATGCACAAAGCTACGAACAATTAAAAAAGCAGCGCCTTGATGAGATGAACAGCCTGGTTGATAAGGTGAATAACTCATCCAAAAGAACCAGGGCAACATCTGAAAGCAGGCGACTGAACGCAGCCAGTGAAAATTTTTCTAAAGCCATAGCAGCAGACATGGAGAAAGAAAGAAAGGAAAGAGAGAAGGAACGAGAGGAAGCTAAAGCTCAGGCCGAAAAAGATGGCGTTCCCTATATAGAAAAAAAACTTCCGCCACGCCCTACCGGTAACACGGCGACACACTGGAAAGATCAGATAGACCCGGACCTGTACAAGGTTCCTGCGGATTACAGATCTCCTGTACTACGCTCCAGACCAGCCCAGTAGCTAACTGCTGCAACTGATGGATATTGAACGTGCCCATTCCGGCGCGGGCTGCGCGTAAGCATTATGTTCCGGCTGATCGTCATACGGGGTTGAAAGAATAGACAGAAGCTTTTTGAATTCACCCGCATCGTTGTTTTTTGTAAGCGCTTCTATGGCCTGCTGCGCCAGATAATTACGCAATATATATTTAGGATTATGCTTTTTCATCTGCACGGCGCGGGCAGCATCTATAGCCTGGCCTTTGTTGAGATCGGACCAGCCTTCCTGCTTGAGGCGGACGATATATGCGACCTCCCAATCTTTAAATGCTCCCGGATTTTTGAACAGCGAGTATATAGCGCTGTTATCACCTTCTATTCGCAGACTGCAAAGAGCGCGGAAGAATATGGTGTTATCTACATCCTGATCGGCAAGAACTTCCAGCAATTGCTGCACCAGGCGCATATCGTTATTGCGACGCTCGGCAAGGCCAAGCTTGGCTCGCATGATGGCTGTGTATTCACTGAGGAACATTGTGCCGAAGAGTTCTACCACCTCTGCCGATTGCTGTACCGGAATATGCGGAGCAAGCGCATATGCCAGCGCACGCAGGTTCCACATTGCCACTTGCGGCTGCGCTGCGTAAGCGTAGCGGCCAGTGTGGTCGGAATGATTGGGCACGAAGGCCGGGTTAAAACCTTCCATGAAGCCGTATGGCCCGTAATCTAGCGTTAGGCCGAGAATGCTCATATTATCTGTGTTCATTACACCGTGGGTAAAGCCTACCGCCTGCCACTTTGCCATAAGCTTTGCCGTGCGCGCAGTTACCGTATACAAAAACTTTTCGTAAGGGTTTACTGCCGATGCGGCTTCCGGAAAATAGAGTTTTATTGTATGGTCGAGCAGCTTTTTGGTGAGCTCTGGCTTGCCGGAATGGGTAAAATATTCAAAATGGCCGAAGCGGATAAAGCTTGGCGAAACACGCGCCACCACGGCTGCCTTTTCAATGCCTTCACGCATTACATCTTCATCACTGCCTACCAGACACAGCGCACGCGTGGATGGAATACCAAGATGATGCATGGCCTCGGAAGCCAGATATTCACGCACTGAGGAACGCAGCACCGCCTTACCATCGCCAAAGCGCGAGTATGGGGTTTTACCACTGCCCTTAAGCTGGATTTCGTATGAGCCGCCCTGCCCTTTGACCTCACCTATCAAATGAGCGCGGCCATCACCAAGCTGTGCAACGTAAGAGCCGAACTGGTGGCCTGCATAAACAGCGGAAACAGCGCCTGAAGGAGAAAGCTTTTTGCCGCCGCTGAATATCGCCAGCGCTTCTGCATCAGAAAAATTAAGGCCAAGCTGGGCGGCAAGCTGCGCGTTATAATTTATCAGGAATGGCTCGCGCAGAGGCTCTGGCGCGGTACGGCTGAAAAAATCATCACCTAAGGACTGAAAACTGTCGACAAATTCCGGCATCAGAAAATTATGGATTAGTTACATGATATACTTATAGTGCAGAGTATAGATTTTTAAACGGTAATTATGAGATATATCGCAGCGCTTACTGTTGTACTTTTTTCTGCATCTGCATTCGCGGAAGATGTTGTTTACGTAAACCCGAAATATGAAAGGCCAGCCCTGCCGCTTGGCATTCCAAGTACAGCAGAAACGGTTAT
>JAMHZE010000032.1:0-2682 GCA_035909535.1 Rickettsiales bacterium | reverse complement strand
CAGGCTGGCATTATAATATTGTTCAAGTTTTTCATAGTTTGCCGTGTATAGGTGCAGGTTCCTTTTATCCGGCATATCATTTACTATATGCGCCAGCTCGTGTGAAATAGCAGCTACCAGTGGTATGTTGGTTTTTTTGCAGTCATCGGGGTTGATGTTGAAATAGGTAAAGTTACCGTATGTTTTGGGGTCTACTGCAACGCTTATTTCATTCTGACGGAATTTCATCATTATTCGTTTGCCGCCATCTATATGTGGGCTGGGTGGCAGCTGCGAAAGGTTGAACAGCAATTCCTGTCCTACGCCGGTATTTTCAAGCTGATCAAGTTCATATTCGGCAAGCTGACGCAGAGAAACCTGCTGGCCGTGCAATATGCAGTCGGCTCTCGGCCTGTTATCGATATCGCTGGTATCTATTATATCTCTCCAGCTTATGCGCGAATATGTCGGGTCAGTTTGCATACCCCTGATATTATAGCATAAAAACATTAACAAATGGTTAAGTCTTGGCGGTAAAATAATCTATTGATTATCAATGCTATTTTGTACCATATCAGCCAGTTTCTGCGTAACTTTGTAGCCTTTTTTATTGCTGAACAGCCCTTCAACCTCGTTCACAGGCATAACATTCAGCGCAACATTGGTAATAAATACTTCATCCGCCCTGCGTAATTCAGAAGCTTTGAACCTGCCTTGCAGCACCTCAAATTCTTTCTGTTCTATCACCATCCTGCGAATCGTCCCGTCCAGCACGCCGCAATCCAGCCTTGGCGTATAAATAGTATTCTTCTTCACCCAGAATATATTGCTGCTGCTGCACTCGGCTATCTCGCCTTTAACATTCAGCATTATCGTGTCAAAAAATCCTTTCTCGTCAGCTTCCATTTTCGCCAGCGTAGAATTCATACCCTGCATAAGCTTGTAATTCACCGGCAGGCATTCCTTCGGTATCTTTCTCCATTTCGAAACGCACAGGTTAACATGTTCGCGTTCACGCTTCGGCAGCGGCATCACCTCTATCACCATGGTGCAGCTACTGTTCGGCGCAGGCAAATATCCGCGGCTTCCTTCTCCGCGAGATACAGCCACTCGTGCCAAACCTTCCTTCAGGCCGTTCTTCTCTATCGTTCTCAAAATATCGCTTTGCAGCCTTTCGGTGTTGAACACCATACCCACTGCATTCAGGCCGTTATCCAGCCTTTCTTTGTGTTCATTCCAGCGGTGTATCTTACCGCCGTAAAATGCCACTGTTTCAAAAAGGCCATCACCGAAGCGAAATCCACGGTCGCGTATGGATATTTTAGCCTCACTGTCCTCGTAAAAATTGCCGTTTAGATATACAAAGCTCATGGAAATATTTTGTAACTTGTTGTTTTCCGCAGAATATATACAAAACGCTGATAGTTGTAAATACAAGTAATATGTGTGGAATAATAGGCATAACGGGCAATGCTCAGGCTACTAAGCTTATAGTAGAGGGTCTGAAGCGCCTTGAATATCGCGGCTACGATTCAGCCGGTGTTGCTGCCAATAATGGCGGCGCGATAGGCCGTGTCCGTGCCGAGGGCAAGATCGTCAATCTCGATAAGGCCCTGCAATCAAGCCCGCTGGGCGGCAATACCTGCATCGGCCATACGCGCTGGGCAACTCATGGGGCCCCTTCCGAGCGCAACGCGCATCCTCACGCCACAGATAAAGTCGCCGTCGTGCATAACGGCATCATCGAGAACTATCTCGAACTCCGCCAGCAGCTTACCGCGCAGGGCTACAAATTCCACAGCGAAACAGATACCGAGGTCATTCCCGTCCTCATCACTTCGTACTTAGATAAAGGCCTCTCACCTAAAGATGCGGTAATAAAAGCCGTATCATCTTTCCGTGGCGCTTATGCTATCGGTGTCATCTTCGCCGGTCTGGCCGATACCATATACGCAGCCCGTCATGGTGCACCGCTGGTTGTCGGTTATGGTTCGGGTGAAAACTTTATCGCTTCAGATGCTCTTGCGCTCGCAACCCTCACTTCCAAAATATGCTATCTGGAAGAAGGCGACATTGCAGAAATTACCCCGTCCCACGTTACCATTATGGATGCCACGGGCAGCACGGTAAAACGCAAGGCGGTCAATACCAACCTCTCCAGCATAGATGTCGGCAAGGAAAACTACGACCACTTCATGCAGAAGGAAATATTCGAGCAGCCAGCCGTAATAGGCGATAACCTGCACGCATATTATAATCCTCTGCGTAATGAAATCACCATGCCGCAGATACCTTTCTCTTTCGCAGGTGTCAGCAAGGTAACAATCGTTGCCTGTGGTACATCTTACTACGCGGGAAAGGTCGCCCAATACTGGCTCGAAAAAATAGCGCGCATCTCCTGCACGGTAGATATCGCTTCCGAATTCCGTTATCGCGGCGCGGTAATGGAGCAGGGGGGCGTAAGCATATTCATCTCCCAGTCGGGTGAAACCGCAGATACACTCGCGGCACTCAAATACGCAAAATCATCTGGGCAGAAAATAATCTCCATCGTCAATACTGTGCAAAGCTCCATCGCGCGCGAATCAGATGTCGTGCTGCCAATATATTCCGGGCCGGAAATAGGCGTAGCCTCTACAAAGGCGTTTACTACCCAGCTAATGACACTCGCATTCCTAACGCTCCGCATCGCTTCCGAGCGTG
>JAMHZE010000031.1:0-8551 GCA_035909535.1 Rickettsiales bacterium | reverse complement strand
CGGCTTAAAGCTGGAAGGCATGCACCGCCATGCATCAACCCACGCTGCTGGTGTGGTAATAGGTTCAAAGCCGCTGCAACAGATAGTGCCGCTCTATTCCGATAAACGCTCGGCTCTGCCAACCACCCAATATTCCATGAAGTATTGCGAGGCCGCAGGTCTGGTAAAGTTCGACTTCCTTGGTCTTAAAACACTTACGCTCGTAAACAAAACCGTGCAGATGGTTGAGCAGAACGAGGGCATTAAAATAGATATCGATACTATTCCGCTGGATGATGCCGCCACATTCGCCATGCTGGCAGAAGGTAAGGGTGTCGGTGTGTTCCAGATGGAATCCGCGGGCATGAGAGATTCCATGAGGAAAATGAAGGTCGACTCGATAGAAGATATCATCGCACTTATTTCGCTCTACCGTCCCGGCCCGATGGAAAACATTCCGGATTACATCGCCTGTAAGCACGGCAAGAAAAAGCCTGATTATCTTTACCCAACGCTTGAGGGCATTCTGAAAGAAACCTATGGTGTTATCATCTACCAGGAGCAGGTGATGCAGATAGCGCAGGTACTTGCGGGTTACTCGCTTGGCGGCGCAGATCTTCTCCGCCGTGCAATGGGTAAAAAAATTAAAGCCGAGATGGATGCTCAGCGTGAAATGTTCGTTACCGGCGCGGTAGGCAAGGGCGTAGATAAACAAAAGGCGGAAGATATTTTCGACCTCGTTGCAAAATTCGCGGGCTATGGTTTCAACAAATCGCACGCTGCGGCATATGCGGTTATCGGCTATCAAACGGCCTATCTCAAGGCTCGCCACCCGGCAGAATTCATCGCTTCATGTATGAACATGGAACTAACCGATACCGATAAGATCCTCACCTTCCGTGAAGAAGCCCGCCGCATGGGAATAACCATCCTGCCGCCGGATATCAACAAATCAGGCGCATTATTTAAAGTAGAAAAGCTGGAAGACGGCACCGCCGCAATACGCTATGCACTCGGCGCACTTAAAAGCGTGGGTGATGCCGCCATGCATGATCTTGTGGCAGAACGTACTGCTAACGGTGCCTATAACAGTATAGATGATTTTGCATCCCGCGTGCCGGATAGCGTGATGAACAAGCGCCAGATAGAAAGCCTTTCAGGTTCAGGCTCGTTCGATTCTATTCATAACAATCGCCGCCAGTTGTTTGAAGAAGCAGGCGTATTAACCCAGTTCAACCGCAGTATGAACGAAGAGAAGAACTCCTCGCAGGAAAGCCTGTTCGGTGGTGAAGATGCATTTGCGGGCAACAGCAAAATAAAGCTGAAAGATTTCCCGGAATGGTCGCATCAGGAAAAGGTGCTTAAAGAGTTCGAATCCATTGGCTTCTATCTCGATAACCATCCGGTAGAAAGCTACCTGCATATTCTGCCTAAAGATAGATTCATCGCGATAGAAGATCTCGATGAGCGCATTCCTATAACAATATACAAAACCTCGCAGGGCAATAACGGCTACACCTCGCGCGAAGTTCCTATCAACGCAGTGCGTACATATATAGTAGGCGTGCCTAACCGTGTGGTGCAGCGTACCTCTAACGGCAGGCGCTTCTGCTACTTCAACCTTTCAGACCCATCGGGCATGATAGAAATTAACATCTTCAATGATGATCTCATCAACAAAGCCCGCGATATGCTGGAAAGCTCAGCCCCGCTCGCAATTCTGGTGGAAGCCAAAAAAGATGAGGGCGGCCTGCGCCTCATCGCGGAAGATATCATGGGCATAGATACCTATCTCAAAACCCTCAAGGCCAAGGCCGAGCTGGTGATAGATGCCATGAAGGTGAACGAAAACACTTTAACCGAGATAAAGAAGCTCTTCGTGAATGATAACGCCCAGCAAAGCGTTCACATTCCCGTTACCGTCAGCCTACGCACACCTAACAACTTCAATGTAAAACTGCGCCTGCCGGAAAACTGCGTGATAACCGACGAATCCATTTTGCAGCAGAAATTCAATGACTTCGAACTGAAAGTAAGTTTCGGTTAAGTCCTTATATCCCCCTTGCTAAAAAGCCCCACAACATCTTTATTTCACATTAAAAGCTGAATAATTCCATAAATGTTAATAGTTTGTTAACCTTTTCCTGTTATAACAGCAGTATATGGAACTGAATCCCGTGCAATTGGCTATGGCCGAAAAGAAGATGGAAAGCGAACAAAAGTCCGCTCCAGCTAAAAAAGATGACCGCGCAGATTTTCTCAAGCTGCTTAAAGAAAGCCTGAGAAGCGCTATATTATATATATTGCTGTTCAGCTCGGCAATCAACGTACTCATGTTAATGCTGCCCATCTACACCCTTCAGGTGTTTGATCGCGTTCTCTCAAGCGGCTCTATCCCTACACTTACGGCGCTTACTATCATCGCGCTGTTTGCGTTCATACTTTATTCCATCTTCAATTCCGTACGCGAATACATTCTTATTAAAATCTCTGCATGGCTCGATGGCAAGCTGAATGACCGTGTTTTCCAGCTATCTGTAAACCATTCATCCATCTCCGGCCAGAGAATGAACAGCCAGTTCGTGGTAGAGGCTAACTCCGTAAAACAATTCGTAACCAGCCCGCAAATATTCGCAGTGTTCGATCTTCCCTGGTCGTTCGTGTTCATCTTCGTTATCTTCCTCATCAGCCCGGAAGTATCGCTGCTGGTAACCTTCGGCGCATTAGTGCTGTTCGGCCTTACATATTATAAAGAGTTCAAAACCAAACCTCAGGTAAAAGAGGTCAGCGGCATAAGCCACAGCAACATGAAGCGCGGTGATGAATTCATCCGCAATTCTGAGGTCATCGAGGCAATGGGCATGTTCCCTCATACCTACAAACTCTGGAAGGACGAACACGACCAAATAGTCACGCGCGGTCAGGAAACCGCCTATATCTCCAGCCGCCTCGGCTCTATATCCAAATTCCTGCGCATGGTGCTGCAAATATCCATCATCGGTGTTGGTACATATCTTGCGCTCAACAGTAAAATGACATTCGGTGGCATCATCGCCTGCTCTATACTTGCTGGCAAGGCGCTGCAACCGTTCGATGCCATAATGTCTGTATGGTCTTCCTTCGGCTCGTTCAGAGATTCTTACGGCAAGCTGAGAGATTTCCTCGGTGCTGCGATGGAGCGCCCAACGGTAATGAACCTCGGCAAACCTCGCGGAGAGATATCTACCGAGAAGGTGGTATTCTTCCGTCCGGGTACAATGGTTCCTATCATCAAGGGTATAGATATTAAAATAGATGCCGGCGAAATAGTGGGCATGATAGGCCCAAGCGGCTCAGGCAAATCTACTTTCATGAAGCTTCTCTGTGGTATCTACAAGCCTGCAATGGGCGTAGTGCGTATGGATGGCGGTGATATCTTCCAGCGCAACCGCGATGACATCGGCCGTTATATCGGCTACCTGCCGCAATCGATAGACCTTCTGAAAGGCACAATAAAAGAGAACATCGCCCGTTTCGATCCGCTGGTGAAAGAAGATGATGTAATAGCCGCCGCTAAAAAAACCGGTGTGCATGAACTCATTCTTTCTCTGCCGGAAGGCTATGATACAATGATAGGTGAAGGCCATGCCGAACTTTCCGGCGGCCAGAAGCAGCGTATCGGTCTTGCCCGCGCATTCTACGGTGATCCGTCAGTGATATTCCTCGATGAACCGAATGCTAACCTAGATGGCCTTGGCGAGCAGCTTCTGCTTCGTGCAATAGTTACCGCAAGGCAGGAAGGCCGCACCGTAATAATGATAGGCCACAAGCCTTCCATCGTTAACATCACCAGCAAAATAATTGTGATACGTGATGGCTCGCTGATGGATTACGGCCCGAAAGACGAGATAATGAACAAATACGCAGCGGGCGGCAAGGGGCAGACGGCTCAAAAAGCCGCAAAGCCAGATCTTGATAAAATAGAAGATGCTGAGGCGCAGATAGATAAACTTTCCCGCGCAGCATCAGAAGGCGAGTAGCATATGAAAAAGACAGATGAATACAAAATAATAAAAGACTACAGCAGCGAGATAAAAACCGTCATGCACGGGCCTCTGCGTTTTGGTCTTATACTGCTTGTAATTCTGGTTGTTGGATTTGGCGGCTGGGGTATTTTTGCGCGCATAGATAAAGCCGCAATAGCAATGGGTGAGGTCGGTGCAGGCGGCAGTAACCGCGTTGTTCAGCACCTTGAAGGCGGCGTGATAGCGCAGATATTGGTGCAGGAAGGTGATGTGGTGGAAGAAGGGCAGGTGCTTATAAAGCTTTCTCAGATATCAGCCGGTGCTAACGTAGAAATTTATGAAGGTGCGTTAAATACTTCTCTCGCAGAATATGCCCGCCTTATAGCAGAGCGTGATGGCAAAGATAAAGTTCAGTACCCATCCGCATGGGAAAAAGATAAGGCAAGATACGAGCAGTTCGTTAACGCTCAGGATCAGATATTCAAAGAGCGCCGCACAGCATATCTCGGCAAAATAGATATTCTTACTGAGCGTGGCCGCCAGCTTCAAAGCGAGATAAGCGGTATCAACGCACAGCTTACTTCTGCGCGCAGCCAGCTGGAATACACTAATAAAGAGGTCGAGGCCGTAGAAAAACTTCTTGCCAGCGGCAACACTACAATGTCGCGTTTGCTTAACTTAAAATCCCGCCGTTCTGAGATAGAAGGCGCGATCGGCCAGTACACTTCTGCTATCGCAAAAGCCAATCAGGCGATATCTGAGAACAAGCTGAACATGATAAACATCAAGAACGAAACGCTGAACGAGGTGGTTGAGAAGGTGAAGGAAACTCAGGCGCGTGTAAACGAGCTGCGTGAGCGCGGCGGCACCGCTTCCGATGTCCTTTCCCGTACCGAGATACGCGCACCGGTGGCCGGTATCGTTAAGGATATGAAGTTCAAAACCGCAGGCAGTTCTGGCGTTATACCGCCTAATGGCGAGGTTCTTACTATCGTTCCATCGGCGGGTCAGCTGGTGGCA
This sequence comes from Rickettsiales bacterium, assembly GCA_035909535.1. Classification (GTDB taxonomy): domain Bacteria; phylum Pseudomonadota; class Alphaproteobacteria; order Rickettsiales; family UBA8987; genus JAMHZE01. Next base: position 3,548 of record JAMHZE010000031.1, on the reverse strand, counting down.
GAAGTGAAAATATCCCCGAACGATATAGATGTGGTCCGCAAGCCAGATCTTAAAACACGCATACGTCTTTCGGCATATTCCGCGCGTCACATTCCAATGCTGGATGGCGTGCTTAAATACGTATCGGCAGATAGCTTTGAAGATCCTCAAACCCGTCAGCGTTATTACAAGGGCAGGGTAGAGGTAGATACTTCTCTGCTGCATCGTTTTCTGGCTGATAACAAAGCGGTGATACAGGATGAATACCTCTATCCGGGCATGCCGGTGGAAGTATATATAGTAACGGGCGAACGCTCGCCTATATCATACCTGTTCGACCCATTGCGTAACGATTTCCGCAAGGCCTTCCGCGAAGAATAGCAGTGGTTAATAGAAGTTATTAACGCTGTTGGAAAGCGCCTTCCCCCCTTGCTTCGTCAACAAGGTCTTTAATGTAGTGGTTAAATACGCGCCTTGTATATTTTACCAGAACGCGGTCATTTAATGCACTATTCTCCTTAATTTCAGCGCGAGGATAATAACCTTCTTTTATATCGGGTTTCTCGGCATTACGGGAAAGCAGGCTGTAAATATCCTTAAAAGGTTTATCGCGATAAAATGCATTACGCGTTGCATTCTCTATCATCACAGGAATCGTATTCTCGGCCTTATATTTATATGCGCTATACTGCCGTAGCGTATGAAAATTCGGGTCTATTTCTTTTCCTAAGGCGGTCTCGCTTGCGCCTTTAAAATACACTATCGGGCTCTTGTTCTCGCACACTACCTGAAGCGTTTTAGGGTCATGCAGGTAAAGCTCTATCGGCCTTGTATCCTTATGTTTCTCTTCAAACCCCGGAAAGTTACCTTCCGCCGCTGCATCATTCTTCGCCTGAAAATGTACGGTGGTAAAGTAGTTCGCCTCTGGCGTGGTAACCTGTGCAACGCTTGCAACTGCTATGGTTGTTACGTTCTTCAGTGCCCGCTTTATCTCATCTTCCTCATAGCCTACATCGCGCATCAGCACTTTCAGGCAGTTACATATCTCGCCGGAAAACACGCTGCCGTGGCTATAGCCAAAAAACGTCAGGCGCGAAAGGTTCTTATCCAGCGTTTCTGCATCAAGCTTCTCGCCGTAAAGCTTCTTCCTCTCGTAAGACATATAGCCGTTCTTATGCAGCTTTACCTTGTCTTTCAGCTTTGGGTCTTTTGCTATAAGCCCTACAATATTTGTGGTAAAGGTCTCGGCATAATCGGCGTAATAACCGTGCGGATTTTTCTGGTTGTACTCAAGCCTGCTTTCAAGGTTCTTGTTATCCAGCAGGTCGTAAGGATAGGCGGCCAGCATAAGCTTATCTTTTTCATCAAGCTTATCTTTCCCGCCAAGCATGCGCTCTGTTATTTTAAGCATGCCGTTGGCGTGCTTCTGGAAGTTATTTTTCAGCTCTCCGTAGCCGTACACAAAAGACATTCTTTCGGGGTCTTCCTCCATCTTCATTCCAAAAGATGAAACATAATCGCCCGGCAGGCATACAAGTATCCTTCCCTCAGAAAAATCGAGCGAGCCATTCGGCACTTCAACAAGCTTGCGATTCTTATCCCGTATGTGCAGTATCGCCATAGGGTTATTCTACCATAAAATGGTTAATAAACAGTTAAGGATTAACATTTTGTATTATCAGAACTTTTTAATGGCAACGGTCATGCCTTCAATGGTTGGCAGCATAACGCCGTCATATTTGCTTTTATCGGCCAGCCTGCGGTTAAATTCCTGCATCACAGGAATCATCTCACGGTAGCGATCTTCTTCCTCGCTTTTATCGGCATAAACCTGCCCGAACAAGAACGTGTTATCACCAATTATCAAACCGCCTTTGCGTAAATTCTTCTCTGCCCAGTCCAGATATTTACAATAGCCGCCTTTTTCAGCATCAATAAATATAGCGTCAAACGGGCCTTCTGCCTCTATCTCCGGCAGTTTGTCATGCGCGTTGCCAATAATTATATTCACCTTATCTGCAACATCGCTGTTCTTAACATTCTCTTTTGCTACCGCTGCGGTCTTCTCTTCGTATTCAAAGCTGTACAGCTTACCGTTCTCAGGCAGGGCGCGTGCCATCCATATCGTGGAATATCCTACCAGCGTACCTATCTCCACCATTTTGGAAGTTCCATGCAATTTAATTAAAATTTGAAGTATTCTTGCTTCATCAGCCCCTACATTTATGGGGCGAATTCCGTTAGCCACAATAGATTGTGTCACGCTTTTCATCGTGTTATCTTCTTGTGCAAATAACTCTTTGATATAGTTGCTTCTTTTAGAATCATTATCTCTTTTATACAACATATTGCTACATTCAACTTAATTAAAAATATTTCATTTCGGCAATCGGCAATGCCATGATAGAATGGTAATCCGTCTGAAAGAAAAAGGCCAAATAAAAATCATATATAAAAATGTTAATTGAGGGAATAAAGGTTAACACCACCAGCATTGGTCTGAATGCCAGCAATACCGACAAGGTAAGCAGGCCTCAGATATTGCAGGATGATATCCTCAACATCAGCAAAAAAGATGATGCTGATAAAAAGGGCGATAAGAAGGAAAGTGATAAGGTTGAACTTTCACCGGAGGCTCAAAGCTTTTTAAAGTCATCACAATCCAACTCTGCGGGTTCGGGTGTTGTATCCGGCCAAACCCTGCAAGATCAGGCATTACAATATCGCGGTCTTTCACAAATATCCCAGCGCCGTGAGCTTACCAGCTCAGAGCAGGAACGCTTTACTGCGATAAAAGAAAATTTTGCTTCACTGGGTATAGATGAAGGCGGCATCACGCGTGTTGCAGATAGATACCTGCAGGATCTTCAGGTACAGGCGGTTGAACTCGTTTCTCTGATAGATAAGCAGCAGATAACCGGCAGCCAGTTCAACAATCTAAATAAAATAAACAAGCTGCTGAATGATTCGAACGGCTTCTCATCATCTCAGGTAGAAGGCGCTCTGCAAACCCGTGCAGACCAGCTGACTGAAGCTTTCAACAAAGTGGTTTCGGCGGCGGGTGATAAAACTCTTAACGCTGCAGATCTCTCTAACCTTGAAAAGCTCCAGAAGGAGATGAGCGATATTCAGGGCTACCAGCTCAACGTGCGAGATTCCATCGGTTCTGATGGCATAATGGTGTAATAACACTTTCTTAAGCCTAGTTGGCTATTCTTACATTTTTGGCTATTTCATTGGCGGTGTCGCGCCAGATGTGCATATCTTCTTCAGGGCAGCTAAAGTTCAGGAAGAAAAAATCATTCCCCACATAGCGGAACGCCATAACGTTATATATATTCTGTCCGTATTGATCCGGCACAATTATTTCCATTACGGCAAGTGTACGATTGCGCACAACATCGCTGCTAAGCACATTTGCTGTCGGGTATTGGGCTATCATATCAGCCTTTATCTCACGCAGAAAATGTATGATGGTTTCTCTGTCGCCCTGGTTGGAAGATATATTCATTGCCAGCAATGCGCGTTTGGTTTTGTCGGTCAGCACTACTTTCGGGTAGTTCTCTTTA
>JAMHZE010000030.1:0-23256 GCA_035909535.1 Rickettsiales bacterium | reverse complement strand
GGCATGTAGTTTAAACTTCTATTTCAGCGATTCGTGCAACTGCGCAAGATGAAGCAGTTCATGATGCGGCAGTGGTGATTTTTCTGATAATTTTGGCGTGACCGCATTTTTAAAGCCGAGCTTTTTGGCTTCCTTCAACCGCGTAACAGATTGCGATACCGGGCGAACCTCTCCTGATAAACCTATCTCACCGAAATACACAGTATCGGAAGGAACTACACGGGAACCCGCAGCAGAAAGTATGGCGGCCGCTACGGCGAGATCTGCCGCCGGCTCGCTGAGTTTTATACCGCCTGCCACATTGAGGTAAATTTCCTTATCATGCAGCTTGGCACCGCAACGCGCCTGCAATACAGCTATTACCATCGCGAGGCGGTTGGCATCCCACCCTACTACGGCGCGGCGCGGCGTGGCAAGGAATGATGGCGCGACCAGCGCCTGAATTTCTACCAGTATCGGGCGCGTGCCTTCCATACCGGCATAGATGACCGAGCCGGAGACGTTCTCGCTTTTGCCGGAGAGGAATAGCATGGACGGGTTCTGCACTTCGGAAAGCCCCTCCTCCCGCATCTCGAACACGCCGATCTCGCTGGCGGGGCCAAAGCGGTTCTTCACCGCACGCAGGACACGGAAGTTATAACCCTTCTCGCCCTCAAAATATAATACGGTATCTACCATGTGCTCCAGCACGCGCGGGCCTGCTATCTGGCCATCTTTAGTGACGTGGCCGACAAGGATAAGGCAGAAGCCCTGACCCTTTGCGGCAGTTATAAGTTCATGCGCAGAAAAGCGTACCTGAGAGACCGTGCCCGGAGAGGAATCTACCGAGGAAAGGAACATGGTTTGAATGGAATCTATCACTACCACATCTGCCTTGGAGGTACGGAGTGAGGCGATTATATCTTCAACATTCGTGGCGGCGGCGATATCTACGCCCGCCTTATCGAGGCCGAGGCGCTTGGCACGCATTGCCACCTGCCCGACTGATTCCTCGCCCGTAATGTATACGCATTTGCGGCCAGACTGAGCCATGCGAGCCACCATTTGCAGCAATATGGTACTTTTACCTATGCCAGGATCACCGCCGACAAGGCTGGCTGAGCCCGGTACAATACCGCCGCCGAATACGCGATCTAGCTCTTCAATACCGGTATGCAGACGTTGCAGTTTTTCTTCCGGTGCATCAAGGCTTTGAAATTCTATTTTACCGCCGGATTTTCCGGAACGCGGCTTGGCAATACTGAATACCTGACTTACAGGCTCTTCCGAGATGGTGTTCCACCCACCGCAGGAATCGCACTTACCAGACCATTTGGAAGTAACGTTACCACAGGAATTACATACATATTGCGCTTTTGGAGATGCCATAACGGCAAATTATACGATAAAGCGGCAACTGGCAACCGGTAACTATTTAGTTGATATTTCTGCCATTTAAGTGTAATAATCCTTTTTTGCCAATAGTTAATGGCACAAGGTAATATTATGGTACAAGCGGTTTTAAAAGATATGAAACAGCCTCAGTGTATTCGTGACTTTTTAGATATTGCGGATCTTGATGCTCAGCAACTTCGCATTATTCTTAATGTGGCGAAGGACCTTAAGGCTGAGCAGAAAAAAGGCGGTCGTAAGCTACTGGAAGGCAAACAGCTTGCCATGATATTCGAGAAGAATTCCACACGTACCCGCGTTTCTTTTGAAGTTGGCATCAACCAGCTTGGCGGCAATGCCATTGTTATTTCCAGCAAAGATTCTCAGATAGGTCGCGGTGAGCCGGTAATTGATACGGCTAACGTACTTTCGCGCTACTGCGATATGATAATGATACGTACCTACAGCCACGACACGCTGAAAGGTTTAGCAGAACACGCAAGCGTGCCGGTGATAAACGGCCTGACCGACCAGAGTCATCCGTGCCAGATTATGGCCGATATAATGACCGTTGAAGAACACAAGGGCGAGATAGCCGGCAAGGTTGTTGCGTGGTTTGGTGACTTTAACAACGTGTGCCGCAGCTGGATGGAAGCCGCGGATAAACTTGGCTTTGAGTTCCGTATATCTGCGCCGAAGAAATATGCCGGCGAGATAAAAGAAACTGCGAATGTTAAATATTGCGAAAAGCCTGAAGATGCAGCGAAGGGTGCGGATGTTATTACTACCGACACGTGGGTTTCTATGGGGGATGAGATAGAGACCGACAAGAAAAAGAAAGCGCTAAAGCCTTATCAGGTTAACAAGGCGCTATGTGCGCACGCCAAGAAAGATTTCATTTTCCTGCACTGCCTGCCTGCACATCGCGGCGAGGAAGTTACGGTAGATATCATCGACGGCCCGAATTCTGTTATATATGATGAGGCCGAGAACCGCTTGCACGCACAGAAATCTGTGATGGTGTGGTGCTTTGGGCTTATTTAGTTAGAAAGTATATTAGGCTGCTACCACTTTATCCCAGCGGTCTTCCATTTCATTGAACTTTAGCAGTTCACCATGCTCGATATCAAAATACCAGCCGTGAAGAAGCATTTCTCCCGCCTGCACCTTTTCCGCTATCCACGGGAATGTCATGAGGTTCTGAAGAGATTTTTCGATACCCTTGCGCTCACACAGATGCGCCTTCGCATCATTATGTAAATGGCCGTGCTCAGCTTCTATATCCAGTTTTACATCTTTCATTATGCGCATCCATGAACCGACGAAGCTTTGGTCTTTACTGTCGATATCACTTTCTACAAGCGCACGTATGCCCGCACATTTGCTGTGGCCGAATACGATGATATTTTTGATGTTAAGAATGTTCACGCCAAATTCCAGCGCGGCAGATGTACCGTGCAGGGAGTTCTGCCCCGGCTTTTCACACGGAGGAACAAGATTGGCAACGTTACGGATAACGAAAAGTTCACCCGGTTCTGCACCGGTGATAAGAAGAGGATCCACGCGAGAATCGGAGCAGGCGATAACAATAGCGGAAGGCGACTGGCCATTACGGGAAAGATTGCGGTAGACCTCCGCATTCTCAATAAAGTAACGCTGGTAGAAGTTCTTGTAGCCCTCAACGAGCTTTTTTATGCCTGATATCATATCATCAACCTGTATATCCGGGACAGAATATAACCATTAATGGACGGAGTTCAACCCTGAAGTAACCACTCTTATTTTTCAGATAGTTACTTAAAAGTTTTGATTTTACCTTTTAATATTTTTTGTGTATTATGAAAAAATAATTCAACTAAAGGGGGAGTTCCATGGAAACTAAAACAGTAAAAACAAGTAGCAGCATTAGCCGTGGCGCTGCAATAAAAACACAGCTGACTGTTAGCGTAGCCGCACTGGGTATAATGCTAGGCAGTCTGGTAGGCATAGTAAAATCTACTTACAAGAAAGATTTTACCAACCGTAAAGTAACCCCCGTTGAAAATACCAAGGCTCATTCTGTTTCCCTGCATTGGGAAGATGGCGACAGCACACGCGAATACCATGTAGCCGATTCACAAAAGAAGCTGCTTGAAAGCGCTACACCGCCTTATGAAATAAGCGGGCAGATTAAAGGCGTACAGACAAATGAACCGCATATAGTTATTACCCATCTGACAGAAATAACAGAAAGCGGGAAGAAATCTGTACTTTCGCCTGCCGGAGTTCAGCGGGAAATATAATTACTTCTGAAGTATCTGGCGGCGGCCTACGTGGTCTGGCGGAGATATAACGCCCTGCTGTTCCATCTGGTCTATTATATTCGCGGCGCGGTTATAACCAATTTTGAACACACGCTGGATATAAGAAGTGGAAACTTTTTTATCGCGCATGATAACCTGAACCGCCTGCTGGTAGAGCTCATCTAAGCCATCACCACCGCCACCCAGAGCAAGGGTCATCTCGTCATCTTCACTCACCGTAACTTCTTCCACATACTGTGGTTGCGCCTGCTTGCGGAGATAGTCTGCGACCTCCCTCACCTCGTCATCTGCCACGAACGGGCCGTGTACGCGGATTATTTTGCTGCCCGATGCCATGTATAACATATCACCCATGCCGAGAAGCTGTTCACCGCCCTGCTCGCCCAGAATTGTACGGGAATCTATTTTGGAAGTAACCTGGAACGATATACGTGAAGGGAAGTTTGCCTTGATGACACCCGTGATGACATCTACCGACGGACGCTGCGTTGCAAGTATAACGTGGATACCTGCGGCACGCGCCATCTGAGCCAGCCTTTGGATGGAGCCTTCGATCTCCTTACCGGCCACGAGCATAAGGTCTGCCATCTCGTCTACTATCACTACTATATATGGCAGCTTTTTCATCTCGAGCGGAACTTCTTCCATTATCGGGCGGCCGCTATCCGGCTCGAAGCCCGTTTGTACGGTGCGGGTAAGAACCTTGCCCGCTTTTCGCGCCGCAAGAATCTTTTCGTTGTAGCCATCTATGTTACGCACTGCGAGGTTAGACATTAAACGGTAGCGATTCTCCATTTCACGCACCACCCACTTAAGCGCAACTATTGCCTTTTGCGGCTCTGTTACCACCGGGGAAAGCAGGTGCGGGATATCCTGATACACGGAGAGCTCGAGCATCTTCGGGTCTATCATTATGAACTTACATTCATCAGGGGAATACTTGTACAGCAGTGAAACTATCATGCCGTTAAGACCGACAGATTTACCCGAACCCGTAGTACCAGCAACAAGCAGGTGCGGAGTGCGCGCGAGATCTATCACCACGCCACGGCCAGCGATATCTTTACCCAGAATGAGCGGCAGAGCTGCTTTGGTTTTTTTGAATTCGTTATCGAGCATCAGCTCTTTCAGGAATACTTTTTCGCGGAAGGAATTAGGAAGTTCGATACCGATGGCGTTAACACCAGGTATTACCGAAATACGCGCTGATACGGCTGTCATGGAGCGGGCTATATCATCTGCAAGGCCGATGATGCGCGAGGATTTTGTACCCGGAGCAGGTTCGAACGAGTAAAGCGTGACCACAGGGCCGGGCTGAACTTCTATTATTTTACCCTTCACGCCGAAATCTTCGAGAACCTTCTCGAGCATTTCTGCATTGGCAGAAAGCGAGCTTTCAGATGGGCGTTTGGCCTTATTATCTTCCGGCAGTTGCAGCAGCGAAAGCGGCGGCAGCTGGAAATTACCGCTGACATCAAAATCTAGCGAGGCTTGCGAAGCCGCAGGTTTTTTAGGCTTTTCAGCCGTGTTAACTATCTTACGCGCTTTTTTAGGCTTATCGGATTTAGGCTTCTCTATCTTTTCCTGCTGGAGAATTTCTTCGCCGCCATCTTTACGGAATAGTTTATATACCCACACCGCAAAACCCGACACGCGGAAATATATAAAGGCCGCAGTAGAAAGTACGAATGAATAAACAACCAGTATCATTTTTATCCAGGTTTCAAGCGAGAGGCCAAGCGCTACAAGACCGGTAACAATGCCGAATACGGTGAACACGCCGGCAAACACCCAGTAGCCCATTACTGGCGTAAGTTGCTGCTTGAGGAAGTAGCCCAGATGCCCGCCATGGGAATTGGTTACCCATGCTTCCGGTATCGGGCGGATATCATCAAAACAGGCGGCAGCACCGCAGGTGAATAACAGGGAAATTATAAGGAAGAATAATTTTGCGTAAGGGCCTTTGTACCATTCCAGCTCTTCCTTAGCGATAGGGTGGAATGAGAATTTTAGAAGTTTTAAACCCCATACAACAAATGAGAAGCTGAGAAGATAGCCAACATAGCCGATAAAGCTTAGGAACAGCGCAGAGATGTTCGCACCCGCAGCGCCGGCAAAGTTACTGATATTACCTTCCGACTGGAAATCCCATGAGGGATCAAGCGCGTTGTATGATGCCATGCCGATCAACCCGACCACGCCAAGCATAACAAAACTTACCGCAATGAACGGATTAATACTCTTTCGAATGATATTGAACATACACTACAATCTATAAAATCGGGCCATATCCACAAGGAAAACAAGATTTTTCTTGTATGTGTGCCAATGTTTTTCATAAATAGTGACTCTATAGCATGAATAACGAACGCAACATACAGATAGACCAGTTTCTGCAAAATGCAGGGCTGAAGGATATTACCCGAACCGCGATTCCGGGCTATGCATCGTTCCGCCGATATGAAAGGATAAGCGCAGACCGCGAGAGATATATATTGATGGACGCTCATCCTGAGAAAGAGGACGTGAAGCCTTTTGTGGCAGTTGCCGCCATGCTGCACGAGCTGAAGCTTTCAGCGCCTGAGATTGTGGCGCAGGATATTGAGAATGGTTTTTTATTGCTGGAAGACTTAGGCAATGGGAAGTTCAACGACATATTTAAAGAAACGCCCGAGAAAGAGGTGGAGCTTTACAAGTTGGCCATAGATGTGCTGGCGCACATAGGCAAACATAAAGGCACAAGCACCCTGCCCGAATACAGCAAAGGCAAACTGATGCAGGAGGCGATGCTGTTCACCGACTGGTATCTGCCGCTGTTCATGCAGCCTGAGAACGAAGAGCTGGTGGAGCTGCGCGAAGATTACACCGAAGTTATAAGTCGTACCATTGATAAACTTAAACTGCCGAACAATGTTATTGTTCTGCGCGACTACCATGCCGATAACCTGATGCTGCTTGATGACAGAAAGAATATTCAGAAGGTTGGGTTGCTTGATTTTCAGGACGCTCTGACAGGCAACATGGCCTATGATGCGGTTTCGCTGCTGGAAGATGCAAGGCGCGATGTACCAACAGAGATACAGAAAAAAATGCTGACCTATTTTTTCAAGATAGCCGGTGACGATGTATCACCAGATGATTTTATACATGATTATAATATTCTTGGCGCTCAGAGGAATTTGAAGATACTTGGTATATTTAGCCGCCTGAAAGCACGCGATAAAAAAGATGCCTATCTGCCGCTGATACCGCGCGTAAAAGCTTACCTGAAGCAAGACCTTGAGCATGATGCATTGAGAGAGCTGCGAGAATTTTTGGAGAGCAGATGCAGACTGTAATACCAACCAAAGCTTTTATATTTGCCGCAGGGCTTGGTACAAGAATGCGTCCGCTTACCGATAACACCCCAAAGCCGCTGATAAAAGTTGGCGATATGGCGCTGCTGGATTACAGCCTTGATATGGTTATTGCAGCGGGGGTAAAAAGCATCGGCATAAATACGTTTTATCTGCCAGAGCAGGTTGAAGGCCATGTACAGAAATATCTGGAACGCGGCGTTGATATAAAGATATTCCGTGAAAGCGAAAGGCTGGAAACGGGCGGCGGGCTTATGAATGCGATGGGCTTCATTCAGCACGAACCGATATTTACCCTTAACAGCGATGTTATTTTTAAATACGGCAAGAACCCCCTTGCCCGCCTTGCCGCGAACTGGAATGCGGAAAAGCACGACCTGCTGATGCTGCTGACAAGCAGGGAAAATGCAGTTGGTTATGAAGGCAACGGCAACTTTGATGTGGACGGTCAGGGCTTTGCGATAAAGGACGGCGACACGCCTTATATATATACAGGCTTGCAGATTTTGAACAGCGCAGTACTGAAAGAATTTGAGGATAAAAAGATATTCTCGCTCTCGGAAGTTTTTAACCTGCTTAGCGAAAGAAGGCGGATATCTGCGCTTATCCACGACGGCAAATGGTTGCATGTAGGCGACATGAGCGGGCTGGCAGCGGCAGAAAAAGAATTATAACAATAGTTACTATTGCGGAAACGCGTGATTTATATATAATCACCAATTGTTTAAATATATTTGCACAGCTTTATAAATGCCATCTGCCACTACATATTCTAAGGTAAAGAACATCTCCCGCGAGGCGCTGAAGATATTCATCTTTACCTTTATTATAGTTTATTTCGGCTATCACCTGATAAACGGACAGAACGGCATTGTGAACTATCTGGCAAAAAAAGCACGTCTGGAAAAACTGGAAACCGAAATGGAGCGCGTAGAAGCAAAACGCGATAACATCAGCAGCAAGGTGCATAAACTTTACCCGAGATCTCTGGACGGCGACCTGCTGGACGAGCAGTACAGGCGTACCACCGGCAAGATACGCCCTGATGAAGTGATATATTACTACGAATAATATCATACTTTGCCCTACCCCCTTGATATATAATGATTTAAAACCTAAACTTTGTTAACAGTTTGTTAACAATTACATGATATAATACAGGCAGTTAACGTAATTTCAGAGGGGATATGCCAAAAATAGCAGAACGCCACGACATCCAAAAACTAACGGAAAGCCAGAGTTTTTCAGCTGCGTATGATGCGCTGCACGGGCTAATAACCAGAGCAACTGATAAAAGTGACGATAAGCTGCACACCGCCAGTATCGAACATCTGGGCGGAGTGGGCGAGCTGCACGAAGCAATTTCTAAGGTTAAAGGAGAGCTAAAGGCGCTCAAGGAATTTTCTGAGGGAAAACTTTATGTGGGCACAAAAGGCCAGCATCTTGAAGATATAGCAGAGCCAAGAAAGCTTACCCCTATAAACGCACTTTCGAAAACCGGTGATACACCTGTTTTTGTTATTGAAGATCGCGACATTGGCAACGGAGAAAAAGACACCTTCCGCATAAAACTTGGCACTGTTCATAGCCTGACACCTAAGGGAATCACTAATATTTCCGAAGATCTTACTCTGGTAAGTAATATTATCGGCAGAAAAGATTTTTCTGATATAGGGGTGAATGTAAAAGACATAGGCGCACTGGCAAAGGAACTGCAAAGAAGCCTATCGGAACAAAGGCTGGGAAGATAGAAATGGCAGAGATATTAAAGCCATCTATAGCGAAAGAGATAACCGGCCATAAGCACTGGAAGGCGGCGGTTGATACCATAAAAGCGTTGAACGCCAGCTATAAACTACTGGATAAGGAAACCGACAAGAGATACGACATTAAGATAGTTGAGGTGAGCAAAAAGCATTTCAATGGAAGATCGTACGCTATACATGACTTGATACAAGATTTGAATGTAAAGCTTGAGGCCTTTTCTAAGTATGCAGAAGGAGAGCTTTATGTACATACGAACGGATTTCCGCCTGCCCTTGCCGATGACAAGAATAAGCTTACTACAATAAAGGCTCAAACACTAAAAGACCCGGCCAAGGCTACCATGTATGGCTATGTTGAGAATTCTGAAGGATGGACGCAAGCCTATGAATACGGCAAGGTTTCTGAGGTGAGCCTGAAGGGCGTATCTAATATATTCTCTAAACTGCAGACCGTACATGAGCTTATCGGGAACATGAAGTTTCCCAAGCTGGAAGACGTGAACATGAAAGCTCTGGGCGAGTTTGCAAAAGATACGGATAAATTGCTATCATCTCTTGCCACACGGAAAGCCAGATAATACATAATAACCCGCTATAAAAACCCGCATAACGCATCTTATAATCTTTGCTGCATTTTCTTCTTGATTAATGTTTCATTAGGCTTATTAATTTCAACAATTTGCCTATAGAAAAGTGCTGGCACTAATGCCAGGGAAAAAGGATAGAGAGATGCCTAAGCGTACAGATATAAATTCCATTCTTATAATCGGAGCAGGACCTATTGTTATTGGTCAGGCGTGTGAGTTTGATTACTCCGGCACGCAAGCCTGCAAAGCGCTTAAGGAAGAAGGCTATCGCGTTATTCTGATAAATTCCAACCCTGCCACCATAATGACCGACCCGAATGTGGCGGATGCGACCTATATTGAGCCTATTTCGCCTGAGTTTGTTGAGAAGATAATCGCGAAGGAACGCCCTGATGCGCTGCTGCCTACAATGGGCGCTCAGACTGGCCTGAACACATCGCTCGCGCTGCATAAAATGGGCATACTGGATAAAGAGAACGTGAAGCTTATAGGCGCACAACCTGATGCCATCGAGAAAGCCGAGAACCGCAGAATGTTCAACGAAGCTATGGCGAAGATAGGCCTTGAAGTGCCTCGCAACGCGATAGTTAATAGCTGGGAAGAGGCACAAGCGGCACTGAAGGATATTGGCCTGCCTGCAATCATACGCCCTTCGTTCACTCTTGGTGGCAGCGGCGGCGGTGTTGCGAATACCGAGGCTGAGTACGAGAAGATCGTGAAGAACGGCCTGCATGAAAGCCCGACAAACCAAGTGCTGATAGATGAAAGCCTGCTGGGCTGGAAAGAATACGAAATGGAAGTTGTACGCGACCGCGCGGATAACTGCATTATAATATGTTCTATTGAGAACGTGGACCCAATGGGTGTGCATACGGGAGATTCTATAACCGTGGCCCCTGCCCTTACCCTTACCGATAAAGAATACCAGAAGATGCGTGATGCATCTTGCGCGGTTTTGCGTGAGATAGGCGTTGAAACGGGTGGCAGTAACGTGCAGTTTGCCGTTGACCCGAAAACCGGCAGACAGGTTGTTATTGAGATGAATCCACGTGTTTCGCGCTCATCTGCGCTGGCTTCCAAGGCGACGGGCTTCCCTATTGCCAAGGTTGCGGCGAAGCTTGCTGTTGGCTACACGCTTGATGAAATTGTGAATGATTGTACCAAGGTTACGCCTGCATCTTTCGAGCCGACCATAGATTATGTGGTGATAAAGATACCGCGCTTCACCTTCGAGAAATTTACCACTGAAACTCCAATACTCGGCTCGGCGATGAAATCTGTCGGCGAGGCTATGGCCATTGGCGGCAACTTCTGCGAGGCTTTGCAGAAAGCCCTGCGCAGCCTTGAAACAGGTCTTTGCGGCCTGAACGAGAAGGAGGGCGAGAAGTCCTTAAAGAAACAGCTGCAACTGCGCACCCCTAAACGTATTCTGCTTATAGCGCAGGCTTTGCGCGAAGGCATGAGCGTTAAGGAAGTGAACAAGCTTACCGACTGGGATATGTGGTATCTGGAGCAGATGAAACAGATAATTGATGCCGAAAAAGAAATAAAAGACGGCAGCATAGACCTTAGCGACAGACAGCAAATGCTGGAGCTGAAGAAGCTTGGCTTTGCCGACCAGCGCATCGCGCAGCTTACCGGCAAGAAGGAAGATGAGATACGAGCGCTGCGCCATAAAATGGATGTACGCCCTGTGTTTAAACGCGTGGATACATGCGCGGCTGAGTTTGAAAGCCAGACACCTTATATGTATTCCAGCTATCGCGATGATTCTTACAAGCTTGTAGACGGCAAGTTACAGACCGTAAGGAATGATGAGACCGCTATTTCTTCTCAGGATAAGGCAATAATTCTGGGCTCCGGCCCGAACCGTATCGGCCAGGGCATTGAGTTTGACTACACATGCGTTCATGCGTGCTTTAGCCTGCAGGAACAAGGCATTGAAACCATAATGGTGAACTGCAACCCTGAAACGGTTTCTACCGATTACGATACTTCTGACCGACTGTATTTTGAACCGCTGACGACTGAAGATGTACTTGAGATAGTTCATGCGGAGCAGAAAGCAGGCAAGCTGCTGGGCCTTAACGTACAGTTTGGCGGACAGACACCGCTTAAGCTGGCGAAGTCGCTCGAGGCGGCGAACGTGCCTCTGCTTGGAACTTCCAACCACTCTATCGAGCTGGCGGAAGACCGTGAGATGTTCAAAGACTTTATCGAGAAGCAAGGGCTGCTTCAGCCGAAAAGCGATATATGCTTTAAGGCCGAAGACCTTGAGAAAAAGGCAAAGGCCGTTGGCCTGCCTGTTGTAGTGCGCCCGAGCTTTGTACTTGGTGGACGTTCTATGCGCGTGGTGAAGAATACATTCGGCCTGCGCCGTTACTTAAAAGACTTTCCTGACTGCTTTGACGGCGGCCCTCTGCTGCTGGATTCTTTCCTGCAGAATGCGACCGAGGTTGACGTTGATGCGATATGCGACGGCAAGGATGTTTATATTGCCGGCATTATGGAACATATTGAAGAAGCCGGTATACATTCCGGCGATTCGGCATGTTCTATCCCGCCATACTCACTTTCCCGCGAGATAATGGAAGAACTGAAAGTTCAAAGCCGCAAGATAGCGCTTGGCCTGAACGTGAACGGGCTGATAAACATTCAGTACGCGATTGTTGGTAAGGATATTTATATTCTGGAAGTTAACCCTCGTGCAAGCCGTACCGTGCCGTTTGTGGCAAAAGCTACGGGCATTCCGGTTGCGAAGATAGCATCTTTAGTGATGATAGGCAGAAAGCTGCGCGACCTGATA
The DNA here is from genome assembly GCA_035909535.1 of Rickettsiales bacterium. Lineage (GTDB taxonomy): Bacteria > Pseudomonadota > Alphaproteobacteria > Rickettsiales > UBA8987 > JAMHZE01. The sequence continues at coordinate 11,067 of JAMHZE010000030.1, read as the reverse complement.
AACCTTGAGGAATACGAGAACCGCGTGATGGAACTAAAGCACTATGCCGTTAAGGAAGTTGTGTTCCCGTTCAACAAGTTCTCGGAAAGCGATATTGTGCTTGGGCCTGAAATGAAATCTACCGGCGAGGCAATGGGCATTGACGAAAGCTTCCCTCTGGCATTTGCAAAGGCGCAGATGGGTTGTAACAACAACCTTCCGCGTAGCGGCACGGTGTTCATCTCCGTTAAGGATTCTGACAAGCAGGCAATGCTGAACATGGCTAAAACCCTGCACAGCATAGGCTACAGCATAGTTTCTACACGTGGTACGGCCAAGTTCCTCAATGATAACGGCGTACCGGCAGAAACAGTGAACAAGGTGCTGGAAGGCAGCCCTCACATTGTGGATTCTTTGATAGAAGGTAAGGTTCATCTGATAATAAACACCACGGAAGGCTCTAAATCGCTGAAGGATAGCTTTAGCATACGCCGCACCGCTATTATGTACAAGATACCGCACACCACCACCGCAACAGGTGCACGAGAGATTGTGAACGCACTACAGGCTATGAAGAAAAAGGAGAGCCTGGATGTCAAACCAATACAGGCCTACATCGCCTAAGACCCCATAAAATATTTATCCGGCGGTCTGCGATGTAGGTAAACAGGCAGCGCAGAGCATCGCGCTTGACCCTGCCCGGCATTTATCATACTATTTCCAATAATTACGAGAGGGATACCAAAATGAGCAAGATATACATAACAAAACAGGGCTACGAACAGCTTGAACAGGAACATAAAAGCCTGAAGTTCAATGACCGCCCTGCAATTATCGAACAGATTGCAGTTGCACGCGAACACGGAGATCTGCGCGAGAACGCGGAATACCATGCCGCGAAAGAAAAACAGAGCTTTATTGAAGGCCGCATTCAGGAGCTGGAGAACTACATTGCCAATGCCGAAGTTATAGATGTAAAGAACATGAGCGGCAGCAAAGTGCTGTTCGGCGCAACTGTTGATATAGCTGACTGCGTAAGCGACGAGGAAAGCAGCTACCAAATAGTTGGCGAATACGAGGCCGATATAAAGAAAAAGAAGATATCTAATACATCCCCAATCGCGCGCGCACTTATCGGTAAGGAAGAAGGCGATACGGTAAAAGTAACAACCCCGGGCGGCTTAAAAGAGTACGAGATACTGAAAGTAAGCTTTAAATAATTACCGGTTATCCCGGCCTTTGCGCCGGGACTCCCTTTAAAGTAACACTATATACTAAAGCTTAGGCTGGATAGATTGCGCATCGTTAAGCTTCTGGCTGGCAGCTGCGTTTATCTGATCATCAACATACTTAAGTGTATTGTGAAGCGCAGGCATGCCTATAGACATATCTACCAGCACAACGCTTATACGCGAAACAAAGCCATCTGTAGTTGAAAGCTGAACTCTTGCAAAACGATAGTTGTTACACTCCGCAGGAGCTGTCATTCTTACTCTATCGTTAGGAAAGTTTACCAGATTAAGGAATTTATTCCTGGCGCCTGAAGTATCAAAGCCAAGAGCCTGAATACCATCACTTACACATTTGCTGATAAGACCCGCACCTTCCGCAGAGGCTAACGGGTTGCCCTCAAGATCATAAACCCATGTAAGCTGGTTACCGTTATTGGCAGAAACAGTTGGGGTGCTGCCATACTTCTGGATTATAGCCGCGTTAACATTATCCAGAACCGGCTGCTGCCCCTGCTGGTATGTTACATGCCTGATAACCTTCCACACCTTTTGCTCAGCCGGTTGCGCCGTTAAAAACACGGTAATTTCTTCCGCCATTGTTTTTGGCTCGTGCGATGTATGGAACAGAATTATAGGCTCCGGCAGGTCATTTCTGTTGAATTCAGCAGTAAGGCCACCCTTAGCAAGTGGTGAAAGTTCCGGATTTTGTGCAACTGCCGCAGCAGCCTGTTGTTGGGTCATGCCAAGCGCAACCTCTGCTACATCTAGCGTGGTTACCTTGCTGTCAGCAAAGGCAGCCGCCTGAAAAAACATTACAAAACCAAGCATTAAAATATATTTAGACACTGTACATCTCCTTACTTATTAAAAAACCAACCAGTAAAATCAGGCAAAACAACCTGACTGTCAACCAAAAGAACCCCAACCATTAACAATAAGATACACAACCTAAGTATGGCATATAGAAGCGTTTAAAGTTAAAATCAGGCTTTAAACAGGCCATTTTACCCCTAAAAACGCCCGAAAAGCATACCTGAACTAAGTTTTCTTGACATATGCCGTTTTTCCGTGCTAGAGGACTAGTTGAGTTTGGATGTCTTTGAAGATTTGAAGTGGATAATAAAGTGTTCTTCAGTGAATTTTTTATTTCTGGCGAAGTCAAAGACAGCTATGAAAACTAGCAAATCCGGCTCATTACTATAACGCCAAATAAATAAGGAGTTCATATGGCTACTGGTACAGTAAAATGGTTCAACCCTACTAAAGGTTACGGTTTCGTACAACCTGATGATGGTGGCAAAGATGTGTTCGTTCACATTTCTGCTGTTCAACAGGCAGGCTGGAAAAGCCTAAACGAAGGCCAAAAGCTTAGCTTTGACCTGACTGAAGCAAAGGGTCGCGTTTCTGCAGTTAACCTGCAAGAAACAGCTTAATAGCTATTTTGCTATAAGTAGTTTGACTACTGGAGAAGCGCGCTAATTGGCGCGCTTTTTTATTGCGCGGAATCTAAAAGCATTTATTAGAAAAGCTGATGGCAGAATTATTACTCAGCATTGTTGAAGGCACCGTTACCTTTGGCGGCAAACCGCTTTTTGACGGACTTTCTCTGAACATTCATGACGATGACCGTATTTGCCTTGTGGGCAAGAACGGCAGCGGCAAAAGCACGCTTATGCAAATGATAAGCGGCGCGCGCGAGCTGGATATGGGCAAGCGCATTGTATCACCCGGTTTAAAGGTTGGCTACTTGCAGCAAGAGGTTCCTTTCGACCCGAAACAAAGCGTGTTCGATTTTATATTCAGCGTGCTGGATAAGGAAAAACAGACCGACGACAACAGGCATATGGTGGAATCTGTGGCGTACCCGCTTGAGCTGGAGCTTGATACGAAAATGGGCAGGCTTTCCGGCGGGCAGCTGCGCCGAGCGGCGCTGGCACGCAGCCTTGTGGAAGAACCGAATATTTTATTGCTGGATGAGCCGACCAACCACCTTGACCTTGCGGGCATTGAATGGCTTGAAGGTTATTTGAGAATGTATCGCGGTGCGTTTTTATGCGTGAGCCACGATAAGACATTCCTGAAGAATATATCGAACCGGATATTCTGGCTGGACAGAGGCAATTTGAGAGTTGCCCCTCGCGGCTTTGAGTATTTTGAGGAATGGAGCGAAATGCTGCTCGACCACGAACGCAGAGAGCTGGAACGCAGGAAGAAGATAGTTTCTGAGGAGCTGGAATGGGCCACCAAAGGTATTAAGGCACGCAGAAAAAGGAACGTAAGGCGCGTGGAAATGGTAAGGGCCGCCCGCGATAAGCTGAAGCAGGATATGAGCAGCTACCGCCGCGCGATAAAAAAGATAGAGATAGATGCGCCCGAAGTTGAGCTTACCACAAATACGGTAGCGGAATTCTTTAACGTGTCGAAAAGTTTTAAAGATGACGGCGGAGCTGAGAAGGTAATTTTAAAGAACTTTGCCTATAAGATAACCAAAGGCGACAGGATTGGGATTTTAGGGCGGAACGGCAGCGGCAAGACAACGTTTTTGAAGATGCTGCTGAAGCAGCTGGTGCCTGATAGCGGCACGGTAAAGATAGGCAAGAACCAGGAGGTTTCGTACTTTGACCAGAAGCGCGAAGACCTGAATTACGAGTATACGTTGTGGAAAACGCTCTGCCCCGAAGGCGGCGACCACGTGAATGTGAACGGCAAGCTGATGCATGTTTGCGGGTATTTGAAGAAGTTCATGTTTGACCCGAAGGATGCGCGCAATCTTGTAGGTACGCTTTCCGGCGGGCAGAAGAACAGGTTGATGCTGGCGAAGGTTCTGGCGAACCCGGGCACGCTGATGATACTGGACGAACCGACCAACGACCTTGATATGGATACGCTGGAGATGCTTGAGGAGATACTTTCTAAATACGCGGGAACGCTGATTGTGGTGAGCCACGACCGTGATTTCCTCGACCAGATCGTTACGCGCGTGGTTGCGTTCGAGGGCGATGCGGTGGTGGAAAGCATGATAGGCGGTTATAGCGATTATGTGGCGCATAAGAAGGGCGAGTTTAAAAAGGCCAAAGGCGGCGGAAAGGCCGATAAGGGATCTGACACCCCTGCCCGCGCTGAGAGGCCGGCGAATACGAATGAGAACAAGCCAAAAAAGCTGACCTATAAGCTGCAATACGAGCTGGATAACCTGCCCGCCAGAATGGCCGTGCTGGAAGAGGAAATTGGCAAGCTGAACGATATGCTGGCCGACCCCGAGTTCTACGAGAAGGACGCAGACGGCTTTTTTGCAGCGACAAAGCAGCTTGGCGATGTTCAGAAAGAGCTTGAGCGCCGCGAGAGCCGCTGGCTGGAGCTGGAGGAAATGCGGCGCTAGTTGGGTTGTCTGCAAGTTCTCGATTGTCAGTTTTCAGCCTTTTTTGTTGCGAATCTGGCCGAATGTGTATAGAAACTACCTCAATTACGGAAGGGTGGCCGAGCGGTTGAAGGCGCACGCCTGGAAAGTGTGTATACGTGATAAACGTATCGTGAGTTCGAATCTCATCCCTTCCGCCAGATTTTTATTAAAGTGATAAGCGCAACAGCGCCATTTTAATAAAAATTTGGAAGATGTTCTGAGATGAGAACGAAGTTCGACAAGGAGGGCAACAGCCCGACGAAGCGCCGAAGCTTTAGCTGAGGCAATCTCATCCCTCACATCATTGGAATGCTGGGCATTCCAGCGCTACAACCAACTTCATTTTTTCGGTTCAAAAGCTTAAAATAGGCGAGTTGCCAAATTCTTATCTGATTGTATTATTGAAATAATTATAGTTCGAATTTCAGAGGAAAGTTATGAATTGGATTACGACAATATCTGAAAATAGCAAACGTCTTGGAAACGTTATTCGCGCAATAGGTCCTTTTGCTATCTCACAATCAGACAAAGCTTCTGAAGCTTATCAACGCCATTTAGGGCGTATAGCGCAAGTGGATTTTCTAAAGGAATTATTGAGCACTGAAATACAAACACGGGGCGAAGTAAAAAAAATTTTATTGGAACGCTTTATTAATGCCCCTGCTGATGAGAGAATAAGAATTGAACGAGATTTGGAATTTGTTGATGGTATTACAAGGCAAGTTCATATCGCCTTAAAATCCCTATCTTATGGTGATAAGACAGCTTCTGATTCCACTACTGCTACGCAAGAAATAAAAGAACATTGGATTGATAAGTTTAATGAACTAGCACGTAAACGCAATGAAGATTGGCGCAGTGACTTGCTAGCTCGAGCACTTGCATATGAAACAGAAACACCAGGGACGGTAAGTCCACGGGTGCTTTGGCTTATTGGAAATATGGAAGAAGATTTATTTAAGGCTCTTTCTGATCTTTTAAATCTCTGCACTTGGATGAGCAATACTCCGATTTTGCCAAACTCTATTATTAAAGCACTTGATCGCGCTGATCCAACCACTGGCAAAACAGTAGGTAATCTTGTTTTTCAGCTAGGAGATATCGGGGTTGTCGCAGACCATTTAACTAGTTCCAGAACTTACAATCCAGGCCAGGCTTTTACTGCTACCTACGATAAAACTAACTATCTAATCATACCAAAAAGTAAAATTGAAATACGAGGTATTCTATTTACTCCATTGGGAGACTCAATAGCCAGATTCTTTAGCCCAAATTGGAACTCAGCTGGACAATCTGCGCTTAATGATTGGGTTAACTCTATTAAACCAGAAATGGCAATTGTAAGACTTATGCCCATAAATGAAGTTAAAGATAGTCCCCCTACCCCAGCAATATAACCAGCCAGCAGAAGGTGGCGAGGAGCTTGGCCAGAAGGACGGCGGCGCTGCCGATATCTTTTGCTTTTTTGGCGAGGGCGGAGCGTTCGGGGCTGGCTTTATCTGTTACCGCTTCTATTGAGGTATTGACGGCCTCTATGATAATTATGGGAAACAGGCAGCCTACCAGAATTGCCCATGTATAAAGCGGCAGCGGCGCGTAAACCTTCCACACGGTGGCGATGATAAGCCCCACGAGCGCAATGAAACAGGAATTGCGGAAGGAGTGATCTGCCCAGGCGAGGCGCAGGCCGCTGAGCGAGTTAAGGAAGGAACGGAAGAGTACATTCATAGGGTTATTATAACTCTAGCGGTTGAAGTTTATGGCCTGACTGGATTCCAGCTTTGGCGAACCTACGGTTTCGCTGGAATGACAAAGACTATCTGGATTGCCTCGTCAGGCTTTAGCCTTTCTTCCAGCCTTCGCTAAAGCTTCGGCGGACAGGCGCAATGACGCAGGAGGCGCGGCCAGCTACCAAACCTTAACATCAGGCCTTTTGACCTTCAGCTCGGCATCAATGTCGGCCTGCGTCGCTGCATCGCCCTTTTTTACGGCTTTTTCCTTTTCTTTCTTCAGCTTTTCTTCCTTGGTTTTCACTTCTTTCTTCACATCTTTTTTGATGGTCTTTACTTCTTTATCGACAGGGAAGTTGCCGTTTCTCATCGAGGCGGGCTGGCCTATACCTGTAGAGCTATCTACCATTGTGCCGGTTGCAGTGCCAACAACAGGGTTGCCGCCCAGCATATCCGGCGTGTTAACGGCAATATTGCTGTTCACCTCGCCATCTATGGTCTTTTTACCGCCGATATTATCATCGGCGCGGACATTTGCCACGCTAACGGTAAGCGCTGCAAAGGCCGATAAAACCAAAAATGTTTTTGTGTATCGCGCCTTCTCCGGCGTTGGCTTTTGCACCGGTGGAGTATCAGGAACTTCCAGCGGCGGATCTCTTTCAATATAGTATGGCATGAGCGTTCTCCTTTGGTTATTGGCTTAAGACTAGCGCATAAGGAATAAGCAAGCCATCTCGCAGACAGCTTAAAATATAAGCAGGAAATAAATATCGTTGCTATTCAGAAGGAAGATGAAGGTTACCCAAGTAGCCTTATGAATATTTTACACGCAAACCCAAAAGCTGCATGGAGGCTTTATTCATACAGGCATATATCTGAACTGTCGGCGCGTTTCATGATCTGATACGGCGCCGACACTAACCAAAAGGAGACTAAAATGTTAAAGAAACTTATGGTACTTGGTACTACTGCCGTTCTGGCAACTGGTAGCGCTGCATACGCACAAAGCATAAAAGTAAACGCAGATGCAAAACAGGTAGATGCCCTGCCTAAAGCAGGTAAGGTAACTATTTCCGGCGTGGTTGAGGATATTGTTAACGACAATAAACTTATCCTGAAAGACAGCGCAGGTAAAACAATAGATGTTAACACCGAAGCTGCAATTAAGGCTGAAGAAGGCCAGACCGTTACCGTTACTGGCGAAATGAGCTCTGAAGTTGCGGGCATGGGCAAGGAGATAAACAAGGCTGTTGTAAGCACTGCAGGTATAAGCCTGGATGGCAAACGCGGTCATGATCTTTCTATCACCGGCGGTACCAACTAACCGCTGCACTGCATAAAGGCATAAAAAGGGATATGGATGAAACCATATCCCTTTTTTTATTTACGGGTAGCAGGGACAGAAAAAATTATGTAATATATGCGCCATGTTCTGGGCGAATAAAAAATATGTGGAAGTTACGGCCAAGATAGGTCCTGAGATACACAGGCAGATAACCGAGGCGATGTCCGCTCGCGGGAAGATCTTCACCAGCGTTGAGGAAGTGGTTTACTTTACCGGCTATATGCAGGTTTTTGTGCGTACCGGCTTTAACGATATTGGCGTTAAGAATTTGAAGACGCATTTTAAATACACCAAGCATATCTGCGAAGGTGTTATGCCCGCCAAGCTGTGGGAATATTTTTGCCGCGGCAAAGCAGTGGCCGAGCTGGCGCAAAAGGAAAAGAAAGACGAATATGCCCATGTGATAGAGGCTTACGAAGCAGGAGTGGTTGACGGCAACCATGATGCGCGAAAGTTCTTCAATAACGAAACACAAGCGAAGCGACTGGCTACTCGACTTTCAGCAGAGTAAGCAGCGCGGAGATATTACTACCCGTAGCGGCAGGCGTTATGCCCAATTCTTCCGCCGGGGAGTTGATACGATTTACCCACACAGTAGGATAACCGAACCATGCTGCGCCAGCGGCATCCCACCCTGCGAAGGCGGCGAAGGCTATCTCTTCCTTCTTCAGCTTGAAGGAATCTACAGCAAGCTGGTAGGCTTTTGGTGATGGCTTATATTGCTGCACGGCATCTGTACTGAGCGTGAATTCAAAATATTCTTCAATGTTGTTATAGCGCATATTGGCACGCAGCATTGATTCCTGCATGTTGGAAAGAAAGGCAAGGCGTATGCCATGCTGCCTAAGTTTTTGCAGCGCAGGAAGAACATCTGGCCAGACCGGAAGCTGCGAGAAGGCCGATATTATGGCGCTTTGTTTTTCCGGCGTAAGTTGCAGCTGCATGGATTTTGCGGTGAATATGAGCGCCTCTTCCATCACCTGCGTAAAGTTTTGATACTGCCCTGCCGTTGTGCGCAGCCATGTGTATCCGAATATTTTTGCGAACCATGCTTTTTGCAGCTCGTCACCCTTTTCCGGAAATTGCTGCTTGAGAACGGCAAATGCCGGGCGCGGATCGAATATCGGGAAGGCATCAAAAGCGACGGCCTTTATCTGCGCGCCCTGCCCTGAAGCGAAAGCAATACTGCCGAGAGAGCCAGAGGCAAGTGCGGCACCTAAAGCACCCGCACCTGTAACAGCGATAAAGTTTCTTCTGCTGATATCCATATTGACCTCACCATTTTATGGGCAGGTAGAGCCACCTATCGCGATGGATGTATTGGTATTAACACCCGTTGCATCACAATTTGTTGCAGGAGCTGTTCCGGCAAGCGTTACCGCACCACCTGAGTTTGTTAGGTTTAGCATCTCTATGGCCGTGGCAGAGATATCGGTGAGGGAAACATTGGCTAATTGTATATCATCAGATGTGAACATCCGTAGGCCTGATGCGGCACCTGTTACGCTAACATCAGTAAAATCTATATTATCTGAAGTATCTATATACAGGCCAGTACCAACATTATTTGCCTGCAGATTACTGGCTGTAGCGCCGGTAAATAAAGCAAAACCAAATGCGATATTGGCGCTATCTGTTACTGTTGAGTTTTCTACAGTAGCATTTATTGCATCAGTTACATATATACCGTAATCTACATTATTGGCAGTAATACCCGTAAGGTTTACGTTATTGGAATTGGCGGTATAAACAGCATGGCCGTTAGCTACATTGCTGATTTCTATATTTTCAACAGTTATGCCATGAGAGGAAGCAACAACAGCCAGACCTGTGCTGGATGTATTACTGATAGAACCTCCGGAAATGGTGACATCTGAAGATGAGTGGATATAGTAACCCATCGTAGTATCATCTATTCTTACATCTTCCGCACGTATTGAGCCGGCATTGCCAAACATATAAAGACCCATTTGATCTAACGCGCTGATGGCGACATCTTTCACAAGCACGCTTTGGCCACCGGTGGTATTGTATATTTCTATAGCGTTATCGATATGATCCATCGCGCGAAAATCTACACCAACTATGGCCGCATTGATGTTATCTATCCTGATGAAGGAATCTGACACGTTAGGCGTGCCGTTTACTATTGTAGGGCGAACACCTGCAAGAGTTGCATCCATAGTATTATTGGAGGTTAGGCCGGTTGCAGAAAGAACAGAGCCTGCACCGATTATCACCTGATTGTTATTAAGCAATATCTGGTCTGAACCAAAATCTATATCACCCGCTGAGCCATCGAACAGGACGAGGCTTGGAGCACCGTTTACTGCGTTGAGCGCGCCCTGAATGTTTACTGTAGTAGCATCTACGGTGGCATCTATACCCTGAAAGGTTTCACCATTGATGGTTACTTCAGCGGCCTCGGTAGTAGCAGGAGTTGTACCGCCCTGCCCTGCGATTATATCTACGTCACGCTCGATGAAGTTGGTCATGCGGCGTTCCAGCGGGTTAAGCTTGGTTTTAGATTCGCTGCCGCCGAACGGTACGCGTATCTGCGCGAAAATGGTGCCAGTATCTTCTCGAGGGCCATCGTTCTGGAACTGGGCACCGATAGTGAATTCCATACCGGCAGGTATTTTAGATATATGCCTGTCATCCAGCGTAAGTTCTACGCGAGCCTTTGGGCCGGTAACATCTTCAAAGCCAGCTGCCGCGAAATGATACATACCACCAAACACACGCAGATCGAGGCCATTGATAGGAAGTTTGTAACCCACCTCGGCATCAAAACCCGGGAGAGCCCTTTCAGCGAAACCACCGCCAGTAGAAAGTGAGAAGTTACCGCCGCCATCTATAGTGAGTGATGGTGCGCCGCCGCCACCAAGCGAGTTTTCAGTAGATTCCGGCAGGTAGCCGTTGATGCGGATATCCCAATCTTCCGAAAGCATCTCAAGACCGGCAGTACCCTGCCAGTATTCAAAACCATTAGCGCTGGAAAGATGATCTATGAAGCCGTAACCACCATATATCCAGTCTCCTACTATTTTACGGTAACCAAGACCGAGATTATATTCTTCGGAATTCAGGTCATCAAAACGCGAGCGGATATCGGTGTAGAGCAGGCTCGATTCATCCTGCATAAGCGGGATAAGAACTTTAGGGTAACCTATGGAACGGTCTGCATTAACGCGCCCTTCAACCTCGATCACAGTGTGCCATTTTTTGGCCTCTTGCGCTAAAGATGTAGTTGAAAAAAGTACGATAGCCGTTGCGGTAAGCAGTTTAAGTTTCATGGTCCCTCTCGTGTGTTTTGTTTTTACTCACAACAAAACTATTTCAACCGATAGATAAACGCAAAAGAAAACTTTAGATAGATAT
>JAMHZE010000029.1:0-14269 GCA_035909535.1 Rickettsiales bacterium | reverse complement strand
GGGAAACAAGCACCACAATAAAGCCGTCGGTCACATCCTGTTCAGGGAAGTAAGCATCAATAACCGGCTGGTTCTGATCACGCATGAACACCACAACGTCACGGATAATTTTATCCATCAGCGCGTTGTCGATAGCGTCGGTTTCATAGCCCTGCATGTGAGCATTGATATCAGATTCGTTCGTCAGAACCTTCAGGTCTTCAATGAAGAAGCCAGGGGTGTTAAATTGTTCTTTCATCACTCCGCGATAGTGTTCCGGCGTAGTTATCATCAGGCCGCGCAGACCAGGGCCTGTTTTCGCGATCATCTTGCCGTCGCAGTTCTCAGAGAAAATGATAGGTTCGCCGTTATGCTGGTTAACTATGTAACGGTTAGTACGGCCTTTCAAAAAGCTTTTTGTATCGCCAACCTTAACAAATTTATCAGTTCTTGCATCATCTGTAGCGATGAAGGAGCCCTGTTGCTTGCCTGCCGGCAGTGTCTCACAGAGTTTTTCATAGAAGTGGGCGTTCGCAGAAGTTGCAGAAAGCACCGTGAACAAAGAGGTGGAAGCGATGAGAAGCCTTTTCATACAGAGAGATAAATTTGATTGTTTTAAAATATTTATGGGTCTGGATTACAGCAATATTTGGATGCTGTCAAAGAAAAACCCCCCGAAAATCGAATTTTCGAGGGGTTCTTTTTAGTATGTGGTTAGTAGGGTATTTATTACCTTACAACTGAATCAAGACCGCTTTGTATACCGCCTGTAATGCTTTTCAGGCCTTCCGCGATAGACTGGATACCAGGTATGGCAGCCGCGCCGGTAAGCGGAATGTTAACAAGCTGTATCGGAAGAGCGTACCAGAAGGTAGAGATCTTCTCAGATGTAGTCAGGTTAGTATCAACATAGTCATAAGACTTGATGGTGTAGAATTCGTTGTTACGAACCATCGAGCTGTTACCCCATGCCAGAGCGCCTTCTTCAGGAGTAGTAGAATCCTGGGTCAGTGCTACACGGTATTCTTTACCAGTTTCAGTGAACTCAACAAAGTTCTCACAACCTGCGGCCTGCGGGTTAGCAGAGCAGTCGCCACGTGGCGTGAACGGAGTACCGTTGTTCTTGTAGTAAACTATGAACGGGTTAGCACCGGCAGTATCATCCAGCGGGTTACCGTTGAAGTTATTTTGGTAGAATACCAGCCATTTTTCGATCGAAGTTTCAACAAATTCCTGGCCTTCAGAGAAGGTTTGGCCGTTGAAAGTACCGTTGATGCTGTTGTTAGCCTGTTGTGAAGTGTACAGGGCAATAACAGGGGCAGTAAAGTTCGCGCCCGCTGAAACGTTAAGCTGGCCTGCACCCGGAGCAAGAGGAGTGTTCTCATCTACTACGAATGTTATATCAGTGCCGGAAGTTACGTTAACATCTTTCACTTCAGTGCTGTTGTTAGCTATAACCAGAACGTTGTTATGAGCGTTAACGTTGAAGTCTATAACGTTATCGTCGTTTATTATCTTAACAAAGCCGTTCCTGTTTACGTCAGCATGATCAATAGTTGTCAGCGTGCCGCCTTCGAAAACGGTCTGGAACGTGCCGAAACCTTTAGCTTCGAACCATTTATACTCGTTAGTAGCATTATTGTAGCTGAAGTTCACAACATCAGGAGTCAGGTCAACCCTGTTACCATTGGCATCTACGCCAGAAGTAAGGGTAACACCGCAGCATACGTCAAAATCTATAACGCTGTTTGCGCCTGTTGTTTCAAAAGTTATAGTACCTGTATTCTGTTTCCAGCCATCAGAGAATGGGTTGGTGCCAGTAAATACCCTGCCGCCTTCAGCAGTGAAAACGTTAGTGTCGTCATCAAACGCACCTGCGTTAAGTATAAGGTCGCCGCCCACCTGATAATCTTCGTTTATCAGTATGTTTCTTGCATTGATAACAACAGAGCCACCTTCAGTGATAACTTTATTGGTTGCACCTGCGTTGATATCAACGTTGTTGAAACCGCTTATCTCAAAAGAGCCATAAGCGCCATCATGGTTACCGAATTTAACTGCGCTTGTCAGGTCAGTACGGTTACCGTCAGTTATGCCAGATCTCAGGAAGATCTTGTCGGCTATCAGCGTTGCAGTGCTTGCAAAGTTGATAGAGCCTGTGCCGGCATGCCATTGGCCGCTTGCAGCGTTCAGCATTATAGCGCCTTGTTTACCTGCAGAAAGAAGAGCATTCTCGGTAAAGTTGATATCGCGACCTGCGTTGAATATTATGTTCGCAGTGCCGTTTGCAGCACCTGCGTTGATAATAGTATTAGCAAGGTTGATATCTCTTATAGCGTTAAGAGTAAGAGTGTTATTTGAACCCCAAGCTATGTTAACGCCTTGGCCAAAGTTAATATCACCGGCTTCAGCACCCGCGCTGGAAGTAAGTATAACCAGGTTCGAGTTGTTGTTCAGCCAGTTTGATATATCAGTATCGTAAAGCGTGTTGTTTGAAGTTATACCTGATGTAAGGTCAGGACCGTTACCGCTAAGTATATTGATGTTGGTCGGGTCAAGAAGAAGTAGACCATTCTCAGAACCGCCTGCAACGTTGATATTCTGAAGAGTATCAATGTTCAGGATTTCTTTACCGGAAATTTCTACGCTGCCACCTTTACCGTTAGTAGAAGCAGCAGAAACTGCGCCACGGAATACGGTAGTGTTGTCAGACCATACGGCAACTTGGCCTGCATCGCCGTTCACAGCGTTAGATGTAAGGGTTGCGCCAGCTTCAACAGTAGTGTTCTGTGCGTTCTGGATGTTCGCGTCAGCACCTTGCCAGCCGCCACCCAGATTTATGTTACCACCGTTATTGTAACCGCTCGCGTTGATGGAAGAACCAGCCGCAGCTATTACATTCTGGCCTGTAACTGTAACGTTACCGCCATTACCGTTAGCAGAAGAAGTATCGATAGAACCGGCGTTCTGTGTAGTGCCTACAGCAGAAGAAAGAACAACCTGACCATTAACGTTGCTGATCTGGTTAGCTTTAATTACGCCTGTATTGTTTATTGCAAGACCATATACGTTACCGCCATTGGCCTGAAGTGCAGCTTGCGCAGCAGAAGCATCAGCTACTGCAACGTGCATGTTAGCATTGCCAGTACCTGTATCTGTAAGCAGAACCTGGTCGCCAGCTGCCGCAAATACGTTACGGCCGGCTTCTATAGAACCGCTGTTAGAAACATAACGACCAACAAGTATAACATCACCGTTAACAGATTTAATGTTACCTTGGTTCACAACACCTGCATCGCTGGTGCCGTTAAAGTTGTTCCTGCCGTTCAGGAAGTCATCGTGGCTGATATCGCGCGTGGTCGCTACGAAAGAACCGCCTGTAAGAATGTTACCGTTAGGGCCAACTATCACACCATTCGCGTTCTGTACGTAAACGCTGCCGGTAGCATTAAGGTTACCGTCGATAAAAGAGCCGTTACCGCTGATATCTTGGTTAAGAGTAGCGCCTGTACCGTTGTTAAAGTTAACGGTGTTACCATTAGCTATGTTAAAACCACCGCCCCATTGTATGATACCATACTGGCCGTTCTGGTTAATGTTCATGGTATTTCCGTCTATAACGGTATTACCGCCGCCAGCAACCCAGTTACCGCCCGCTGGCATATCAGCCACCGCCGCAGTAGATGCAAAGATTACCGCAGTGGCAAATGCGTTGAGGACAAGACCGTTCCTCTTGAAAATACGCCAAGATTGTTTTTTCATAGCAGATATAGCTCTAGATTGTGACATTTTTAAACCCCCAAATTGTTTAAAGTCTCATCCTTTATAACTCAAATTAACTCAATTTGCAACAAAGTTTATTTGAAATTATATAAAATTTTATCTATTTTGGGGTATCGGCATGGAATCTAACGAAAAATCACTGTCGAATCAAGCAAAAACATATATAAATCAGGTTAGATATTTATGCAGTTATTTCAATTGGTTGGTCGAGAGGTGAGGGTGGTCGCCCGTCATTGGTCCGAGATATTCAACCTGTTAGTATTTTTTATTATAATTTCCTTCCTTTTTGCCTTTGCAACGGCAGAAATCATCAATTTTCAGATAGCAGTTTCGGCAATTATCGTATGTTTTATGCTGGCTTCCAACCTGTCCAGCCACTTCATTTTTGACCGCGATCTCGAATCCGGGGTGCTGCAACAGCTATATATAAGGGTAAACTCGCTCAACAGCCTTATTTTTGCAAAAATGCTGTCACAATACCTGTGTTTTGGCCTGCCGCTCGTTCTTACCATACCTCTGGCGGCGGTATTCTTCAGCCTGCCATTTGGTCATACAATGCTGCTTATGCTGCTGGTGCTTGCTGTAGCGCCTGTGCTGGCCGTTATAAACGTCATGATATCCGGAATAACCAGCGGTCTTAAGCAGGGCAGCATAGTATCGGTCATACTATCCATACCGCTTTACATTCCTGTAGTAATACTCAGCCTTTCGTTCATGGAATCTCAGGGCACAGAAAGCCAGATGGGCGTTCTTGCGCTTTATGGCAATGTACTGGCATACTTAATGGTGCTTGTGCCGCTGGCGATATTCGCCGTCCGTCAAACCATACGTAATGCAATAGCCGAGTAGGGCGTTTATATTCGGCGCTATATCGCGCTAACGCGCTCAACCGCTACCATCAGCATGGCCTGCGTCAGCTTCTCCTGATTGCGCATATCCTGCATAAAGCTTGTGTAACGCGCAATGGCTTTCTCTTTCTTCTTCAGCCAGCCATCCAGCGTAACATCGCAGGAATTCTCGTCGCAGCCGTTCTTAAGCACATCTTCTGCAAGCTGCATCTGCCTGTCAAAGAAAGTACCGATAAGCGTTTTAAGCGCAAGGTTATCCCAGTGCGAAGTGGTGAACATTTTGCGTGCTTCGCTACGCAGCCAGCCCAGGTTGAACGTATCACCCACGCGGAAGTAAACCTGACCTGCAATAGTAACAGGCAGTTTGGTGCGTTGTGCAACAAGTACAATATCCGTGGCCGAGGCCAGCGCTTCAAGGCTAGCCATCTTCAGGGCCAGATCTTTCGGAACGTTGCGTTCAATAAAGCTGTTCATTTTCGCATCACGCATTTCGCGGATGGTCGGGTTGATCATGGAATCTAGGCTTTTCGCTATCTCTGCTATGGCAGGGCGGTAATGCGCTACCAGTCCGCTTGCATCTAAAGGCTGCGGGCAGTTACGCAAAAACCAGCCGCAGGTACGTTCCATCAGCAGGTCTATCTCGCCGTAAAGCTCAATCATTGTTTCAAGGGTTATCGCACTTTGCGCTTCCTCTATCTCTTCCCATATCTGGCGCAGGCCAAAGCTGTCACGCACAACGGTATATGCGCGCGCAACATCGCAGCCTTTCATGCCGGTCTCTTCCTTCATACGGTTGTAGAAGGTGGTGCCTGCACGGTTCACAATAGAGTTGGAAACGAAGGTGGTGATTATCTCCCTGCGCAGCTGGTGGCCTTCTATCTCAGCTTTAAACTTCTCTCTCATAGCGGTAGGGAAGTACAGCATCAGGTCAGAAACCATGTAGTCGTCATCAGGCATATTCGAATGTATCAGGTCATCGAATATATATAGTTTAGAATATGCCAGCAGCACTGCAAGTTCAGGGCGTGTCAGGCCTTTGCCTATAGATGCACGCTGATAAAGCGTTTCATTGGTTGGTAAAAACTCTATTGCCCTGTCCAGCCTTCCTTCTTTTTCAAGGAACTGCATCAGGCGAATGTTATCCTCGGTTATCTTGTTATTCTGGTTTTCCAGCACGGTAATGGCCTGAGACTGCAGGTGGTTATCACGCAGAACAAGCTGCGCCACCTCGTCGGTCATGCTAACAAGTATCTCGTTACGTTTTTCAATATCCAGCTTCTTGGCATCTACCGCCGCGCGCATGGCTATTTTTATATTAACCTCATGGTCAGAACAATCCACACCGGCAGAGTTGTCTATCGCATCGGTGTTTATCCTGCCGCCGTTCTGAGCGTATTCAATACGGCCTTTTTGCGTGCAGCCAAGGTTACCGCCTTCGCCCACAACCTTCGCACGCACTTCGTTACCGTTCACGCGCAGGTTATCATTGGCCTTGTCGCCAACCTGTTCATTGGTTTCGGTGGTGGCCTTAATATAAGTACCAATACCGCCGTTCCATATCAGGTCAACGCGAGACATCAGCATCTTGCGTATCAGGTTATCCGGAGATATCTCACTCTCTTCAATGTCGAACAGCTCTTTCATTTCCTTGGAAACAGGAATGGTCTTCGAGCTTCTCATGAAAATGCCGCCGCCTTTAGATATCAGTTTTGCGTCATAATCTGTCCAGCCCAGTTCTGGCCTTTCAAACAGTCTTTGCCTTTCCTTGAACGATTTTTTCGTATCAGGGTTAGGGTCTACAAATATATGTATGTGGTTGAAAGCGCCCACCAGTTTAAAGTGCTCTGATTGCAGCAGGCCGTTACCGAACACGTCGCCAGACATGCCGCCAATACCTATGCAGGTAAAGTCTTCCTTCATCGGGTCTCTGCCCATTTCGTGGAAGTGGCGTTGTACGCAAACCCACGCACCGCGAGCCGTTATGCCCATCTTTTTGTGGTCATAACCGGCGCTGCCGCCAGATGCAAATGCATCGCCCAGCCAGAAGCCGTATTTCGCAGAAATGCCGTTCGCCGTGTCAGAGAATGTCGCCGTACCTTTATCGGCCGCAACAACCAGATACGGGTCTTCCGCATCGTGTCTTACCACGTCTGTCGGGGCAACTATCTTACCGTTAACAATGTTGTCGGTAATATCCAGCATGCCGGAAAGGAATGTTTTATAGCATTCCACGCCTTGTTTAAAGTATTCGCCTTTATCGGCTACAGGGTGCTTCACAACAAAGCCACCTTTAGAACCAACCGGCACGATAACCGAGTTCTTCACCTGCTGTGCTTTTACCAGCCCCAGCACTTCGGTGCGGAAATCTTCCATCCTGTCGCTCCAGCGTAAGCCGCCGCGAGCCACCTTGCCAAAGCGTAAGTGCGTCGCTTCCACATCGTAAGAGAACACGAATATCTCTGCATGCGGTTTTGGTTTTGGCATGCTTGGCACATCTGCCGAGCACAGCTTGAATGATACATAACTCTTCGGCTTGCCGTTCTCGTCCTTCTGGAAGAAGTTCGTTCTCAGCGTCGCGCGGAAGGTATCGAATATCTGGTTTATTATCTTATCTTCAGCAACCGATGAAACCTTTTGCAGTGCCTGCTTTACTTCGCCTTCCAGCTTTTGCATCTGGTTTTTGCGGTCAGCATCATTCACGCTAGGATCAAACTTCGCGTGGAAGTAATCCACCATGGTTTTTGTTAGCTGCGGATACTTGCACAGCACCTGCGATATGAACTCCTTAGAGTACGGGAAGCGCAGTTGCAGTATATATTTAGTATATGCGCGCAGCAGGTTGATATTGCGTGAGTTGATAGCCGCAAGAGAAACCAGCCTGTTGAGAGAATCGCTCTCAATGCCTTTATTCCATATCAGCAGCAGCGTTTCCTCGAATATCTCTTTAATATCCTTAATGGTAACAAGGCGTTCGCTGTCCACACCTGTCTTATCAAGCTGTAGCTTAAAGTGGTGTATCCAAACGTGCTTATCTTTGTTCTTCGGCTGGATTTTGAAGGTGATCTCGTCAACCGCGTGGAAGCCCATATTCTCGATTATAGGCAAAATGTCGGAAAGCGTTATCCTGTCGCCCAGAGAGAATAGCTTCAGCTGGAACTGGTCTTCGGTATCGCGCTCAAGGTGGTACAGGTCAAAATACAGCGAAAGCGCTATATCATTGGTTTTGTACACATGCTCTATCTTCTGAATGTCAATGCTTGCGCCGCCCGGGTGGTAGGCATCTTTGTAGCCTTCAGGGAATGCTTTCGCATAGTTGCGGAACACCTGTTCGCCTTCAATCTCGCCAAATCTTTCAAGAAGCTTTTTGTTCAGCCCGTCTATCCAGCTATTGGTCTTTTCTTCGATCTTCTGCTGTAGCCTTTCAATATCCACCTGAGGTATCTCTTTCAGCTGGTTGGTCACATGCAGGTAATCAGAAGCCTGGCCTTCCGGTACGGTACGCACCAGCACGTTCACACGCGCCAGAGGGGAATCAGTAACCTGAGTATAGTAATCCATTACCTTGCCGCCCAGTTCTTCTTCCAGTATCTGCTGAATTTTCTCACGCAGTTGCGTGGTGAAGAAATCGCGCGGAATAAAAAGTATACAGCTGTAGAATCGCAGGAATCTATCACGGCGGATGAATATCCTTGTCGCAGGCTTCTCAGAAAGAGAAACAATGCCCATGCCTATTTCAAACAGTTCTTCTTCGGTAGATTGCAGCAACTCATCGCGTGGATGGCCTTCAAGCACGGCTACAAGCGCCTTGCCGCTATGGCCGGAAGGCGAGAAGCCGGAGCGTGCAACAATGTTGTCAATCTTTCTGCGGATGATAGGTATGTCATGCGCGCTCTGGAAGTAAACGCGAGATGTGAACAATCCGATGAATCTTTCTTCACCGGTAACATTGCCTTTATCGTCATATTTTTTGATGCCGATGTAATCCATCATAACACCGCGATGCACAACAGAGCGGCGGGATGATTTTGTTATCTCAACCGGTACATGGCTGTTCTCGAACAGCGCGCTGTTAACGCCAACGGCCTGTATCTTTTCATCATAGGCTTTGGTTGTGGCGGCGCGGAATATACCAAGTTCGGTATCAGTATTTATATTAAAGGATTTATCCTTTTTAAAATCATGGTCGCGATAGCCAAGGAATATAAAGTTCTTCTCCATCGCCCATTTTATAAAGGCAACAGCTTCCGCAGCTTCTGCGGCATCAGGGCCTTTGCCGGCCATTTTCAGGCGGTTCATGGTCTGTTCTGCGCGGGTCAGCATCTGTTTCCAGTCGCCTACTGCGCAGGCAACCGAATCCAGAATATTGTTTATATCCGTCTCTATCTTTGCGCGTTCTTTCGCATCAGATATATGGCCAACCTGTATATGTACCAGTGCTTCTGTTGTGCCCTTGCCGTTCTCGGCGGAAATTTGAACCAGTTTGCCGCTGCTGTCGCGTTCTACGTTCATGGTAGGGTGCAGCACTTCATGCAGAATGCGGTCATCCTGGTAAACATAGTTGATTATAGAATCCAGCACGAAAGGCATATCGTTGCTGCTTACTTCTATTATCGTCCTGTCGCTTTTCCAGCCGTTCGTTTCGTTATCAGGGTTGAACACGCGTATCAGGCGTTTTTCCTTCTTTTCCTGCATGAACTCGAATGCGGAATAAGCCACATCAAAAAGAATGTCCGGCGGGGTGGTTTGAAGGTATTTTATATCGCTGCCTGTGTAGAAGGCCTTGATAAAATTGCTGAAAGAATCGCTCAGTTTTTTGCTGATTTTGCTTTCGCCAAAACCTATCACTTTCGAGATAAGCTTCATGTTATCTTTCTGGAATTTGCTGGCGGCTTTTGTGTCGTCAAAGCTTGCCGTAGAAGAATATTTCAGGTTGTCTTGTCTTAACTTATCTGCCATATCTGACCATTAGTTGATTCCAAATAAGCTATATAGTCTAGCGGGCAGATAATGCAATATACTTCTTTTTCCCCGAAACTTATCGATATGGCCTTAAAAGCCGGTGATATATTAATGCGACACTATCGCACGGAACTCAGCGTAGGCCTTAAAAATGACAACTCTCCCGTAACCATTGCAGATATGCAGGCAGATGCATTTATTACTGCTGCATTACGTAGTTTAACACCAAATATACCTGTAATTTCAGAGGAGGGGGAATTCGATAATATCCCCCACACAAACACCTACTGGCTGGTAGATCCGCTGGATGGCACGCGCTCCTTTGTAAAGGCTGAGCCGTATTTCACCGTTAATATCGGGCTGGTGGTAAATAACCGTGCTTATATGGGCGTTATATACGCGCCTGCGCTTGGGCTGTTATATTACACAGGGGTAGATGGCAAGGCGTATAAAGTGCGGAATGGCGGCTCTCCTGAACTCATAAAAGTTTTCCGGAAACCGACTGAGGGGCAGGGGCTGCGCGTGATAGCAAGCCGTCACCACCGCAACGCCCTTACAGAAGAATACGTGCAGAAGCTGAACGTAAAAGACTTTATTGAAACCGCCAGCTCGTATAAATTCTGCCTTGTGGCAGAAGGCTCGGCAGATATCTATCCGCGCTTTTCCAACACCATGCAGTGGGATACAGCCGCAGGCCATGCTATACTGGAAGCTGCGGGTGGTACTATGTGCCTGGCTGATGGTGGAGAATTCATGTATAAATTCAATTATTTAGATGTAGAATCCCTGCGTAATCCGCATTTTGTAGCAAGCAGTTAGTTTTTCTTTCAAAAGCCCTGCAATTATGGTAGCCTGCATCGAAACAACAGGGGGTGTTTATGCCTGATAACCGTAAAAAATTCAGCGCCAGTGTAGAATCTCTGGTGAACGAGTATCTGCTTTCCGAGCAGAATGTGAATGTTCTGTTAGAGGCTCAGGAAAGCCTTTCATATTTGTTCCGTCACGGTGTTGCCAATCCAGATAAAGCCGTAGATCTTCTTGATCTTAAAAACATAGACCAGATACGCGCAGCGCGTAACGAGGCCTCCCGCCAGTCGCCAGATTTCAATCCGTCATCCGTAAAATTATCGGAGCTGGAAGCTGAAGAGTTCACAAAAACATTCACCAACCATAAGGTCGGTCAGCGTATCGGCCTCTTCTCCCGTGAGGAAAGACAAGGTGTGCAAACCATTCACGCCGCGGAACAACTTGCCGCTCTGGCAGATGGCAGCGCCGCACCGCATGCAAATATAAATTCCCTGCTGGCGGATAAAAAGCCGGAAATAGGGGCCGCATTGGGTGTGGAAAAAGACCCTGCGCTGCTTACGGAAATTCAGGCATTCGCGCATCTTTCAAATATCGTTATGTCTGCGGCCAAGCTAAACCCGCAACTGCGTCAGGTGGAAGATTTTAAAACCTTTGAGGCGTCTTTTAAATCTGCCGCTGCCGGTTACTACCAGCTTGCATCGAACAGTATTAAGCCGGGCACGCAGCTCGCGGAAGATGCAAAAGCTGCATCGGCAGAGGCTGCAACAGGCGTTAAGCCTCTCAATGGTGAACAGCTTGCTGCGCTTTCTGAAAAGCTTATCTGCGCGGCAGAGGCTATTCCTGCTTTCTTTAAAGATGCTGATGTCAGAAGGTCGCTGGATACGGTGATAAAAATGCGTTCTTCTAATCTAGAGCAGGCTATAGAGCAGCGCCAGCTTACAGAGCTTGGCGGTGGCCTTTCTCTTCCAGATGGTTTTGAGCAGAACGCCGCGCCGCAAAAACAAACCGGCACTCGCATAGGTCGCTAGGCTACTTCAATTCCCAGGTGGTGCCGTCCTTGCTGTCTTTCAGTATAACGCCCATCGCTTCTATTTCGGCGCGTATCGCATCGGCGGTTTTGAAATCCTTATTCTTTTTGGCTTCTGCGCGAGCTGCTATTTTTTCTTCAACCAGCTTCGCGTTGATATGAGTTGTTTTGCCGAACCATTCCTCAACATCCATCTGGCAAATGCCTAGCAATCCACAAGCTTCACGGAACAGTTTCAGCCCCTCAGCGTCAGAATTCACGCTGCGCATACCTTTTATTATCGTGTATAAATGGCTTATCGCCAGCGGTGTGTTCATGTCGTCATGCAGCGCATGTATGAACTGGTAATATGCCGTTTTAGAGCGTTCTGCCAGGCTTGCCTGTATATCCGTATCAACATCATCGGGCAGGGCGTTCTCATTACGCTTCATTTCGCGCAGCGCGTTATAGAACTTATCCAGAGTTTTCTGACTGTCCTCAATAAGCTTGTCGGAAAAATCCAGCGGCTTGCGATACTGCGCAGAAAGCAGCGCCAGTCTTATCACTTCGCCTTTCACGCCTTTATCCAGCAGGTCGCGCACGGTTGTAAAATTGCCAAGGCTCTTGCTCATCTTCTCGCCGTTAACGGTCAGAAAGCCGTTATGTATCCAGTAGCGTGCATAGCCTGCGCTATGGTCTGCGCCTTTGCATTGCGCTATCTCGTTCTCGTGGTGCGGAAATTTAAGATCTGCACCGCCGCCATGAATATCAAACTCCGCGCCCAGATGCGTAACGCTCATCGCGCTGCATTCAATATGCCAGCCCGGCCTGCCAACGCCCCATGGGCTTTTAAATTTGCTGCTTTCGTCGTCTTCGGCATCTGCCGGCTTCCACAGAACAAAATCATTGGCATTGCGCTTATAGCTTTCCACTTCCACGCGGGCGCCTGCAATCAGGTCTTCCTGCACCTTGCCGGAAAGGCAGCCATATTCATAATCTTTTATCTTTTTCAGGCTTTCTACATTCATCAGCACATGTCCGGCAGAAACATAGGCATGGCCGTTCTCAATTATCTGCTCAATAAGCTTTATCATCACCTCAATATGGCTTGTGGCAGTAGGTTCAACATTCGGGCGTAAGTTATTCAGCGCGTCCATATCCGCATGAAACCAGCCTGTAACGCGGTCAGTCAGTTGTTTAATGGTCTCTTTGTTCTCTATCGCCGCGGCGTTTATCTTGTCGTCAACATCGGTAATGTTGCGAGCGTATGTAATGCTGTTCTTGCCATATTGTTTCTGCAATATGCGGTACAGTACATCATAAACAACAACCGCGCGGGCATTCCCAAGGTGAGGGCGGTCGTAAACCGTCGGGCCGCAAACATACATACGTATGTTTTCTGCGTCGAGCGGAGTGAATCTTTCCTTGTTACCGGAAAGTGAATTATTGAGATATAGTTCCATAAAAAGCTTGTGAGTTTTAAGCTGCAAGTCGCTTCAGAATAACATCCCTGTCGATAAGAGGCAGCAGATTCTTCATTTCAGGGCCGTGTTCCATACCGGTAAGAGCAACGCGCAGTGGCATGAAAAGCGCTTTGCCTTTACGGCCAGATTTCGCTTTCAGCTCATTTATCCACACATCCCAGCTTTTTTCATCAAGCGCATTCGGCAGAGAAGCCGCAGCGTCCTTCAAAAATTCTTTATCGGCATCATCAACATTGCCGCTAACGTCTTCATTGCATATCTTCCACCACAGCGCGGCATCATCAACGTTCTCAACGTTCAGCCTCACCACATTCCAGAAATCTTCGTTCATGGCCGCTGGCAACCTGTTCTTTACTTCTGCGAATGCAGTTTCATGCAGGGCTTTTGTGTTCAGGCGCAGAATATCTTCCATGTCATACATGGTCGGAGATTTGCTGAACTTGCCAATGTCAAACTCGCCTACAAGCTGTTCAATATTGTCTTTCAGCTGAACAGGGTCGCTTGTACCTATCTTTGCCAGAAAACTGTTTATCGCCATCGGGCGGATTCCCATCTCGCGCAGCTCGGCAACAGCGCCTTTACCTTCACGCTTGGAAAGCTTGCCTTCGCGCGTTTTTATCAGAGAGTTATGCGCAAATTTTGGCACCGGTTTATCGCCCATCGCGCGGAACATCTGTATCTGTATCGCTGTGTTAGATATATGATCCTCACCGCGCAGAATATGCGTTACATCGGTATCGTAATCATCCACCGTGCTTGGCAGCATGTATGTATACTCGCCGTTCTCACGAATAATTATCGGGTCACTCATATTCGCAGGGTTCATCTTTATCACGCCACGTATTTCATCGTCCCATTCTATCTCGCTGCTATCCAGCTTAAAGCGCCAGTGAGGCTTACGCCCCTCGGCTTCATATTTCTGCTTTTCGGCATCGGTAAGGTTCAGCGCGCTGCGGTCATAAACCGGAGGCAGGCCGCGACCAAGCTGTATCTTGCGTTTAAATTCCAGTTCTTCTGCTGTTTCGTAGGCGGCATATATCCTGCCTTTCTTCTTCAGGTCTTCGACTGCCTCGTCATAACGGCCAAAGCGTTCACTCTGGCGCATTTCTTTATCATAGCTCAAGCCCAGCCAGTCCAGATCAACCTTCAGCGCAGCAACGTATTCCTCTTTGCTTCTTTCCTTATCGGTGTCATCAATCCGCAGCATAAACTTGCCGCCTGTCTTGCGTGCATATAGCCAGCACATAAGGGCGGTACGCACGTTACCGATGTGTAGATATCCCGTAGGAGAAGGTGCGAAGCGTGTTAACATTGTTATTTGCAGGCAACGTAGCCGCGAACGCTCGGAGCCAGTGTTTGAAGGGCGCGGCTGTCAACAACGCCTTTTACGCCATATTCGCGTA
>JAMHZE010000028.1:0-45345 GCA_035909535.1 Rickettsiales bacterium | reverse complement strand
TTATGTACGGTTTATGCTACAGAATACTGAGGAACCAGAGCGCAGCTGAAGAAGCGGTGCAGGAAAGCTTTGTTAAACTGTGGAAGAATCTGAAGAACTGGAAGCGCGAGATGGCCAGCCTTTCTACCTGGATATACAGGATAACAGCCAATACCTGTTTAGATTATCGCCGTAAGGTAATAAGGCGTGCCGAGCAGGAGCTGGATGATAATGTAAGTTACGATGTGAACACCGACAGTTTTGATAACAGCAGTCTGGCGGAGTTTATTGAAGAACTTATGCAGAAGCTTTCTGAACCGCAACATATGGCGCTGACGCTTTACTATAAGGAAGAACTGAAGCAGCAGGAGATTGCCAAGGTGATGAATATTTCTGTTAAAGCGGTAGAAAGCCACCTGCTACGCGGAAAGAAAAAACTGGGAGAGATGCTGGAAAAAAGGAAAATTAAACTTGGGGATATGTTATGAAAAACAACCTTGATACATTATTGCAGATGAAGAGCGAAGTGCAGGTTCCTGAAGGGATTGAAGAGCGCATTATGCGCCGCATTCAGAATGAAAGTGCGGCCACTAAGAAAACGGGCTTTGGCTGGTTTATTGAACGCTATTCTTACAGCGCGGCATCTTTCGCGGCAGTGGTGATTGCAGTTGCAGTGCTATGGAGTAACCACGAGGCAGGCGTGCAACAGAAAAATCTGCAGGAGTTCTCGGAAGAGATCTATATGTATAATACCGGCAATAATATTTTCTCGGCGCTGGATCGCGAGGAGAAGATAAATAAAGGCATCGAGAATATTCAGGAATATGACGAGTATATTGAATTACTCAGTTCTTAGGAAAGCCTGTAATTTTACAAAAGCATTAGCGCGGTGGGATATTTTATATTTATCCTGCGGGTTCATCTCGGCGAAGGTTTGGTTGTGGCCAAGAGGTGTAAAGCACGGATCGTAGCCGAAGCCCGCCTCTCCACGTATAGGATAAGTTAAATGCCCGAACACCTTACCTTCAAAATTATGCGTTGTGCCATCTGGCTGGCAGAGTGACAACATGCAGGTGAAATTACAGGCAAGCTTGGCTTTTTCATCTTCATTTATATTACGTGTTTTGATGCCTGAATTGTTGAGTTCCTGCTCGACCTTATCCATAGCGAGATAGAAATCTCTCCCCTCACCTGTTTCAGCCCAGTCGGCAGAATACACTCCAGGGCGGCCTTGCAGGGATTCCACCTCTAAGCCGGAATCATCTGAAAGCGCAGGCAGGCCGGTGCGCGTGGCATAGTAGCGCGATTTTATCTCAGCGTTCTGAAGGAAGGTTGTGCCGGTCTCTTCCGGCTCTGGATACGGGAAACTGCCCGCAGGTACCACTTCAATATCGAATATCTTTAGTAGCTCGGATATCTCTTTCACCTTGCCCTTGTTGTTGCTGGCAAGAACCAGTTTTTTGCCCAATATGCTCAATTATTTTCTCCGCTTATTGTATCTTTATATATTTGTGCCTATCATGTGGCAATGCAAAAACCTAAAAGAAAACGCCGTATATTCCGCAAGATAATAATACTGCTTATAGTGCTGGCACTGGTGCTGTGGCTTGGGTGGAAATATCTGCCGTACCAGCTTACCGCTGAACGCCAGATAAGAAAGGCGCTGGAAGCGGAAGGGATAAAAGTGAACTCTCTGACCGTTGAAAAGGTAAGCGAGACCGAGGCCGTAATAACCAATATAAGTTTGCACGATAAACCAACGCTGAACATAGAAAGGCTGCATGTGCAGTATTCTTTACAGGATCTGCTGACATCGCGCTTTAATGCCAACACCATGGTTAATATAGAGGCAGATAATATATTTATTGATGCCAAGCCTTATGAGGCAAGGACCGAAAAACTGAAACTGGATGCGACAGGTAATAAAGGTGTTTGGACGGGTACGGCAGAGAGTATTATTACTGTTGCCGGGCTGCCGCAGGAAGTGCCGCCACTGACCGTTAAGGCCGATTTCAACGTGGGTGCAGAAATAATTGCAGGGATTAACATATCTGATTCGTCTAAACACTATAAGGCCATAATGGATATTATGATACCACAGGGCGAAATAGGTATGATGGAACTGAAAAAAGCAGAGATGCCTTGGCTTGGCGGAAGTATTTCTACCGCTAATGTTAAAGTGCCTTTGGCGATGGATAAACCGATAGACGTTAAGCTGAAGCTGAAGGACGTAGACCTTGCAGCGCTGCTTGGCATGGTGGCGGAAGGTCAGGTTGGCGGCAAGGGTAGCATCAATGGTTCTTTCCCTGCTACTTACCACCCCGATGGAAGTGTTACGTTGCATGATGGCGTAGCATCTGCGATGAGCGGAGGCACATTAAGGCTTGAGCCGACCCTGATACCGGGAGATAATCCACAGATAGAATTTACCCGCACCACGCTGGAAAATTTCCACTATACTACATTCAAAATTTCAGTATCATTGGACAAGGAAGAAAGGTCTGTTATCAACCTTGCACTTGAAGGACGAAACCCAGATATGGGCGGGGAAAGACCGGTGAAACTGAATATCAACCTGGATGGCGATATTCTGCCGCTGGTACAGCAAAGCTTACTACCGCTGAACGATTTCAGACAATATTTAAAGGATGTAAAAAATGACTAAGATATTCTTATACTCACTGGTTGCGGTTATTATCTCTTCCTGCTCGCCTACCGTTAAGGTGCAGGCGCCTGATAAACCTATCGAGATAAATCTGAACGTGAAAATTGAACATCACGTGAAAGTGGAAATAGAGAAAGACCTGAAACAGGCTATCTCTAAAAACCCTGACCTATTCTAATTAATTTAATAATAAAAAGAGGCATGACATGAAAAAACTTGCACTTATAACCGCTATATTTTTTGGACTTACAGGCGCAGCACATGCGCTTGACCTGCAAACTGCACGCAGCCAAGGCGCGGTAGCTGAACAGGCTACAGGCTACCTTAAGGCCGTAAAACCAGGCGCGGAAGTGAACGCTTTGGTGGATCAGGTGAATGCAGGACGCAAGGCGGAATATCAGCGTATCTCTAAAGAGAACGGCCAACCCGCGGATATAGTTGCCAAGCTTGCGGCTGAGCAGCTAATGAAGAAATATCCATAGTTCAACAGCTTAGTGGAATATTTGAGATGCAGCCCATTTAACTGGCTGTTTTCCCTTGCAGAAGTTACAGCTTTCAGTGTATAGAGTGTGCGGCTTTCTTTAGCACTCGTAGCTCAATTGGATAGAGCATCTGACTACGGATCAGAAGGTTACAGGTTCGAGTCCTGTCGAGTGCACCATTTAAGGAAGCAATGGGCGGAAACGGTAAATAGCCAGCCGCCTGATAAACAAAAAAATGATCACAACTGAATTAGTTATCATATTCTTCCTGTTACTTCTGAATGCGTTCTTCGCGCTTTCTGAGATGGCAATAGTTTCTTCCAGCAAACCTTTACTGCGCCAGATGGCAAAACAACGCAATAAGCGTGCCGCTGCCGCGCTGAAACTTGCCGAGAATTCCGGCAGGTTCCTTTCTACCGTGCAGGTGGGCATTACGCTTGTGGGTATTCTGGCAGGTGCATATGGCGGCGCCGAGATAGCCGACAAGCTGGAGCCTAGCTTCAACTCTATCGGGTTCATCAACCCACATGGCGAGATAGTTGCAGTTGTGCTTGTGGTTATGTGCATCACATATTTTTCTGTGGTGATCGGCGAACTGGTGCCGAAGCAATTCGCGCTTTCGCGCCCTGAGAAATTTGCAATGTGGATAGCATATCCGATGACGTGGATCTCTATTGCGTGCACACCAGTTGTTATGGCGCTGGAGAATTCTGCCAAGCTTTGCTTTATGATACTTGGTATACGCCCTGAGGCCGAGAAAGTAACGGAAGCTGAAGTGAAGGCCATGCTTGCAGAAGGTGCAGCAAGCGGCGCGATAGAAGAAAAAGAACATGAGATGCTGCAACGTATAATACGTTTGGGTGACCGCGATGTTAGATCTGTGATGACACACCGTACCAACGTTACTTTTATAGATGTGAAGGATGACCTTGCAGCGATGCGTAAAAAGGTTCATGAGGCGGGGCATTCACGCTACCCTGTGATAGACGGCGATGTTACCAAGGTTATAGGTATTGTGCAGGCAAAAGAACTGCTTGATGCTGCGCTTAACAATGCGGGCGAGTTGTACATACTGCATTATTTAAGGGAAGCGCCTGTACTGGTAGAAACCACAAAGTGTTTAGATGCGCTGGAAGTTTTCAAAAGTTCCAAGATACATATTGCCATAGTGGCAGATGAGCATGGTTCTGCGGTAGGAATAATAACCGCGGCAGACCTGCTGGAAGCGATTGTTGGCATTATGCCTTCCAACTATGATGTGGGTGATGATCCGCTTATAACACAGCGCAAAGATGGCTCGTGGCTAGTAGATGGCAGCACACCAATAGATGAGATACAGCTTGTTATAGGCTTGGAAGAGATGGCCACAGATGAAGGCTATGAAACAATAGCCGGATTTGTAGTGACTGCTATGGGACATCAGCCGGAAGTTGGCGAAAGCGTTGAGCGCTTCAACCATGTGTTTGAAGTGGTAGATATAGACGGCCAGCGAGTGGATAAGATAATGATATCCCGCAAGGAAGAAGAGGCTGAGATATAGCCGCCCCCTTCCCTGCGAGCTTGCAGGTTTTAATAGTATCTCAGGTCTTGCACCTTACCCCAGAATACCCTGTAAGCGAATATGGTGTATCCGATTATGCATGGTAGTACCAGCATGGCACCGATGAATATCACCATCAGCGCTTCCGGCGATGAGGCCGCGCCGTATATGGTCATTTTTTCCGGTATGATATAAGGGTAGAAGCTGTAGGCCAGACCCAAAAAGCACAGGGTGAATATTGCAACCGCTCCCGCAAAAGGTGCCCATGCAAGTTTATCACCCGGTAGCGGCATGCGCCTTAGGGCAAGCTCGGCCAGTATTATAACAACGCCGGTAATAAGCGGTATAGGAGCGAGCACAAAAATATTAGGCACGCTGAACCATTTTTCAAATATCCTTTCGCTTACCAGAGGCGTTGCGAGCGAAACCAGCGCGATACCTGCCGCAGTGAACCACAGCGAAAACCTTGCCCAGCGAACGGCCTTTTGTTGCAATTCGCCATCTGTTTTCATTATTAGCCAGCCTGCACCGATAAAGCTGTAGCCCGCCGCAACACATACACCGCAAAACAATGCGAATAGATGTGTTACCACATTGTTATCGAAAGCCATGATATACATACCGAGCATGTAGCCTTGAGCTACTGCCGTTCCCAGCGAGCCTGCGAAGAAGGTTTTATTCCACAGATGTTTGCGTGATGCGAGAACCTTTGCGCGAAAATCGAAAGAAACACCGCGCAGTATCAGCGCGATAAGCATGAACGCTGTTGGCAGGTATAGCGCCGTAAGTATCTCGCCATGAGCAGCGGGGAACGCCACCAGCAATATACCAACGCCAAGCACCAGCCATGTTTCGTTCGCATCCCAGAACGGGCCGATAGATGCTATCATCTTATCTTTTTCTTCGTCGGTTGCGCCGGTGAGCAGCATGCCTACGCCTAAATCATAACCATCAAGCATTACATATAGCAGAATGGAAAGCCCCATCAAAAAAGCAAATGCCATTGCCAGCCAGTGGCCTTGTGTTGCGAGCAGATCAGTTACCATAATCATTCTCCATGTTTTTATATTTATGATGCATCATGTTTAATTCCGGCTTCTTCCAGTATCTGGCGGCTGCCTGCAACGCCCGGACGGTTTGCCACCGGTGCGCGGTCTAGCCTGTCTGGCTGATCACCCGCACGGCGAGCCAGATAGAAGATGGTGGATATGAAGGCCACTATCAGCACGATATACAGAGTGATATATGCGATGAGCGTGGTTGCTATCATACCGCTTCCGACATTTGTTGCGGCGGCATCTGCGGTGGTGAGGATGCCTTCTACCAGCCACGGCTGACGGCCTATTTCTGTGGTGTACCAACCTGCTACCGTTGCTACCCAGCCCGAGAACGTCATGCACACAAGTGCCTTTGCCATCCAGCGCTTAGGTTCACCCTTGCGGCGCATCTGCCAGCTTGCAAGCCATGCAACACCAAGCATTAACATGCCTACGCCTATCATGATACGGAAGGCGTAGAATACCGGAGCAACAGGCGGATGATGCTCGAACTCGTTAAGGCCTTTTATCTCGCCATCTAAAGAATGGGTGAGGATAAGACTTGCAAGGTTGGGTATCTTAACTTCCATTTTATTGCTGCGGGTTTCTTTATCCGGTATGGCGAACAGACGCAGGCCTGCGCCCTTCTCGGTCTCCCAGATACCTTCCATCGCGGCCACTTTTGCCGGCTGGTGCTTTAAAGTGTTAAGGCCGTGCAGGTCGCCCGCATATATCTGTATCGGAATAAGTAGCGCCGCGATATACACACCGGTTTTCATCGCCGCGAGAACGCCCGGGCGTTTATCTCCGCGTAGCCATTGATACGCAGAAAGGCCAGCCACTAAAAATGATGCCGTTAGGCCGGATGCCAGAAGTTTATGCGTTAGCCTGTACGGCATGGATGGGTTGAAGATGACATCCAGCCAGTTGGCAACATGTATCACGCCATCGCGTATCTCGTAGCCTGCGGGAGTTTGCATCCAACTATTAAGTACAAGTATCCAGAAGGCGGAAAGCGTTGTGCCACCCGCTACAAGTACCGTTGCCACAGTATGCACGCGATTGGAAACACGGTTGAAACCGAACAGCATTATGCCGAGGAATGTTGCCTCGAGGAAGAACGCTGTGATGACCTCATAGGCCAGAAGAGGCCCTGCGATGTTGCCGACCTTCATCATAAAGCCGGGCCAGTTAGTGCCAAACTGGAATGACATTGTAATGCCGCTTACCACGCCAAGCGCGAAGCAGAGTGCAAAAACCTTTACATAGAAACGGTAGGATTCCATCCATTTCATATCTTTTGTGGAATTGTAGCGCAACTTGAAGAACAGCAATATCCACGCCAGCGCGATGGTGATAGTAGGGAATAATATGTGGAATGTTATATTCGCAGCGAACTGCATTCTTGCCAGCATCAAAGCTTCCATACTAATTCTCCCTTACCTTGTTTTTCTTTTTACCGCCGGTGATGACGGTAAGCTTGTTCTTCATCTCGTACAGTTTGTAGACCTTAGAACCCAGCTTGAGCAGGTTTACCAGACTTGTCGTTTCCATTTTATGCATATCTTCATACCAGCCGGTAAGCATCTGGATCAGGTCGTGCATCTCCTGAACTTTCTGGCTGGAGTAATCATTCTTGTTCTTTTCCGGCGTGGCCATTATCACATCACGCAGCATGGAAAGGGTCGGGTCTATCTCGCGCTTTTTGCGCTCTTCCGCCAGGGTACGGAATATCTCCCACACATCTTCCGGCACGGTGTAGTATTCTTTCCTGTCCTTCTGGAAATGTTTTACGCGAATAAGGCGCCAGCTATCCAACTCCTTCAGACCCATGCTTACATTGGAGCGGGAAAAGCCAAGCGCATCGGAAATATCATCAGCGCAGAGAGGTTCTTCCGACAGGTAAAGCAGGGCGTACATTTGCCCCACTGTGCGGTTGATACCCCAGCGACTACCCATTTCACCGAAGTGAGATATAAAACTTTGTACCGGCTCGGAGAGTTTCATATATTCCTTATTTCTGAATTTTCAGTATTTCCTGAAAATACAAAAAGTGTTACCTTATGCAAGCAGATTTTGAAAAATAATACCCTAGTAATATGGTCTGGAATAAAGCTATTCCCTTATCCACAATAGCACCTATATTAACAGATATATGTCGCACCATTGTGAGATAGAACATAACGAACCCGCGCAAGGGCCCTTCAGAAAGGCGCTTTGGATAGCCTTAGTGCTTAATTTAAGCATGTTCATTATAGAAGTGACGGCAGGGCTTAACAGCCATTCTCTTTCCCTGCTGGCCGATGCGATAGATTTTTTCAGCGATTCTGCCAATTATGCGATAAGCCTGTTTGTGCTGGGCATGAGCCTGACTGTGCGCGCAAAAGCTTCTATGGTGAAGGCAGCGACCATGCTGATACTTGGCGTGTTTATTATGGCTACGGCCATAAACAGAGTTAACGGTGATACCGTACCGGAAGCCCATGTTATGGGTATTATAGGCTTTATGGCAATGGTGGTGAATATACTGGCTGCGGTTCTGCTGTACCGCTTTCGCAGCGGCGATAGTAATATGGAATCTGTATGGCTGTGCTCGCGTAATGATGCGATAGGCAATATAGCCGTTATGCTTGCGGCTCTTGGTGTATTTTCTACCGACACACACTGGCCCGATATTGCGGTAGCGGGCCTGATGGGCTGGCTGGCGGCATCAGCATCTTTCCGCATATTCAGGAAAGCCCGCGCAGAGCTGAAACACGAACATAACCACAAAGGATAATTTATGCTGATAAGTTGTATGACGAGAGCATTCCAATCTATGTTTGCGCGCGGCATGGGCAGGGTAATGGTAAAGAGTATACTGATAACACTGGCAGCTTTGGTGCTGTTTGTTATAGGCGCAACATTTGCAGCGGATATTGTGGCAGGATTGCTGGATAGCAGTTACAGTAAATATATAACGTGGTTTGTTGGCGCAGGTTCTTTTGTGCTGGCATGGATATTGTTTCCGGGCGTGATGCCTTTCATCGCGGGCTTCTTCAACACGGATGTGATGGATGTGATAGAGAAGAATGAGTATTCGCTGCTGCGCGGCAGAACAACAACCCAGATGGAAGACCTTGGCTTTGATATAAAGTTTACCCTGAAAGCGCTTGTATTGAATATACTGGTATTGCCGCTTTACCTTATTCCGGTAGTGAATATCTGCCTGTTTTTAGTGCTTAACGGCTGGTTGCTTGGTAAGCAGTTTTTTATCGCTGCGGCGCGCAGGCATGTTGATGATGCGCAGGCAAAAGCCTTGTGCGAGAAAGCCGGAAGGGAAGCTTTTTTCGGCGGCGTTGCAATAGCATTTCTGGCAACCGTGCCACTGGTTAACCTGCTGATACCATTCTGGGGAGTAGCGGTGATGACGCATATGTTTCACCGCGTTAGCGGCAGAAACGCCTAAACAAACGATCTAGACAAAGCGCATTGAATATATAAGTGATATGAACACTATAGCGGTTGTTATAACGCGCAGACCCATATACCATTTTGCAAAAGTGCCGTAACGGTAAAGAATGAAATCCAGCAGCAGCAGAACAGAGAACAGGCCGATATAGAATACGAATTGTACGCCGGCATCTAACCCGTAGAACGAGAACCAGCCGCCGATAGCAATTATAACACTTACCACGACAAAGCCTACTTTAGAGAACTGCGTGATGTTATGTGCCGTTTTTACGTTAGACCATAACGCACCGCACATGAAGGATACCATCATGAGGTTATAGGCAAGAAAAGGCGCAAGCAGCAGCACAGAATCATAGCCGAAACCTTCAACCAGTACCGGATAGGCGATGTAAGGAAGAACGCCACATGCAGTAATGGCTGTGATGAGTCCGCGGAATAATTTATGTGCTGTATTGTGCATTATTTTATGTGCTTGCTGAGTTTTGTAAAATTAGTAAGTGATACAAGGTGCATGTAGATAAGGCTTAGGAAGCCGTTCTTGTGCCACTCCGCCACTTTTTTATCATCCAGCGCGCGAAGCTTTTCAGAATCCACTACTTTGAAACCCGCGAGAACCACAGGCTTTTCCCTGTCTTTCAGGGTAACACTTATCTGCTTGTTAGCAAACAGACCTGCATCATTTACAGCTTTTGCAAATTGCAGCGATGATGCCTGATCGCGGTGGAACTGCACGCAGAAATCTAGCGCGTGTTTTGTGGTAGCACTCTGACCGCCATCTTCAAACAGTTTAAGATCACCCTTACCGGCCTTTTTCACGAAGCGTTTTGCATCTTCATCTATGCAGAGAAGCAGCTTGGAATCGGCATCGCTGCCCGCTTCCATGAACGCAAAAGGATAACGGCGAACATAAGCAGGTATGTATTTATCTTCCGCCCATTCTTCACCTTTCACAAAAACGTTCTTCCTGTCTTCCAGGCCTAGTACCGCAACAGGTTCAGAACCTGCAGTTGCTGCAAAAACGATAGGATAGTGTTTGGACACTTCCGCAAATTCCGGCATGGTGATTGGAACGCTGTTGGTATCTTTACTGAAACCAAAGCCCATATCTGCCTTGATAGCTGCTTCTGCATGCTTATCGAGCATGAGAGGAACCGGATTTTTGTAGAATAGAGGTTGCGGATTTTCTTCTTTTTTTGCTGCGCCTTGCTTAGCCATAAGATGCCTTATTGGTTATGTTTCAGCAAAACTCTAGACCAAAACCCGTAAACCGTCAATCGCGGTTTTAGCCGAAGTTGATGCCCTGAGCCAGAGCAGGCGCCTTGCTGCCGAAATACGTGGTTGAGGTTTGACGGCGCATGTAATATTTCCATGAATCTGAGCCGCTTTCGCGCCCGCCGCCGGTCTCTTTTTCGCCACCGAAGGCTCCGCCTATTTCGGCACCGGATGTACCGATATTAACATTGGTTATACCGCAATCGCTGTAGCGCTTGAAGATTTCTGCCTCGCGCACATCGGTAGTGAAAATGGCCGAGGAAAGACCCTGCGGCACTGCGTTGTTGAGCGCTATTGCTTCTTCAAGGTTTTTATATGGCATCATATATAATATAGGCGCGAAGGTTTCGTGCATTACTATCGGCACCTGTTTTTTTAGACGCACGAGAGCAGGTTCTACATAATATGCGTTCTTATCTGAAGTGGTTATGCGCTTACCGCCGAAGATATCTGCGCCTGCTTTAGCAGCGGCCTTGAGGGACTTCTGCATGTTTTCGAACGAGGCTTTATCTATAAGCGGGCCGATGAGCGTGGTCTTTTCCATCGGGTTGCCGATTCTTTCGAACGCGGAATCATAAGCTTTGCGGAGCTTTTCGTGCAGCTGGGTGTAAATGGATTCATGCGCGAAAAGGCGGCGCGTTGTAGTGCAGCGCTGGCCTGCCGTGCCGACAGAGCCGAATAATATTGATGAGAGTGCTACGTTTATATCTGCCGATGGCGTGACGATGATGGCGTTGTTACCGCCGAGTTCCAGCAGTGAGCGGCCAAACCTTTTGGCAACCGCATTACCGACACTGCGACCCATTGCGGTACTGCCCGTTGCGCTGATAAGCGGCAGGCGGGTATCGTTCACCAGTTTTTCACCGATGTTGCGTTCTGCTATTACAAGCTGGGAAAGATTTTCCGGCGCGTTACCGTATTTGGCTGCGGCCTTTTCGAACAATGCCTGACAAGCAATGGCGCAGAGCGGGGTTTTTTCAGATGGCTTCCATATCACGCTGTCGCCGCAGATTATTGCGAGAGCGGAGTTCCATGCCCAGACAGCAACCGGAAAGTTGAATGCACTGATGATGCCAACAGGGCCGAGCGGATACCAGTTTTCCTGCATTACGTGGTCGGGGCGCTCGGAAGGCAGTGTAAGGCCACCGATAGTGCGCGAGAGGCCAACGGCGAGATCGCAGATATCTATCATCTCCTGCACTTCGCCATGCCCTTCTGCAAGAATTTTACCACATTCCAGCGTGACAAGTTTTGCCAGCAGGTTCTTATTTTTACGCAGCTCTTCACCGAACAGGCGGATAAGCTCTCCGCGTTTTGGCGCAGGAACATCACGCCATTGCTCGAATGCCTCTACCGAGTTCGCTATTTTTTTATCGAGCGTTTTTGCGGTATCTGCCTTTAGCTTTGCGAGCAGTTTGCCATCTATCGGCGAATATACTTCTATATCGCTACCCTTGTAGGAAGAAAGGTTAGCACCAAGGCCCTTAAGTATATTTTCAGCACTCATAATAACTGCCATTTTTGGTTTTAAGGAAATCTTTCAGGTCGATATCTTCCTGCTTTATAAAGCCCTTGCGAGGCAGCTTGCCCTTTGCCACCATTTCTATCACGGCGCAGATGGAGCAGGCAGTTGTCCAGCTTATTGCGCGCCATTCTTGTCCGGCGATAACTTTTGGATAATAGGCGCGGACGAATTCTTCCTTGAATAATTCCTTCTTGCCGCGGGTGGTGCGGATACCATCTACAGCGGCGTGGACATATACCACATCATCATTCACCGGAGGGAATGCATTGACCAGATATTCACCCGCTTTTTTACGGTCATCCTTCATCAGCAGTTCGTGGAAGTAGAAGCGCATCAGCTTCATGTGACCCGGATAGCGGATGGTTTTATAGTTGAGTTTATCTGCCCTGCCCTTGTAGGTTTCGCACATTGTGCCAAGGCCGCCGCTGGTTGTAAAGGCTTCAAGGGTTTTGCCTTCTATCACCACTTTCTCGAGATCTTGCATGGAAGGAACCTGCTTTATCTCGCCGTCACTTAATATATAGCAGTCGTTTAAGTATTCGTTCACCACACCTTCTGCCGACCAGTTGAACGCGTAGCCGAGCGAGCCTTTAGGTGATTGTGGCAAAGCGCCCACGCGGAGTTCTATGGCGCGTATCTTATCAAAATCTTTAGCGAGGCTGCTGCCGACTATGGCGATGAAGCCCGGTGCAAGGCCGCATTGCGGAGCCATTACAGCGCGCGAGGTTTTTGAAAGTTTTTTGATGTAGTTGGAGGTTGGAACATCTTCCGTGAGATCAAAATAATGTATGCCCATTTTATGCGCGATAGTAACGACATCACGATTGAGGTGGTATGGCAGGGCGGAAACCACGGCATCAAAACCCTTAAGGGATTTGGTAAGGAAGGCCGGGTCGGCCACGTTGCCTGCGAGGGTTTTGAATTTTTGCTTTTGTTTACCGGAATCTATACCCGTGACATCAAACTTAGATTCATGCAGCAATGTTGCAACCAGAGTGCCAACCTTGCCTAAGCCCAGAACCGCTATCTTTTTTATCATATCGCCTCGCTTTGTTAATTAAAGATAAGGCGGAATACATATTTATTCAATTTTAATTGGGTTAGCAGGCAGGTTTTTGAGCAGGCGGTGTTGCAGGTATAGGAAAGTTGAGGTTTTTATGGTGCCCTCGGTCGGACTCGAACCGACACATACGTGAGTATAGCAGATTTTGAATCTGCCGCGTCTACCAATTCCACCACGAGGG
Organism: Rickettsiales bacterium; assembly: GCA_035909535.1. Classification (GTDB taxonomy): domain Bacteria; phylum Pseudomonadota; class Alphaproteobacteria; order Rickettsiales; family UBA8987; genus JAMHZE01. The sequence continues at coordinate 32,148 of JAMHZE010000028.1, read as the reverse complement.
CGCATTAAAGCAATTATGCAATATATCAACGCTTTGTTCCGGTCAAGAGCTAGGAAAGACTAAATTTGTTTGAATAAACATCTCAAAAGTAATAGATTACATGAACCATAACTTATCGGGAACCAAATTCACATGGCAGAAGAAAACACAGAAACAGGCGAAAATACAGGCAAGCCTGAAACGAAAGAAGAGAAAAAAGCCCGCAAAGCCCGCGAAAAGGCTGAGAAGAAAGCTGCAAAAGCTGCTGCTAAGGCTGGAACTCCGGCTGAAGGCGCGGAAGGTACCGAAGCTGCAGCGACAGAAGGCGGTGAAGGCGCAGAAGCACAGCCTGCCCCTAAAAAAAGCAAAAAACTTATTATAATACTGGCTGCAGTAGTACTGCTGGTTGGCGGCGGCGTTGGCGCAATACTTAGCGGCGGCGGCGATAAAGGCGAGGTTGAGGAAACCACTGACCTGCTTGCTACTCCGCAGACGCTTTACCATGATATGGACGAGTTTCTGGTTAACCTGAATAATCCGGGAACACAGGTAAGCTTTTTGAAAGCAGTGATAACTCTTGAACTGCCGAACCAGCTTTCCTTAAATGAAATACAGACGAAAATGCCGCGTATCCGCGACATGTTCCAGGTATATCTGCGCGAACTTCGCAGCAGTGACCTGCAAGGCTCTGCCGGCTTGCAGCGCCTGCGTACCGAACTTCTTCTGCGCGTTAACAGCGTGATGGAAAAAGGCAAGGTGAACAATATTTTGTTCAAGGAAGTGATAGTACAATAACTTTTAGGCTCTATGGGAACAGACGAAAAAAAACCCGCAGGTACTGAGGAAGCAGCCGTAGCAGCCATGATGACCGAAATGGTTGAAGGCGGCAACAGCGAAGATAACCTTTCTCAGGATGAGATAGATAATCTGCTAGGCCTTAACCAGCAGCGCGAGATACCTACGCGCGGCGTTGATGCCATAATCTACCGCGCCCGTGATAACTACGAAAAATTCCCGATGCTTGAGGTGGTGTTCGACCGCTTTGCGAGATCTGTTTCTACCAGCCTGCGTAACTTTACCGGCGAGAACTCGGAAATAACCATCGAGAATATTACATCTATACGCTTTGAAGATTACCTGAATTCTATACCTCTGCCGGCGATGATATCTATATTCCAGGCGGTAGAATGGGAGAACTTAGGCCTTATAACCGTTGATAACTCGCTGATATATTCTCTGGTAGATATACTGCTTGGCGGCGGCAAAGCAGAAGGAATATATCGCGTTGAAGGCAGACCGTTCACATCTATTGAGCAGAATATAATTAAAAATTTCTCACGCCTGATACTTGAAGAAGTAACGGCAGCGTTCACCCCCATTACCACGGTTTCGTTCCGTATGGACAGGCTGGAAACCAATCCACGCTTTGCGACCATTGCGCGACCAAGCAGCCCTATCGTGATAATTTCTGCACGTATAGAGTTCAACGATGTTGGCGGCAAGATAGACATTGTATTACCTTATACTACGCTGGAACCTGTGAAGGAACTGCTGACGCAGATGTTCTCCGGCGAAACGTTTGGTTCTGATGTTTCATGGGAAGGGTTCCTCAGCGAGGAAGTTAAAGGCACAAGCATTCAGCTACAGGCAGAACTTGATAAGAAAAGCCTTTCACTGAAAGAACTGGCCGAGCTGAAAGTTGGCTCTACCATAGTTATGGAAAACGCACCTGATGACGAGCTGAAGATAACCTGCAACGGCGTTGAGCTGTTCAAAGGCAGGCTGGGCGCTTACGAAGACAGGGTGGCGCTTTCTCTTACAGATATAAGCGTGCTTAAGCACATTACTTGAGATGGGGAAAAATGGAAAACGCTGACGTAATACTTAATGTTGTTATATCTCTGCTGCTGCTGATAACGATAGCATTCTGCCTTTCGCTTAGCAGGCGTATATCTACATTCAATTCCAGCAAGACAGAACTGGCAAAATTCCTGCTGGAGTTCAACAACTCCATCCAGCGCGCTGAAAAGAATATAAATCAGCTGAAAGAAATGGGCTCTATGGTTGATGATAACCTGAAAGCACAGATAAAGCGCGCAAGGTTTCTTGCGAACGACCTATCATTCCTCTCGGAGAAGGGTGAAACCGTAGCCCAGAACCTTGAAGGCAAAATAAGCATGAGCCGCGATGCCAACCGCAAAATGGCAGAAGCATCTTTAGGAGTACAGCCTGTTGCAAAGCAGAACAGAGAGGTTCCTTCCGGCGATACATCATTCCGCCCGCGTCAGGCAGCAATGGCAGAACCATCCGACAAGAACCTGATAAGCCCTTCCAAGCGTCAGGCGCTTGATGCGTTGCTTCAGGAAATTGCTCGCAGACGCAACGACGCTGACAACGTGTAACACAAACACTCCATTAAAAAGATTTTAAAAAATTCTGTTGTGGTTTGAACCGCCAGCATATAACTATTATTTATGTATACTGGTTTACTTCGTACATTGATGTTTTCTGCTTTTCTGCTGTTGTTAGTAAAAACGGTGGATATGGTGATAATTGCATCCACAAACATGCCGGATGGTATATGGGTGGCCGAATCTCAGGCTAAAACTGAAAGCAAAGAACCAAAAGAAAAACAGGAACAACCTGCTGCAACAAGTCCAGCGGCTTCTGCCGAACATGCACCGGCAGCGGCACAGCAGCACGGTGGCGGTGAACCTGCGGAAGAAGAGGCTAAACCTGTTTCTATAGATGAGGTGAAGACCTACACCGATGCAGAGATAGAGGTTCTTGAAAGACTTTCTGAGCGTCGCGAGCGCCTGCTGAAATGGGAAAAGGACCTTCAGGTAAAAGAGAATGTTCTGAAGATAACCGAAGAAAAGATAGATAACAAGATGGAAGCTTTGCGTCAGCTGAAGAAGGAAGTTGAAGCAAGCCTTGCCGAGTACCGCAAGGAAGAGGACGAGAAGACCAAGAGCCTTGTGAAGATATACGAGCAGATGAAACCAAAGAACGCTGCGGATATATTCTCTAAGATGCGCGTTGAAGATATTGTGCCATTGATAGACAAGATGAAAGAGAAGAATGCCGCCGAGGTTCTGGCAAAAATGGAACCACGTATAGCCAAAGAAGTTACTACACGCCTTAACAATGTGGGTAAGATAAGGGGTTCTCAGACCACCGGAAGGTAGCCTGATAAAACCTTTTAGAACCTATATACTGGATTCCAGCATCCAGCGGTTCTTCTCATGTATCTCTATTCTATCTACCGCGATGCCTTCTGTTACTTCATCACCTGAAGCGGCTGCAGCGGATACAACTTTTTTAAGAGTTTTGATGATGTTGTTCTGGTCTTTCACCAGCTCTGTAACCATCTGCTTAGCATTGTAACTGCCGGAAGCTTCTTTTATCGTGGAAAGCTTCTCGAATTCCTTGAAGCTACCAGGAGCCTTTGAACCAAGCGCGCGGATACGCTCTGCTATTGCATCATTAGCGGCAAACAGATCGTTATACTGCGTTTCAAACAGAACGTGAAGGCTCTGGAAGTTAGGGCCTGTAACGTTCCAGTGGAAATTCTGGGTCTTCAGGTACAGAGTGTAATTATCTGCGAGAAGATTTTTGAGATTATCTACAACTTTTTTGGACATGGCATTGCTCCTATGTTTTTATCTTCACGAAGAATCGCATAAATAAAATAAAATTTAAATGAGATTCTTCGCTTATAACTGTAACTATGGTTAATTTAACCTATGAAAACCGCCTGAGCTGCGGCATTTATCACAGCGGCTATCTTCAAAGATGACTGTATGCCCTGATTTGTTACACCAGCATGTGCAGCCTGCTTAACGTGTGACGCGATACACATACCGCAGCCGTTGATTGCAGACACAGCAAGGGAATAGAGTTCGAAATCTACCTTATCTACACCCGGATTTCCTATTACCTGCATACGCAGACCTGCAGGCATTTTTTGCAATTCTGCATCTTCTGCAAGGTGAGTGGCGCGGTAGTAGATGTTGTTCATTGCCATTATAACAGCGGCAGATTTAGCGGCATTTAATTCCGCATCAGAAATTTTGCCGGCAACTTCCGCCAGTATGTTATCTACAACCGTTTGGTTGCGGGTAGCATAAGCGCATGCAAGCGCAATGGCATATGCCTGATTTGCGCTTAAACCCTGTGCCGTTGTTATAACAGTACCAAGGTTAAGGCGTGTATCTTTTGCATAATCCTGCAGGGAATCTTTTAAAGCATCTAATGACATATCATTTCTCCAAATTCTTTCCAAAAAAAAGGGGCTGCGAGGGGGCAGCCCCTTCAGGGTATTAATTTATTCTATTAAATCCGCCAGACCTATGCAGCCTTAAGCGGAGCATCACCCTTCTTCCAGTTGCACGGGCAGAGTTCATCTGACTGTAGTGCATCAAGAACGCGCAGAACTTCTGCAGGGTTACGGCCAACTTTACCATCTGTAACGTAAGCGAAACGGATAATTCCTTCCGGGTCTACAAGGAATGTAGCACGCTGAGAGAAACCACCTTCAGCATCTATAATGCCAAGAGCAGAGCTAAGCTCACGCTTGAAATCTGCAAGCAGAGGGAATGGAAGGTTGTTCAGATCTTTATGGTCTTTTCTCCATGCAAGGTGCACGAATTCAGAATCAACCGAACCGCCAAGTACCTGGCAATCCCTGTCTGCGAAATCTTTAGTAAGTTTGCCGAACTCAGCTATTTCTGTAGGGCAAACGAAAGTGAAATCTTTCGGGTAAAAGAACACGCAAAGCCATTTATCTTTGTATGTTTTATTATCAATATTTTTAAATGCAGTATCCAGATCGTTTGACACTGTTGCAGCCAGTTTGAACTGCGGGAATTGTGAACCTACTCCTAACATTATACGTACTCCTTAATTTATTATTCTTAAAAGTTTCTTACTAACATTGGTCACTAAGATAGGTATATTATATACGCTTGTAAACTTAATAAGTATAATCAATTGATTTTATATTAATAATAGGTATAATCTATCATATAAAATGTTAACATATTGATATTATTATGAACCTTCGCGATCTAAAATATCTGGTTGCCGTAAATGACCATAGGAACTTCCGCAAAGCTGCTGAGAGCTGCCACATTTCCCAGCCGACGCTGAGCATGCAGCTAAAAAAGCTGGAAGAGTATTTACAGGTGCAGCTTATTGAACGCGATAACCGCAACGTAATGATGACAGATGCGGGGCTACAGGTAGTACAACGCGCGAAGGAAATTCTGAAGCTGGAAGATGAGATAAAGAAGCTTTCTGAGAATCATCGCAACCCGCTGGCGGGAGATATAAAGCTTGGCGCCTTCCCTACCCTCGCGCCTTACTACTTTCCGAAGATAGTGCCTTTTATAAACAGGAACTTTCCGGATGTAAGCCTTTACCTTGTAGAAGAAAAGACCGAGAAGCTTATTGAGATGCTGGACAGGGGCGAGATAGATGCTGCGTTTTTAGCCATGCCGATAAAAAACCGTAAATTTACCGTGAGAAAGGTTTTCAGCGAGAAGTTCTTCCTTGCCGCGCCAAAGCACGTGCAGGGCAGCAGCATGAAGTTCAAGAAGGACAAGGTTTCTCTGGAAGATATAAAAGATCAGAAGCTGCTACTGCTGGAAGATGGCCACTGTTTGCGCGATCAGGCGATGCAGGTATGCAGATTAAGCGGCGCACGCGAGAATAAAAGCTTCCGCGCGACAAGTTTGGAAACCCTGAGGAACATGGTTGCCAGCGGCATGGGAATGACGCTTATGCCAGCAATGGCAATGCACGAGAATGATGGGATAAATTATATTCCGTTCGATTCATCTGAGAATGCGAGACGTGATATTGCACTGGTATGGCGCAAGGAAAGTCAGCGCAGCGGCCTGTTTGAAAAAATAGTTGAGAAGGTAAAAGGAGCATAATGAAAAAAGGATTTACGCTTGTGGAACTGGCAATTGTGCTGGTGATAATAGGCCTGCTGGTAGGCGGCGTATTGCAGGGTCAGGAACTAATAAAACAGGCTCAGATACGCCAGGAAATAAGAAAGCTAAATGATTTTAAGCTGGCATTAGCTGCATTCCAGACAAAGTATGATGGCCTTCCCGGAGATATACGCAAACCAACAAGATTTTTTCCGGAATGTAATGATGGCACACCGGTAGAAGGCAATGGTAGCGGCCTTATAGGCGATGCCCTTATTAACGAACAGGTTTGTGTTTGGATGCATTTACAGAATAGCGGGCTATATAACCCAATTGGATATAAACAAGGAGGAATAATAAGCCCGAACGTACCACCACAGGATATAAATTTTGAAACAGACTCTTATTCAATGACAAGATGGGGGGATGCAAATGCGCTTATAGCTGTTAGCGGGCCAGAGGCAGGACTTAGTGTAGGCAACTGGCTTCAAGTTATGGGCGCACGTTCTGACGGTCATTCTGTACCATCTTATATGGCTTATGATATTTATAGTATCGACAGTAAAATGGACGACGGGAAGCCTGGATCAGGAGTGATAAGATCTTCCATGTATGAAATAAGCGCCCCTTCTGATGACTGTTATGATGAGCCTAATGACCTGATGCCTACAACTGACTCCAGATATCTGATAGAGGTTGAAGGGAAAAACTGCATGCTGGCGTTCCGCCCTTAAAGTATGAGGGAGTTTTAAAGCTTCTTTCCGAGCATCATGTAGTTCACATCTAAATTCTCATCGATAGAGAACTCATCGCGCACGGGATTGTATTTGATGCCCTTGGATTCCATATGCTCGATATCGTTATTACGGAACTGCTCGGCTATCTCGTGCGGTTTGAGGAACTTGCGCCAATCATGCGTGCCTGCGGGCAGCCAGCGCATTATATATTCTGCACCGACGATTGCGAATACATAGCTTTTTGCCGTGCGGTTAAGCGTTGCCATGAACATTAAACCGCCCTGCCTTAGCAGCTGTGATGATGCATTCATGAAAGAGTTTACATCAGCCACGTGCTCAATGACCTCCATATTAAGAACGACATCGAACTGACGGCCTGTTGCTGCGAGTTCTTCCGCCGAGATGTTCATGAACTCAACCTCTACCCCTTCTTTAGCGATATGGGCGTTGGCGATGTTTATGTTCTTTTCGCTGGCATCTATGCCGGTGACGGTTGCACCAAGACGCGCAAGCGGCACAGAAAGCAGGCCGCCACCGCAGCCGATATCAAGGATCTTCAGGCCTTGCAGAGGCTGGGTTGAATTTGCATTGAGGCTGAAATTTTCTATCAGCTTTTCACGGATATAGCGCAGGCGTATAGGATTAAGTTTATGCAGCGGTTTGAACTTGCCGTTAGGGTTCCACCAGTCTTCCGCCATGCGGGAAAACTTTTCCACTTCTTCCGGATTTATACTTGCTGCATTGAGAGACATTTTTATTCCCTGTTAGTGAAGACTGGACAGCAACCCGCCAGAACTGTTACGGATGCTTCCTTTCGGCCCTGTCCGAGTTGGCAGAACTGTACGCCTGCCGCCCAGCCTTCATGCTATAGATAGTGTTTTTTGCAGAAAATCCAAGCGATTTTGCCTGAAATATTAATATTTTATTGCCAGATAGAGCCACATTTTTCTGGCATCTGGCCCTATTGCGGCGGCATGATAATCGGAATATTCCACGCCTATGCTGTAATTATCGTTCAGTTTTTTAATAAAACCAAGATCGTACTCATCGCCGTATTCTATTTTACGATTATCGGAATGGAAATGATTGTAGCCCGCTATAAGCTGCACATCATTGAGAACAGAATAGCCTGTTTGAGGAACATCATAGGTAAGGATAAGATATTTATCGTTAAGGCCGTTAGGCGGCGGAAGCGGAATTACGTCTGCCCAGCCGTTGAATGAATGCCTGCCGCCCAGAGGTATCTGGAAATTGGTTACACCGTTGCCCTCAAAGGTTTCATAACCTGCGCGCAGGCCAAAAGCTGCATATTTCATTGAAGGTTCGATACGGTAGTAACCGTGGCGATAGTTGTTAGGATTATTCTCGTGATCGCTTTGCGTGGCAGCATCTAACAACAACCCGAGTTTAACATCTGTGGCCTTGTGCATGGCCTTTACCCTTAAGCCGCTGGTGCTGTTAGATGCGGCAGGCGTTTCATCTATGCCGATAAGATAATGATACGGCACAAGGTTCAAGGTATCGCCGTCATTATCATAAGCTTTGAAATTAAGGTTGAACATATGTGTATCCAGCCCGTATGTGCTGCCCGCAACCTGATGGCCGACATTGCGTATCTGGCGGAAGATGTACATATACTGCGCCTTGAGATATGGCAGATAGTTATTGGTTAGATGCAGTGCATCAAAAGTTACACCGTTCTGGCTAGAAGATGAATGATCCAGAAAACGCCTGTCATCTAGGGTTAGAACCTGCCTGCCGGCACGGATCGAAGTTTCATGAAGCGCTTTATAATTAACATAGAGTTGATTGACCTCTGCATTATTCGGCGCGTTTACGGTTGGGTAGCTGGCTGATTTTTTGTTACCCGCATGAGCGAAATTGGCAGGGCCGAGCAGCGCAGTGTTCTCGAACTCTATAAAGCCGGTGAGGTTTTCTGAAGCGGTGGCGTGAAGCCCAAGACGCGTACGGAGAGTGGAAGAGTTAGCTTTATTAGGGCGGTTTTCTGCATCTACATATTCGTAGCTGTAGCGCGCATCTATAGTGTAGCGGAGGTATTCGGTTATCTGCTGGTTATCTTTTATGAAGTCGGCACGGGCGGGAATGGAAAATACGGCAACTGATAAAACAGCTATGACAGACAGAGCAAATCTATGCACGCAGCTGCCTCGGCGGATAGAATTTTACGTTCTCAATTATACCCTGCATGGTCTCTACCTCGGTGCCGGGATGTAGCTGATTTATGCGTTCTATAACCTCATTCACCAGAACTTCCGGCGCGGAGGCCCCTGCAGTGAGGCCGATATTTGAAGCACCTTCCAGCCATGCGGAATCTATATCTGCGGCGGTATCTATAAGATATGAGGCGGTGCCGAGTTCTGCCCCGAGATCTTTTAAACGATTGGAGTTGGAAGAGTTTTTTGCACCGACCACCAGCAGAACATCTACCTGAGGTGCGAGCATGCTTACGGCATCCTGCCTGTTTTGCGTAGCGTAGCAGATATCTTTGGTATCGGGGCCGATGATGTTAGGGAAGCGCGCTTTTAAGGCTTCTATTATCGACTTGGTTTCCGTAAGGCTTAATGTGGTTTGCGTTACATAGGCAAGATTGTTGTCATCTTTCACCTGAAGGGTTGCGACATCTGCAACGTTCTGTACCAGCAATACGCCGCTTTTAACACGGCCTGATGTGCCTTCTACTTCCGGGTGGCCGGCATGGCCGATGAGGATTATCTGGCGGCCTTCCTTTTCATTGCGGATGGCCTGATTGTGAACTTTTGTTACCAGCGGGCATGTGGCATCTAGCACCGGCAGGTTGCGGTATTTTGCCTCCAGCTCTATCGCTTCGGAAACGCCATGTGCAGAGAAAATAGTGACCGCGCCTTCCGGTATCTCGGAGAGTTCCTTAACAAATATGGCGCCTTTAGCTTTGAGATCATCCACCACATATTTGTTGTGGACTATTTCGTGGCGGACATAGACCGGCGCGCCATATTTTTCTATGGAACGTTCGACTATCTCTATCGCCCTGTCGACACCGGCGCAGAAGCCTCTGGGTTGTGCAAGTATTATCCGCAAAGTTTTTAGTTTTAAGTTTACAGTTTTATGTTATTTTCCCCGTAGTTTATAAACCGATTTCCCCTAACAGGGAACTGAAAACTGCACAAAATGCCAGTAGAAAGAGAAATATTACAGCAGGTTCTGGATGAGGCCTTTCCGGCTTCTGAGGTAAAGCTGAACAGCCTTACAGGCGATAATGACCACTGGGAGGCCCTAATAAAAAGCCCGGTATTCAGCGGTAAAAGCCGCATTGAACAGCACCGCATGGTGGGCGATGCCGTTAAGCATCTGAACATACACGCTTTATCTATTAAAACATCTGTATAGGAGCAATTATGAGCAAGACAGAAAGAGAAGGAAACATAAACGAATTCATTCGCGAGGCGATTGAAAGGAACGATGTTGTAGTGTTCATGAAAGGCACGAAGAAGTTCCCTATGTGCGGATTTTCCGGCGCGGTGGCGAGCATATTCAACCATCTTGGCGTGGATTTTGCCGATTACAACGTGCTTGAGAATGAAGCACTGAGAAACGGTATAAAAGAATATAATAACTGGCCGACCATTCCGCAGATATTCGTTAAAGGCGAATTTATTGGCGGCTGCGACATTATGCGCGAGATGTTCGATAGCGGTGAGTTACAGGAAATGCTGAAACAGAAAGGCGTTCTGAACGCCTAGTTTATATTTTCACGCGGCAGGCGACCTCGTTACCTTTGCCACGGAATTCTATTTCACTGAAAGAATACATTTTAGACATTGCGATACCGCGACCGTTAGGGTCCAGCAGGCGTGATGCGTTGAACTGCATATATTGTGCGTAGTCAAAGCCATCACCCATATCGGTTATCACTACCTCCAGAAATTCCGGATTGTAAGTAAAGGTAATGGTCGCGAATCTATCTTTATATTCCGGCATTCTCAGCCTGCGCTCAACTTCCGACTGCCAGTTGTTTTCTACCAGAAGCTTCTTCTTGCCTTCACAGGTAATGCCAAGATTGCCGTGTTCTATAGCATTCACCATAAGTTCATTAAGGCCGAACAGAACTTTTTCCGGCTTAGGGAAAGCTGCGGCTATGGTTATTGCTATATCTCGCGCTTCATCGAGGGTTTTGAAACTGAAACTGCTTTGCTGCATGAAGTGCATTGCATTGCGGTATGAATTGAGTTCATTAGCGGCAACGCGGCGACCAGTGCGTTGTTCCAGCGCAGAATTGAGTATGGTAAGCAGGGTTACCTTTTCATACGGCTTGGTAAGATAATAGAAAACGCCCGCTGCTATGCCTTCCATTATCTGCTCTGGCGAGCCAGCTGCAGTTTGCATTATAACAGGAATATCGCGGTATTTTTCCAGGCCGTTAAGTGTTGCCATGAATGACATGCCATCCATCACTGGCATCATGCGATCCAGCACTATGGCATCTATAGGAGAATTCTCGGTTAGCTGCGCGATGGCCTCTAGCCCGTTGGATGCGCTGAATACGGTGAATCCTGCATCCTGAAGATATTCATTAAGAATATCCCGGTTAAGGTCTTCATCATCTACTACAAGTATTCTTTTTGTGTTTCCGCTCATGTTTTAAACCTAATATTAATTATATCAGCGTGGTATGGCAAATATCAATTTTGCGCCTTTATCGCTGTTATTCTGTGCACGGATATGGCCTTTGTGCGCCACTACTATCTCGCGGCAAATGGAAAGGCCGAGGCCAGTACCACCGCTGCCAGATTTGGTTTTACTGCTCTGTACGAATTTATCGAAGATCTTTTCAAGCTCATCTTCCGGTATTCCTACGCCTTCATCTTCCACCGATATTTCCAGAGCAGGTACACTACCGCGCGCAGAAGGAAGGAAGGTATCGCGATACCGCAGTGTTATAGTGCCACCATCCGGCGAGAATTTGATTGCGTTGGAAAGCAGGTTCATAAGCACGCGCGCTATACCAACCCTGTCGTGGCGGCATGATGTATCTTCCGTTTCCACCTCATGATGCAGTTTCAGGCCGCGCGCTTTAAGCAGCGTATCCAGCTCTGCGGCCACATCTTCTGTTACACCTTTGATGTTACCTTGTTCCGGGCTTATTATCATACCACCGGCTTCCAGCTTGGAAAGATCCAGCAGGTCATTCAGCAGGGAAAGTAAACGCCTGCCGCTTTTGTTTATATTATCAAAATATTTGCTGAGTTTATCAGCACCTGCAGTTTCCACCTTCTCCATACCCATCTGCGAATAGCTGATTATAGCATGCATCGGCGTGCGAAGTTCGTGACTCATATTGGCAAGAAACTCGCTCTTGGAATTATTGGCACGCTCTGCCTGTTCCTTCGCGGCCTTTATGTCGCTTATCTGCTCTTCCACCATATCTTCCAGCTGGCCTTTATAGTCATTGAGCTCACGCGTGCGGTTCTGCACCTGCTCTTCCAGATCGCCCTTGTAAGAATCATAATGGCGCTTCATTTTAACCAGAGCGGTCTGTAGTTCCTCTACCTCTTTCACATCCGGGCGGAACTGAGTAACATCAAGATGCGTGTTCTCATCCATACTGCTAAGCTGATGGCTGAGCGATACCACCGGCGCCATACTGTTACGTATGGTGCGGTTAATTACAAAGATAAGCAGCAACAGTAACACACCGCTGGAAACAAGTATCTTAAGCATAAGCCCAAGCAGGAAGTTGTGCGCCTGCGAACTATCTACATATATTTCGAGCGTGCCAAGAGGACGGCTCTTACCGCGATAGAAATAGCTGACATCATCGGAATAGAATTCGAAATCATTAGCATCTATATATTTTTTACCGCCTTTGCTCTGCACGTTCTGCGGTAATATACGCCCCTCCTGCACTATCAGCTTGCCTTCACTATCCTTGAGCAGCGCCTTTACAACAAAATCTTCTGCAGCAATGTGCTGCACTATGTTGCGCACCTGAACGTGGTCTAGGTCCCACATTGGCTTTGAAAGCGATTCTACATGATAGCGGCTTATAAAACGCGCTTTCTTCTCTACCTCTTTATGGAACTGTTTATTGATAAGCAGCAGTGAACCAAGCAGCACCACGGTAAATATAAGGAACAGATAAAATACCAGTTTTACCGTTACCTTGCCGGATAATGTCACGCCGCTTCTGTCCATCAGTTACCCGACCAATCCTTAACATTATATTTATTCAGTATCTGTTCCAGCTTACCGGTTTTGCGCAGATGTTCCATACCAAGAGATAGAGCTTCTGCCAGCTCACGGGAATTTTCCAGCGCCGGAGTGAATCCTATATATACCATATCGTCATCTACGCCCGGGCTTTCTGCATGACCTGCAACCTTGAAAGTGCTTTCCAGAGAATTATCCATGAAATATTTATTGGCAACATTCATATCTTCCACATAGGCATCTATGCGCCCCATTGCCAGCTTCTCGAAGTTCTGAGCCATACTTGTGTCTCCGCTGATCGATTGTATGCGGGAAGTATCGGCAGAGTTCTTGCGGATATATTCATCTAATGCGCCGCCATAGGCGTAGCCTTCTATTACACCGAGAGAGATATCTGCGAGAGATTCAATACCGGTGAACTGCCAATTGGAATCTGCCTTAACATATAATATGCCGGTGCTTAAACCCTGAGCCTGCTGCGGAAAGATGAAGTCTGGCGCTTCATCTTTCATTGCGCCGATGATGCCGCTATACTTGCCCTTGCGAGCTTCCTGCATGGCGCGCTCCCACGACATAACACGATATTCTACCTGATAGCCCAGAGGCTCGAACACGGCACGTGCAATTTCTATCATGTAACCCGGGGAAGTAGCATCTGAAGCACAGTTATACGGGCACCACTCATCTGCCACCAGCGTTATGGTTTTTTCTGAGCCCTGCGATGCAGATGCAGGAAAAGCCAGCATGAAACATACTGTAACAATGAAGCTAAAGCGCGCTATAAGAGCCATAAAACCGCCTTTTTCATATCCTGTCCGATATATACAGTTTTTTGCTACCATATTGAAGATTTTTACTATATCTATGGAGCGAAATATTGGTTTAGTTGTATTGTAACATCATGGCTGACTCTAATTTTTATAAAAAGAACGGTAATTTCAGGCTTTCCTACCTTGCGAGCATAAGCGAATGCGAACTGCAGGATCCAAAACATGCCGAACTGGTGATAGAAGACGTTGCACCGTTGGATACAGCCGGGGCAGGCCATATCACGTTTCTGCAAAACCCGAAATATCTGAACCAGTTCAAAACCACCAAGGCCAGTGCCTGCGTAGTGGATAAAAAGAACGCCGCAGCTGCACCCGAAGGTATAGCCCTGCTTATTTCTGCCGACCCTTACTATTCATACGCGAAGATCGTGGAGAAATTCTACCATAAGGATAGCTTATTCTTCTCTGTTTCAGAATCTGCCTATGTTGACCCTACTGCATCTATAGGCGACCTGACCGTTGTAATGCCGGGTGCCTATATCGGGCCGGGCTGTAAAATAGGACGTAACTGCGTTATTCACCCGAATACCACTATAGTTAATTCTATAGTCGGGAATGATGTTATAATACATTCCGGCACGCGCATAGGGCAGGATGGCTTTGGTTACGCATTCCATAACGGCAGATACCAGAAAATAATGCAGCTGGGACGCGTGATAATAGGTAATGACGTTGAAATAGGTGCGAACTGTGCCATAGATAGGGGCGCAGGACCTGATACGGTTATCGGCGAAGGAACCAAGATAGACAATCTGGTACAGATAGGCCATAACGTGAAAATAGGAAAACACTGTGTTATAGTTGCGCAAACCGGTATATCCGGTAGCACAGAGCTGGGTGACTATGTTGTAATAGGCGCTCAGGCAGGCATTGTTGGCCATATTAAAGTAGGCTCGCGGGTGCAGGCAGCTGCACGCGCAGGCATAACCAAGGATATTCCCGATGGATCGGTAGTAGGAGGATTCCCTGCCGTGCCGATTCAGGACTTCCGCAGACAGGCAGTAGCTTTAAAAAAACTTGCCGCAAAAAAAGGTAGTGATAATGAGTAAGATAGGACTGGAAAGAATAAAAGAACTGATACCTCACCGAGAACCCATTCTACTGGTGGACGAAGTTATCGACATTGTTGATGGAGTATCATGCACTGGCATAAAACACCTGAAAGAAGGTGACAGCCATTTTGAAGGACATTTTCCGGGACACCCTGTTATGCCGGGCGTACTGATAGTAGAAGCAATGGCACAGACCTGCGCGATACTTGTTGCCAATTCCATGAAGGAAGCCGAAGGCAAGATTGTTTACTTTACCTCGATAGAATCTGCAAAATTCAGGAAGCCTGTTACCCCTGGTGATACGCTGCATCTGAAAGTAGAGAAGCTACAAAACAAACGTAACCTGTACAAGTTCAAAACCTGCGCCTATGTGGGCGACAAGGTAGTTACAGAGGCCGTTATATCTGCCATGATAATGATATAACCTGAAAGGTTTTGTAACATATTTTGGCTTTTGCAGCGCGTATAATTCTGTATTACTTTAACCTTCTGAAGTACTAACCTTAATAAGTTTATATGACGCATATAATTCACCCGACGGCCGTTATTGAAGGCAATGTTAAGATACATGAAAATGTTGAGATAGGCCCTTACACCGTTATCAACGGTAATGTAGAACTTGGCAACGGCGTGAGAATTATCGGTCAGGCGCATATTACCGGCAACACCAAGATAGGTGATAATACTCAGATATTCCCATTTGCATCTATAGGCACGCAGCCTCAGGACCTGAAATATAAAGGTGAAGAAGTTTTTCTGGAGATAGGAAAGAATAATACAATTCGCGAACATGTTACAATTAACCCGGGCACGGTAACAGGTAATGGTAAAACCGTTATAGGCGATAACTGCCTGTTCATGATGAGCTCTCACGTGGCGCATGACTGTGTTGTGGGCAATAACGTGATACTTGCGAATAACGCTACGCTGGCGGGACACGTACAGGTAGGTGATTTTGTGGTTATCGGCGGGCTTTCTGCCATACACCAGTTTGTAAGGATAGGACACCATGCCATGATAGGCGGCATGAGCGGAATTGAGAACGATGTGATACCTTACGGCAATGCTTTTGGTGAGCGCGCACATCTTAACGGGCTTAACCTTGTAGGGTTAAAGCGCCGTAACTTCAGCCGCGAGGCGATACATTCTCTGCGCGGTGCGTTCAAAGATATATTCTCTGAAGAAGGGAAAATGGATGAAAGGATACAGAAAGCAAAAACCGAGTATCAGAACAATGCCGAAGTGGCAGAGATAATAAGCTTTATTGAGGCAGCTCGTGATCGCGGTGTTTGCCAGCCAAAGAAATAGAACATGAAGCAACTTGATAACAACATAGGCATAATTGCAGGGCAAGGCAGCCTGCCAAAACAGATTGTTAACGGCCTGATTGATCACGGTATGAAGCCGTATGTTGCTGCGCTGAAAGGCATTGCCGAAAAAAATGTTGCTGAGGGCGTTGATGCTATCTGGGGCAACGTTACCGCAGTTGGCAAGATAATAGGATTCTTCCGCGATAATAATGTTAAGCAGCTTGTACTGGCAGGCGGTATGAAGCGCCCTTCATTTTCATCTCTGATACCCGATGGCACCGGCTTAAAGCTGCTCAATCGCCTGAGAAAACTTGATGAGGCCGGCGACGGTAAGATGTTCGACGAGATAATTAGCTTTCTGGAAGAGAATGGCTTTGAGGTTTTATGCGTAGATGAGGTAGTACCTGAAATGGTTACGGCGCAAGGCGTAATGGGGGAGGTTAGCCCAAGCAAGAATAATATGAATGATGTTGAATATGGTAAGTATATTGCTGAAGAAGTTGGCAGGCTGGATATAGGACAATCTATAATAGTACAAAACCGCGTAACGCTTGGCGTTGAAGGTATAGATGGAACAGATGCGCTGCTAACGCGCTACGGCCCGCTACAGTTTGATGGACATGGCGCGATACTGGTTAAGATACGCAAACCAAAGCAGGACAGACGTATAGACCTGCCGGCAATAGGCCCAAGAACCATAGAATTACTACATGAGTTCCGCTATAAAGGCGTTGCACTGAAAGCAGGAGACTCCCTGATAATAGAGCGAGAACAGACCCTTGCCCGCGCAAAAGAACTGGGCATATTTATTTATGGCTTTTAGGCCAAAAAGCTATTGCAAAAAACCACCAGAATTGCTAGATATTCTGCCATAAAACGGGGTATGGCAATGGCTGCATTTAAATCTAAAAAGATAGTACCGGGGAAATACCCCGACAGTTGGATGCGTAACAGCACAACACAAGAGCATAATCCTCAGTTTCTGAATAATAATGAGATAGTGACCATATCCGGCAAAGAGAGCTTTCCAAGCTCCAGCTACCTTGAAATACTTATAGAGTCATTCAAGAAAAAGATACGGTCTCAGGATTATGCAGAGCGCATAAATAAAACTACACATGAGAACATAGTTAATGTTCTTCAGCAGACCCATCATACAGCCGCAATAATAGAAAAATCTGCCGCGCTTATAACTTCCGGGAAAAAAGAATTTGATATGTACAGAGATCTGGAACCAGAGGAAAGAGCGGCGCTTGATATAAACAGGATGCTTGTGAATTCCCGCAAACTGTTCGACCTGCAAAAAAATATCAGCAAAGGAAGGCTGTCTGAAGCACTAGATGAACTTTCCCACGATATGCATAAAATAGGCAATATACGTGGTACCGATACAGGACCAAAAATGGAACCTGCTGGCAGAACAAGATAACAGGCATAAAAAAACCCCGGCAATTACCGGGGTTTTTAGTATTCGATAGAACAACTATTAATAGTCGTTCATTCTGCGAAGTTTTTTAGCTCTGCGAACCGCTTCCTGCGCTTTGCGAACTTTCTTCTCAGATGGTTTCTCGTAGAAACGACGTTGTTTGATCTCTTTAAAAAGACCTTCCTTCTGGAGTTTCCTTTTCAGGATCTTCAGAGCCTGATCAACGTTATTGTCTCTTACACTTATCTGAACCACTGCTATTACCTTTCCTTTATATGTTGTAAGTGGAGGGCTAGTTCTAGCCTTTTTGGCTTGAATGTCAATGCTTAGTTGACTAGGATACGGGAGTTAGGCCATCAGCGGTATTCAAATGACAGATAAAAAAATAGAAATATTAAGTAATTTCATAGAGTTGCTACAGTTTGAGCCATGGACTCAGCAGACCCTTGCCAATGCCGCGAAACAGGCCGGACTGGAAGACGGATATATAAGTGTTGTTTACCCGGGTGGCATTGAAGAATTTACCGCCGAATTTGTCGCCCTGTGCAATGAGCAGGCTTTTGCCAGTGCCCAGCAGAACGGTTTTGAGAAGCTACGCACCACCCAGAAGGTGGAAGAACTTATATATCAGCGCATATGCGCCTACCATTCTACATTAGGGAATTTAGCGGCTGTACGCAAGTTTGCCGCATACAGCACAAACCCTGCCCACCTGCCCGCCAGCCTACGTAACATCTATGATTTTTCGAGCGAGGTTTGGTATAGTCTGGGCGATAAATCTACCGATATATCTTACTACACCAAACGCATTTCTTTGGGTTCTATTTACACAAAATCTATGGTATACTCACTGAGTGATAAAAGTGACAACCTGTTAGAAACTAAGAAGTTTATTCAAAAGAGTATTGACGCTTTGATGAAAATCAATAAGTTAAAACAGAAAGTAAAAGATATAATCTCTTACCTACCTATAAATAAAAGGGCTTAAACAAAATGACAAATACACTTACCAGAGCAGATATCGCAGAACAGGTTCAGAAATCTCTCGGCTTCTCTTTTTCAGAATCTAACGAACTGGTTGATTCTCTGGTGGAAGAAATGTGCATTGCCCTTGAGAATGTTGGCAGCCTGAAGATTTCTTCATTCGGCACTTTTACAGTGAACCAGAAAGCGCAACGTATCGGCCGTAACCCAAAAACAAAAGAAGAAGCTGTTATCACTCCACGCAAAGTTGTGAGCTTCTACTCATCTAACATTCTGGTTGATGAGATAAACAACACCGGCTCGAACGGCCAGTAATTCTGAATTTCAGCTAGTTTTATCTAAGCGGTTTTTTTGACGAAGTCTTCGGACAGGGTTTTTATTGCCGATTTTTCGAAGACTATTTGCAGCTTGTTACCGTTGATATTGATAACGCGCCCATAGCCGAAATCTTCATGGAATATCTTTTCACCTACTGAGAACTGACTGCTGTTCTCGAACATCTTTTTCTTGCCGGTTTTGAAACCGTTCTCGGCAGAAGGTATCTCGAAGGTGGATTCCGGCTCTTTCTCGAAGCGGCTTTTCTGCGCGCCGTGATAGCCCGGGCCAACGCCCTTTCTGTTCACCTCTTCCACGTGCTCGCGCGCAAGCTCATCTACAAAGCGGGAAGGTGGATTGCTGTTTATACTGCCGAATACCATGCGGCTTGATGCGAATGAAATGGTGAGTTCTTTTTTAGCGCGGGTGATGCCGACATAGGCAAGGCGGCGTTCTTCTTCCAGACCGTTGCGGCCGGATTCTTCCATGCTCTGCTTGGAAGGAAAAAGCCCCTCTTCCCAGCCGGGCAGGAAAACATTTTCGAACTCGAGACCTTTTGCGCCGTGAATGGTCATGATAGAGACCATCTCCTCATCCGGCCTATCATCGCCATCTGAAACAAGGCTGACATGTTCGAGGAATTGCTCGATGCTATCGAACTGTGTGAGCGCGGTTAGAAGCTCTTTCAGGTTTTCTACACGCCCGCGCGACTCCAGCGTATTCTCGGCCTGCCACATAAGCATATAGCCGCTTTCATCGATAATACGCTCTACCACATTAACATGGTCTTCTGTTTTAAAGGCGGCATTCCATTCATCAAACTTTGCGAAAAGTTTGGAAAGGGTTTCATGAATTTTTGGCTTAAGGGCTTTCGTGGCTATAGAATTTCGTATCTGCTCGCTTAGCGAAATGCCTGATGCACGTGCCTGAAGCTTGAGGTCATCAATCGTTTTATCACCAAGGCCGCGCTTGGGAAGATTTATTATGCGCTCCAGCGCGAGGTCATTCTCCGGCGATACCGCTGAACGGATATAGGCTATCGCATCGCGTATCTCCATGCGCTCGTAGAAGCGAAGGCCGCCAAGTATGCGGTATGGTATGCTGCGCTTCATGAAGCATTCCTCGAAGGCGCGGGTTTGGTAACCGGCACGCACGAGTATCGCAACATCTTCAAGGCTTTGTTTTTTTATCTGTTGCAGGGCTTCTATTTCATCTGCGATGTAATTGGCCTCTACCCTGTCATCCCACAGCGATACGAGTTTTACCTTATTGCCGCTTTTGTGATGCGCGCGCAAAGTTTTACCTAAACGGTTCTCATTATTGGCGATGATAGAATCTGCCGCTGCGAGGATATCCGGCGTGGAGCGGTAATTGGTTTCCAGCCTGATGACATTTGCACCGCTAAAATCTTTATCGAAACGGAGTATGTTACCGACCTCGGCACCGCGCCAGCCATAGATGGACTGGTCATCATCACCCACGCAGCAGATATTGTGCGAGCCCTGTGCCAGCAGGCGAAGCCACAGATATTGCGCAACGTTGGTATCCTGATACTCATCTACCAATATGTATTTAAAGCGGCGGTGATATTCTGCCAGAACATCCGGATTGTTCTTTAATATGGTGATGGCCTTTAATATCAGGTCACCGAAATCTATGATGTTGAGTGCCTCGCAGCGGGTTTGATATACGTTATAGACATCGCCTGCGATGTCGCCATCTATCACATCAGCTGGAAGAAGTGCTTTATCTTTCCACTTATTGATGACGGCTTGTATCATTTTCGGGCTGGTTTTTTTGTCGTCTATGTTCAGCTCTTTCATGATGTCTTTCATCAGGCGAAGCTGGTCATCTTGATTGATGATAGCGAAGTTTTCCTTCAAACTGGCAAGGGCAAAATACTTGCGTATCATACGCAGGCAGATGGAGTGGAACGTGCCTATCCATAAACCCTGAGAAGCACCACCGACCATTGATTCGATACGCTCGACCATTTCCCTAGCGGCCTTGTTGGTGAAGGTTACAGCGAGTATCTGGCTTGGAAAGGCCAAACCCTGTTGCAGGATGAAGGCGATGCGCGTGGTAAGCACGCGGGTTTTACCCGTACCCGCACCGGCAAGCACCAGCAATGGTCCTTCGGTGGTGGTTACGGCGTGCGCCTGCTCGTTATTAAGCGTTTCCAGTATTTGGGAGAAATCTTGCATAGCCATTTATATAAAAATTAAAGTTTAATAAAAGAGAAAAAGCATTATATTGCGAAGATAAACCAGACATTTTATGACCAGAAAAATACACATATGCCCTTCGATACTCTCTGCGGATTTCTCGCGACTGGGGGAAGAAATAGTTGCGGTTGAGAAAGCCGGCGCCGACATGATACATGTTGATGTGATGGACGGGCATTTTGTGCCGAACCTGACCATTGGCCCTGTAGTGGTGAAGAATGCACGCAAATGCACCAAGCTGCCTTTTGATGTGCATTTGATGATAGAGAATCCTGAGAAATATATCGGGGAGTTTGCCAAGGCGGGTTCTGACATTATTACGATTCACTATGAAGCGGTGAAGGACCTTAAAGCGATTGCACAGCAGATACGTGATGCAGGGGCAAAACCGGGGATTTCTATAAAACCGGGGACATCTGAACAGGTGTTGAAAGACACGCTGACGGAATGGGATCTGATTCTGGTGATGAGCGTTGAACCGGGGTTTGGCGGGCAGAAATTCATGCCGAATGCTGTTGAAAAGCTGAAGAATTTAAGGGCGATGATAGATGCCAGCGGCAAGAATATACTGCTTGAGGTTGATGGCGGTATAAATGCCGAGACCATAGGCTTTGTGCTGGATGCAGGCGCAGATACTATTGTTGCTGGCAGCGCTGTATATGACGGCAACGCGGATAACTACGCGAAGAATATTAATGTGCTGCGCGGCTGATGAACAATGCAATAGACAACAAAGTTAAAAAACTTGCCGAGGAGAATAAGAACTCCCCTCACCCGAAAAACGATGCCGAGCTGAAGAAGATATTAGAAGGCATTGAAGAAGTAGGCGGCCCGAAAGAAGGCACTACCGAACACGGCGACTGGAGCCTTAAAGGCCGAGTTTCAGACTTTTAGTTTTTCCTGCTAGGCCTTTTCTGCCACTGCGAATGCAACAGCTAAACCTTCTTTTTCATCGGAAAGGGAGAGGTGGATGGTAAGGCCAGGGAATTTAGCCACTGAAACCAATGGCTTGCCTTGATCGTTATTAGAGATTTCTATGTCGTGGAAAGAGAGTTCTTCACCGATACCTGTGCCTAGAGCTTTTGAAACGGCCTCTTTAGCGGCGAAGCGTTTTGCAAGAAAGGCGACCTTGTTATCGGGGTTGTTCATCTCGATATAATAATTGCGCTCTTTTTCCGTGAGAATACGGTTGACGAATTTGCTGCCGAATGCCTGAAGCGCGTATTCAATACGCTCGAGCGTGATTATATCTGTGCCGATTCCGGTTATCATAATATACCTTTTGCTATAGCCTGTTTCATTTTACCTATTACCGATGGAAGACCTTCGAACAGCGCCTCGCCCATCATGAAATGACCGATATTGAGTTCCACTATCTGGGGGATTGCGACTATTGCCGGAACGGTTTCATAGGTTAGGCCATGGCCTGCGTGGCAGATTATGCCATGCTTTTCTGCCGCTGCTGAGGCGGCTGATATTTTTTTGAGTTCGGCCGTGCGTGATGCACCTGCTTCATGGCAGTATTTACCTGTATGAAATTCTACTATATCTGCACCTGCTTCTGCAGAGAGATTCACCATGCGCTCATCAGCATCTATGAACAGCGAGGTGAGTATTCCGGCTTTTTTAAGATGCGCGGAAATTGCCGATACCTGCTTGAGCGCCTTAGACATATCAAGACCGCCTTCCGTGGTGAGTTCCTCGCGGCGCTCCGGCACTATGCAGCATGAATTAGGTTTTACCTTCAGGGCTATTGCCAGCATTTCATCTGTTGCGGCCATCTCGAAATTAAGCGGCAGTTTTACCTTTTCCTTTATTGCGAACACATCTGCATCGCGGATGTGGCGCCTATCTTCCCGCAGGTGAACGGTTATGCCATCTGCGCCGGAGGCTTCTGCCAGCAGGGCGGCATTGAGCACAGAAGGATGCGTACCGCCGCGTGCATTACGCAGGGTGGCAACATGGTCTATATTTACGCCTAATTTGACCTTACGGCTCATAACAAAGGTTGAGTTTTTAAATAATTTACAGATAGTAATAGTATAAATTCCTAATTTTTAAACAATTTATTGCTATGTTAGGCACACCCTGGCTGAAGAATTACCCTGAAGGCATAGACTGGAACGCCAGAATAGAGCCAAAACCGCTATTTGCACTGCTTTACGATACGGCTGAGAAGTTCCCTGACCATGATGCCATTGAGTTTGAAGGCAAAAAAATGACCTATGCCGCGCTGGTGCAGGAGGTTGAGTTTGCATCCCGTGCTTTTGCTGAACATGGCGTTAAACACGGCACAAAAGTTGCCATATTTTTGCCGAACTGCCCGCAGTTCATCATTAGCTATTTTGCGATACTTAAAGCAGGCGGCATAGTTGTAAATTGCAGCCCGCTATATTCGGAATCTGAGATCGAGGCACTGACCACCGATTCTGACGCAGAGATAGTTGTTACGCTTGACCTGAAACTGCTCTACCCGAAAGCGCGTGCTGTTCTGGATAAATCTTTCCGCACCAGCGGTAAGTTAAGAAAGCTTATTGTTGCCAACCTGCCTGAGGTTCTGCCATTCCCGAAGAATAAGCTATTCCCTCTGGTGAAACGCAAAGAGATCGCAAAGGTTGCAGAAAATTTAAGCGTTATTACCTGGCATGATTTCATGGAAACGGGCAGGAAATCTTCACTGCGTATATATGTGGATATAAACCCGAACGACACCGCAATAATACAATATACAGGTGGTACTACCGGCCTGCCTAAAGGTGCGGAGCTGACCCATGCGAATGTTTACACCAACACGATACAGAGCAGAATGTATGTGAATACCTGCCCTGAAGGTGAAGCGATTATACTTACCGTGCTGCCACTGTTCCACGTTTTTGCTATGACGACATGCATGCTTTACGGCATTGCCGCTGCGGCTAAGCTTGTGCTGCATCCACGCTTTGATGCGCTGAAAGTGCTGAAAGATATTGAGAAGAAAAAGGCTACCCATATGCCGGGTGTGCCGACAATGTATAACGCGCTGAATAATCATAAAGATATTTGCAACTATGATCTAGGAAGTTTGCAGGCATGTATATCCGGCGGTGGACCTTTACCTGTTGAGGTGAAGAAGAAGTTTGAAGAAATTACCGGCTGCGTGGTTATTGAAGGTTACGGGCTGACAGAGACTTCCCCTGTGGTGACGGCCAACCCCGTGCGTGGCGTGAACAAGGCGGGTTCTATTGGCATGCCGCTGCCTGCGACAGAGATACTGATAGAGGATATGGAAAATCCGGGGAAATATTTAGGTGTGGGTGAGCGCGGCGAGCTGTGCATTAAAGGCCCACAGGTGATGAAAGGTTATTACAAGCGTCCTGCTGAGACCGCTGAATGCCTGAAGAACGGCGTGTTAAAGACCGGTGACGTGGCAATGGTTGATGAGGACGGCTACATATTTATTGTGGACCGTTTGAAGGAAATGATAATTGCGGGCGGGTTTAAAATATATCCGCGCCATGTTGAGGAAGTGCTGTACAAACACCCTGCCGTGCTTGAAGCGGCGGTACTTGGAATAGATGATGCACATTCCGGCCAGAGGGCAAAAGCATTTGTTGTGTTTAAGCCGGGAAGCAGCAGCAGCAAGGAAGAGATGATGGATTACTGCAAGAAACATCTGGCGAAGCATGAAGTGCCTAAGGAAATTGAGATACGCGACAGCCTGCCGAAATCTCCTATCGGGAAAATATTAAAGAAGGAACTGAAAAAATGAGCCATAACACATTCGGGAAAATGTTCAGATTTACCACATGGGGCGAAAGCCACGGCAAGGCAATCGGCTGCGTGGTTGATGGAGTTCCGCCTCTTATCGGCTTGAGCGAGAAGGACATTCAGCCGTTTTTAGATGAGCGCAGGCCGGGGCAGAGCAAGTTCACCACGCAAAGACAGGAAGCCGATATGGTAGAGATACTTTCCGGCGTTTATGAGGGCAAGACCACCGGCACTCCGATAAGCATGATGATATGGAATACTGATCAGCGCAGTAAGGATTACGGCGATATAGCGCAGAAGCTCCGCCCCGGCCATGCAGATTATACATATATGGAGAAATACGGCATACGTGACCCTCGTGGCGGCGGCAGAAGCAGCGCGAGAGAGACGGCGATGCGCGTAGCGGCGGGCGCAGTGGCGCGCAAGATTCTTGGCAATAAGGTGAAGATATATGGCGGCGTGACGCGCATTGGCGAGATAGAGATAGACAGGAAGAATATCGACTGGAAAGAGACGAGAAAGAATCCGTTCTTCACGCCTGATAAAAAAGCGGTGAAGAAGTTTGAGGATTATCTGATGAAGATACGTAAACAGGGTTCATCTGTTGGGGCGGAGATAGAGATAGTTGCAAAAGGCGTGCCTGCGGGCTGGGGCGAGCCGATATACGGCAAGCTAGATGCAGAACTGGCAGCGGCGATGATGAGCATAAACGCTGTTAAAGCGGTAGAGATAGGCGCGGGTTTTGAAGCGGCGAAACTGCGCGGCGAGGATAATGGCGATGAAATTCGCATGAACGGGAAGAACGCAAAATTCCTCAGCAATAACGCGGGCGGTATTCTTGGCGGCATTTCCAGCGGGCAGGATATTGTTGTACGCTTTGCGGTGAAGCCGACGAGTTCTATTTTAACGCCGATGAAAACCATAGACTCTAAAGGCAAGAATGCCGAGATAATTACCAAAGGCAGGCATGATCCTTGTGTTGGTATCCGTGCTGTGCCTATTGGTGAGGCGATGATGGCTATAGTGCTTGCCGACCAGATGCTGAGGCACAGAGGCCAGATAGGTTAGCGGGTAAGTTCTGCCGCAGATTGCAGTTCTGGGTTTTGCACCAGCTCTCTCTTTATTCTTTCCACATACGAAGTTTCCTGCGATTTAGGGAAAAGTTTTGAGATATGGTATCTGTCGTTTATGGTTGGCGACCCGTGTAATATTGATGTTATTCTGTATGCTAGCGCGCTTGCCTCTTCCGGCTTTTGCTGTTTATAGCCTGTCCATTTATTAGCAAGATAATCTGCGCGATGCTCAACAAACCTTGTATATAAAGATGAAGTGGCCTTCAATAAGAAACCGCCTGTCATACAACCTATACCATATGCTGAATTAAGTGGCGTTACAGCCGCACCCAAAACAACTTGCAGCAAACCTGCATATTCATTGCTATACAGCTTGCGGCCGATAAGAGGAGAATCATGTGAGTGAGCGACCTCATGACCGAGTATGCGGGCATATTCCCGCGGGTTACTATCGTGCTTGTTATCTATGTATATATTTTTACTTAGCATATCTCTGAAGCCTTCGTAACGGCCTTCAAGATTACAACTGTATATATTACTTACCCCATAAGGGCCTGCATGCTTTGCTATATCTAAAGTGATGGCTTGGATAAGAGGATCCGGGTGCTGCTTGCAGTCTATCTTCTCTGAAAAATTTATGACACGGTCATAGTAGTCATCGACAGGAATCTGTGGTTTTTCTGTCATTGGTTTGGTTAGCCTAGCTGAGGTTCATTTGACCCGTGTTGCTGGGCATTTTGTGGATTTGGTGAAGCAAGTGCACCAAGAGAAGAATGAGGCTGGTTGCCAGCGAAGGCAATAGCTGCGCCAGTGCCCACTACCAGGCTCATTGCTGCTGCGGTTGCTTTGCGTATCTCTTCAGAATCTTTTTCTTTCTGCTGATTAACATGTTCGCTGTTAACTGCAAGAGTATCAACACCCTGCTCTTTCGCTGTTCTTTCAAGATAAGTAACATCTACGCCGAGTGACTTTGCTTTACGTTCAAGTTCCTGCTGGAGTATTTCACCGGGAGATGGTTTTTTGTCAGGGTCTGTATCTTGCGGGAGCTTTTCATCTAGCGCTTTGGCGCGCTGCTCGCGGTCTTTGCTGACATTATTCAAAGCTTCCTGATCTAGACCTTCCAGCGTAACAGCAGAACTTATTTTTGCACGGAAAGCTTCTTCCTGCGGCACGCCGACATCACGCACCATTTTCTCCAGTGCATCTTGTATAGCTTTCTCGTCTGGTTCTCTAAAATTTACCATGCCCTTATTATATCACAGAATTGTTAAGAAAATGTTAACAATTTGAAGAAAATTTTAGGGGTTTAAACTATTGATATATAGCTTTATTTAGCCTCAGGGCTGGTGCCGCCGAGTGACTTGCGGCTTTTTACCGAGTTTTCTACCGAAAGCACGTTGAAGATATCTTTAGTGATACGCTTTTCTACCGACTGGATATCTTTCAGCGAAAGCTGGTCGAGGCGGCAGTTTTTGGCTTCTGCCAGTTTTACGATGCGGCCTGTTATGTGGTGAGCATCACGGAACGGTGTGCCGAGATTTTTTACCAGCCAGTCTGCGATATCGGTTGCGGTGGAGTAGCCGCTTTGTGCAAGGTTATGCATGTTATCTTTATTAACCTTCATATCGTTCACCATGCCTGTAGCGGCGCGGATGCAGAGAATGATGTTCTCTATCGCGGCGAAAACAGGCTGCTTATCTTCCTGCATATCTTTGCTGTAGGCAAGCGGCAGGCCTTTCATTACCACCGAAAGATTGGTGAGGCTGCCAAGTATCGTGCCGGTTTTTGCGCGGACGAGTTCAGCGGCATCCGGGTTGCGTTTTTGCGGCATGATGGACGAGCCGGTGGTGAATTTATCGGACAGCTTTACGAAGCTGAATGGCTGCGAGCACCATATCACCACCTCTTCCGCGAAGCGCGAGAGATGGATGGAAAGTATGTTTAGACCAGAGAGAAGCTCGAGCGCGAAATCACGGTCTGACACGGAATCGAGCGAGTTTTTGGTTGGAGCGCGGAAGCCGAGTTCCTTCGCTACCATTTTGCGGTCTATCGGGAATGATGTGCCTGCAAGCGCGGCAGAGCCAAGTGGAAGTTCATTAAGGCGGGTACGGCAATCTTTTAGGCGGGAGATATCACGCGATATCATTTCCACATAGGCCTTCATGTGGTGAGCAAAAGTGATAGGCTGCGCCACCTGTAAATGCGTGAAGCCCGGCATGATGGTGTTTTTATTAGCAGCAGCTTTTGCAGTGAAAGCTTTTTTTAGCTGCTCGAGCTCTTTCACCAGCAGGTCGATGGAATCGCGGCAGTAAAGTTTGAAATCTGTTGCGACCTGATCATTACGGGAACGGGCTGTGTGCAGCTTGCCGGCTGTGTCACCGATGAGTTCACGCAGGCGGGATTCGACGTTCATGTGGATATCTTCCAGAGCTTCGCTGAATGTGAATTTACCGGAATCTATCTCTTTCTCTATCTTCTGCAGGCCAGAGATTATCTTTTCAGACTCGGCTTTTTTGAGGATAGCGGTTTTACCAAGCATGCGCGCATGGGCTATAGAGGCGCGGATATCCTGCTTGTAAAGCTTCTGGTCGAAGCTTATGGAAGCGTTTATCTTCTGCATGATCTCAGACGGGCCGTAATCGAAATGGCCGCCCCACATTTTGTTAGAAGAGCCACCTTTGGAAGATGAATTTTTATTCGCCATTTTGTACCTACTTGTAATCTATTGTTTTTACTTCTATATCAAATATGTGATTGGGGCAAAAGATTTGTTATCAAATAATACCGGAGTTAAAAAATGGCCAAACTTATATTCATCAGCGGTTCTACCAGAAAGGATTCCCTGAACACTAAACTGGCAAAGCTGGCCTGTGAAGCCGCAAAAGAAATAGGCGCTGTTGCAAAGTTCATTGACCTGAAAGATTACGATATGCCGCTATATAACGGTGACCTTGAAGCAGCGAACGGTATTCCTGATGCGGCAAAAAAACTGAAACAGGAATTTGCAGCGGCTGATGGTTTCTTTTTGGCTAACCCGGAATATAACAGCTCGCTTTCGCCTGTACTACTGAATGCGCTGCACTGGATAACCAGAAAAGATGACGGCAAAGGCGGCGAGATGATAGCCTTCAGCGGCAAGGCTGCTGTAGTTGGTGCGGCAAGCCCAAGCTGGCGCGGCGGGTTGCGCGGCCTGACCCCGCTGAAGATGATGCTGGGTAATATTGGCGTGCATGTAGTGCCGAATGAGCTGGTTATAACTTCTGCCCATACGGCGTTTGATGATAACGGAAAGTTTAAAGAAGAGCGCAATGCGAAAGCCGTGAAAGACGCGGTTACAGCGCTTAACAGCCTTGCCGATAAATTAGGCAAGTAAACACTAGCGCAATATACTTTTTAAGATGCCCCTGACTATCTCGCGACCAAGAGTGTTGCCGACCGAGCGCGCAACCGATTTTGTTGTGGCCTGTATTACGGTATCGCTTCTTCTGCCCGATGCGGCTTTTTTAGGCTGTGCTTTAGGCTGCTGCGCCTGAGCCTGCTCGGCACGTTTGAGCAGCATCTCGTGTGCGGATTCGCGGTTCATTTCGCGCTCGTACAGACCGTTAACAGGTGATTTTTGTATTACTGTTGCACGGGTGGCATCATCAATAGGGCCAACAAATGAAAGCGGCGGACGGATAAGAGTGCGCTCTACTATTGTTGGGATACCTTTTTCATCAAGCGTGGAAACCAGAGCTTCACCTACTGCTAGGTTTGTTATGACTTCTTCTGTTTTGAAATTAGGGTTCTCGCGGAAAGATTGCGCGGCGGCCTTTACCGCTTTTGTTTCCTGCGGGGTGAAGGCGCGTAAAGCATGCTGCACGCGGTTGCCAAGCTGTGCAAGAACACCGTTAGGGATATCCTGCGGGTTTTGCGTGATGAAGTAAACGCCAACGCCTTTGGAGCGAATAAGCTTTACGAGCTGTTCTACTTTTTCTACCAGAATTTTTGGCGCTTCTGAGAATAACAGATGCGCTTCATCGAAGAAGAATACCAGACGGGGCTTTTCCATGTCGCCTACTTCCGGCATGTTCTCGAAGAGTTCTGCCAGCAGCCAGAGCATGAAGGTGGAATAAAGCGCAGGTTTCTGCATCAAAGCTTCTGCAGAAAGTATGTTGATATTGCCGCGGCCATCCAGAGAGGTGCGGAGAAGATCGGCCAGTTGCAGGGCAGGTTCACCGAAAAGTTTACGCGCGCCCTGTTGTTCTAACACCAGAAGTTCGCGCTGGATTGCGGCTACGGTTGCAGGTGCAACATTGCCGTATTCGGCTCCTATTTCTTTCGCGTTCTCAGAAAGATATTTGAGCATTGAGCGGAGATCATCCATATCCAGCAGCAGAAGTCCCTGCTTATCTGCCACAGCGAAAGCTATGTTGAGAACACCTTCCTGAGTGTCGTTGAGATCCATGAGGCGGGCGAGAAGCATTGGCCCCATTTCAGAAATTGTGGTGCGTATAGGATGGCCTTTGGCGCCGAAGATATCCCAGAAAATTACCGGAAAAGCTTCCGGCTTATATTCAAAGCCTATCTCGGCAGCACGTTTTAAAAACACTTCCTTTCCCTGTCCTGCTGCGGCAAGGCCAGAGAGATCACCCTTGATATCAGAGATGAAAACAGGGACACCGCTTTTGGAAAAACCTTCTGCGATATCTTGCAACGTGACGGTTTTACCTGTACCGGTTGCGCCGGCTATAAGGCCGTGGCGGTTGCCGTATTTAAGCAGAATGTTTTGAGGGGCTTCACCTTTTCCGAGATAGACGCCAGACATAAGACCTCGCTATGCAAAGTAGTTTTCAATTATCTTTTTGTAGATGTTCTTTAGGTTCACCAGATCTTCAGTGGAAACATGTTCATCTATTTTATGGGCGGTGGTATTTACCAGACCGAACTCTACAACCTCGGCGTAATCTTTGATAAAGCGGGCATCTGAAGTGCCCCCTGTTGTGCTGCGAACAGGCTTACGGCCTGTAATTTGATGCGCGCATTCTTCCACTATATCGGCAAGACGGCCGGCACGACTTAAGAAGGATTCGCACTCGCCTTTGCGCACTTCGAGATCGTAAGTGTTGGAGTATTTATTACATACCGCACTTACATGTTTGCGCAGTGATTTTGTAGAATGAAGATTGTTGAAGCGTATATTAAAACGCGCAGTAGCCTTTTGTGGCACAAGGTTTGCCGTTGGGTTGCCGACATCTATAGAGGTGACTTCGAGATTGGAGGCATCAAAATATTTATTGCCTTTATCGAGCCTTTTGGAAATTAACTCGTGCAGGATATTGATGATTATGCTGTTAGGATTCTTTACCTTTTCCGGATAGGCGATGTGGCCTTGTATACCTGTAACGGTGAGCGTAAAGCTGATACTGCCGCGACGGCCTATTTTCATCATATCGCCCAGAACAGCGGTATTGCTTGGCTCTCCCACTATGCAGGAATCCAGCTTTATACCTTTATCGCTGATGAATTTAAGCATTTTAACCGTGCCGTTGACGGAATCTGCTTCTTCATCCCCTGTAATAAGAAGTGAAAGTGTTTCAGCAAAATTCTTATTTTCCTCAAGGAATTCTGTTACCGCAGAAACCCACGCTGCTATGGAGCCTTTCATATCTACCGCGCCGCGGCCGATAAGGATACCATCTACTATTTGGGGCTGGAATGGCGGAACTTTCCATGAAGATTCATCACCCGGAGGGACGACATCTGTATGACCTGCAAAGCAAAGGTTGCGGCTCGTTCGGCCATATTGCGCATAAAGATTGCCAACATTATAAGAGCCATCGCCTTCAAAATGCTGGATAGCACATTCAAACCCCGCAGCGGCAAGCGTGTTGCTTACAAGCTCTATCGCACCGGAATCCGGCTCACCGGAAATACTCTTTCTGGAAATAAGTTCTAACGCGAATTCTACAACGCCCGGCATTACAGCTTCAGCACCTTTGGTTTATTTTTCTTCAGCCACAGGATTATCATGAACTTGGTAAGCGTTATGGCTGAGAACATAGATGTTAGTATACCAACTGTAAGTGTAACCGCAAAGCCTTTTACCGGCCCAGAACCATATATGAACAGCAGGAATGCAACTACTACCGTTGTAAGGTTGGCATCTAAAATGGTGGTGAATGCACGGGTGAAGCCTGCATCTATAGCCGCCATTGGTGACTTGCCGATGCGCAGTTCTTCCTTGATGCGTTCAAAGATAAGAACGTTAGCATCTACCGCCATACCCATTGTTAGTACCATACCAGCAATGCCAGGCATTGTAAGCGTGGCCTCGAACAATGA
>JAMHZE010000027.1:0-1085 GCA_035909535.1 Rickettsiales bacterium | reverse complement strand
AAGAGCTGCGTGAACTTTATGAAAAAAGAGATATAAAGAATTTTCTTAAACTGGCGGTAAAAGCCAAGAAGAACATTATAATAAGCGGTGGTACATCAACCGGTAAAACAACCTTTGCCAGCGCCATGTATAAAGAGATACCGCATGATGAAAGGCTTATTACCATTGAAGATGCGCGCGAGATAAAGCTGGAACAGCCGAACAGGCTGCACCTGCTGGCATCTAAGGGTGGGCAAGGTCTTGCCAAAGTTTCTACACAGGACCTGATTGAAGCCTGCCTGCGTCTTGCACCTAGCCGTATAATTGTGGGTGAGTTGCGCGGCGCTGAAGCATTCAGTTATATTCGTGCCGTGAATACCGGTCACCCGGGTTCTATTGCTACATTGCACGCAGATAACCCTCGCCTTGCCATTGAGCAGCTTTGCCTGATGGTGATGCAGGCCGGCATGGGTATGACGCGTGCCGAGATAAAGAACTACGTGATGCAGGTAGTTGAGATTGTTGTTCAGCTTAAACGCGGTGAAAAAGGCCGCCGTTATATTTCCGAGCTGTATTTCGACCCTTCGAAGGAATAATAAATCAGTTAAAAATATATCTTAACTGGCAACCTTTGTTTGCCCCCGATTCAGCTATATCTATGTGATACTGGGAAGTTGATGTAGGCGCCTCCTGATCATTATCGGTAAAGCAGCTTGCCGGCTCCGGATTGGTAGCATAAGCCCTTACCGAACCTGAACCAGGCAGACCATTATCCATCTTGGAATCTATTTCATACATATATTGCGGCGAAGAAAAGGTTTTATCTCCGGAAGTATATTTTGATATGGTAAGTACATTCTTTCCCCCGAACAGGTTAGGAAGTCCTCCTGTTACATTCATATATATTGCTCCGGAAGGACCATACGGCCATTTTGCATCTATGTAAGAATCTGATAAGAAATCTATATCGCGCACAGGAGAACCGCCATCCACCTCGCCCATTTTGATCCCCTGCAATATATAAAGGCCTGAGTTTTGTAGGTGCATCCAGACACAGTGTTCTTCACTATGCGAAACTATTCCGGACATATACCAGCCCATTTTAC
>JAMHZE010000026.1:0-8318 GCA_035909535.1 Rickettsiales bacterium | reverse complement strand
GAGGCACTATAATATCCGGTGAATTTGGTATCAGGGTAAGAAATTCTACAGTTACTTATGATATACTCAATGCAGGTATTATAAATAGCACCGGCGACTCAGCTATAAGCCTTAGCGGTGCAGAAGTTGAGAATGTAACAAACGAAGGTACTATTACTACAAGCGATGATGGTATCAGGGTTACCAGTGGCTCTAGGGTTTTCGGAGATATCGAGAATTCCGGTTCTATTACAGCAGGCGATAGAGGTATCTACGTTAACGATTCTCAGGTAGATGGCAGCATAATTAATAATAACTTCATCAGATCTACCGGAAATGATGATGCCGGTATATCCATCACTAATGAAGCTTATATCGTTAACGATATTATTCTTGGTAATGGCAGCACAACTATAGGCTATCATGGTATAGTTATTGATGAGTCTGATGTAGATGGCGATATAGTTATTGGTACAAGTGATCCTGATGCTGTTGTGAGCCAGGGGCTTTACGCGACAGATGGTCACGCTATTTCCATAGGTTATGATGGAGACTGGGGTTCTACCGTCGGTAACATCACAAATAACGGCATTGTTCGCGCAGCGCTTGATGCGGTTGGTATAGGCGATGGCTCTACGGTTGGCAACATAACCAACAACTATCAAATGATAGGTGAATCAGGCTTTGGTATCGTTGTTGTAGAAGGCAGTACTGTAGGTAACATTACTAACAGCGCTAATGCTGTGATAGAAGGCCATGACCAGGACGGTATAAAAATTGCCAATGCCTCAACCGCAGGTGATATCCTGAACGATACAGATGCATCTATATTTGGTAACTATAAAGGTATCAATATTGAAGATGGTGCTGTTGTTGCAAGCATTACTAACAACGGCAATATCAGCTCAAATGAGATAGGTATAAATGTTGATTCTTCTGAGGTAACCAATGGCATAACTAATAATTTAGGTGCTGTGATACAGGGTGATAATTATGCAGTAAGAATCGTATCTCCTAACGCTTCTCCTCTTGTATTTGTTAACTACGGGGAACTTATCGGCGCTATCATGATTGAGGATACAATCCTTACTCTTGGAGATGGAACTGTTGCAGCCGGCACTATTGGCGGTAATGGTGGTGTAGTTAATATCAATACTGATTTTGCTACGGCATCTGATTACGGTGTTGATGACGGCACACTGGCTGAAATTAATATATCCAATGGCAAAACCTTCACTGCACTGGCTGATGGCATAGTGTTTGAGGCTTTGGACTTCCTCAACGATGGTAGGCTTAGCATACTTAATGGCCATACTACTAATGTTGTAGGTAATTATTACCAAACCGCAGATGGCGAATTAAGACTACAGGCATCTTCTACTACAGATTATGGCCAGCTTGCTGTAGATGGCGATGCTGTGTTTGTAGATGGTACAGGCGTTTATGTAGATGTAGTGAACGGCTCTAACTTTGCAGGCGGAACCCTTGAAGATGTGGTTACCGTTACAGGCCTGTTAGTTGCAGACCCAACAACATTCGTGGTTGATGATAACAGCTACCTGTTCAACTTCAGTGCAGTGCTTGATGGCCCTAACAACATAGATCTTGTTGTTGAAACTGATGCAACGCAAACTGTTGAATCAGCGGTTACACAGCTTAGCAACAGCCCTGCTGCAGGCGCGGCTATTGTGCTTGATAACCTTATAGCAAGCAACCCTGGTGGTGATGTTGATAATGTTATCAACGCATTTGGCGCATTAACTACAGCGGCACAGGTTTCTGATGCTGCAAGCCAAACCCTTCCGGTTCTTACAGGTGGTACTACTACGGCTATCATGCATGTAATGGGTACAACCAGCCAGATAATTCAGGCTCGTCAGGAGCAGAATCAGGGGCTTTCTTCCGGTGAAGACTTCATCGTCGGCAAGAACTTCTGGCTTAAGCCTTTCGGTACATGGTCCAGCCAAGGTACAGATAAAGGCGTAGTAGGTTTCGATGCTGATTCATACGGTATTATTGCAGGTGCTGATAAAGCTACTTCTGATAACTGGAGGCTTGGTGTAGCACTTGCTTATGCTAATACAGATATGCAAAGCAATAATAACCGCAATAAGCTGGATGTTGATACGTATCAAATAACAACTTACGGCAGCTATGTTGTAGATTCTAAAACAGAGGTTAACCTTCAGGCTGATCTCGGTTACAACGATAACAACAGCACTCGTGTAATTAACTTTGGCGGTCTTGATCGTGTTGCTAAAGGTGATTTCAGCAGCGTAAGCGCGCATGTTGGTGCTGGTATCGGCCATGTTCTTGATCTGGCAGAAGGTACAACGTTCACCCCATCTGCAAGGATCGATTACAGCGTTGTATCCAACAATAGCTATACTGAGTCAGATGCCGGTGCACTTAACCTAAGGGTTAAATCGCAAACAACCGACCAGCTTCTGCCTTCCGTTGGTGCTAAGCTCAATCAGGATATAACCGATAAATTCACCTTCAGTGTGAATGCAGATGTAGGTTATGATGTTCTGAATGACCGTAACTCTGTAACTGCAAGCTATGTTGGCGGCGGCGGTGCATTCGTTACTAATGGCCTGAAACCTTCTCCATGGGTTGTCAGCACAGGTGCTGGGCTTACATATCATGCTGATGACAGCTATGATATAACCATTCGTTATGACCGTGAAGACCGTGGTGAATTTGAGGCGCAAACAGCTTCTATCAAGCTTCGTCTGCCGTTCTAATCAAGTACCTTGGAGCTCGGCTTTAAAAGGCCGGGCTCTTTCTTAAATCCGATTCTTCTGGACAAGATAAACCATTGGATTATCTTGCATTAGATGATAGTAGTAACTCAAATCAAAGCGGCGCGGGCATTATTAGGCTGGACTCAAAGTGACCTCGCCAAGGCCGCTAATCTGTCATTACCTGCAGTTAATAATATTGAACGCAGTCTTTCCTCACCCCGTAAAGTAACGCTGGAAGCTTTAGAAATTGCCTTGACCAAAGGTGGCGTTGAATTCATCGATAATATAGGTGTGCAGCTAAGGCAGGTAGAACTCAACATCCAGACTATTGAAGGGCCAGACTGGCTTAAAAGATATGATGAAGTAATTATCTCCCAAATGAATGGTTCGGATGATGAGATAGTGCAGTTTTCATGTGATGAGAAAATGTGGATGGTGCATGGCAGTACATCTAACCACCATTATTTTGATCATCGCGATAAGGTGAACTTCAAAGAGCGGATATTAGTCCCTAAAAGTCAGGATTTTATTACCAATCTGCAGAGGGTTTACCGCTACCATGATGATACGCTGTTCGGCAAAGTAAGCTGGCAGGTGTTTGGCCCGTATGTATCGCAGATATTATGGGTAAAAGGCATGGTTATATTGGTCCGCTCGCAAACAATGGCAGATGCGCAGCGCGCTATTTTTGAAGAGCTGTGGAAAGGCGGAAAACCGTATACAGATGAGCAGTGGCGAAAGCTAAAAAAATGGTATCCGCCGGAATCTCTCTTGTAATAATACGCCTGTAATTAATCAGGCTGCCACCAGCTCTTGCCTTGGGCCAAAGAACTCGAAATGCACCTGTGAAGCCGGAATGCCCCATTTCATCAGATCGTGATAAAGTGATACCATGAATGGCTTTGGTCCGCAGAAATAATAATCTGCATCACGGCCAGGCAATATATTCTCCAGATACTCTGCCGTTACAAAGCCCATACTTTTGTTGCCCGCACCTTTAACTGCCTCGCTATAGCGGTAATAAGTTTTTAGGTTTTTATTGGCGGCTGCAAGCTCACCTATTTTATCGGTGAATGCCTGAACCTCTGGATTAAGTACTGCATGTACTAGAATTATCTGGCGCTGTGGCATTGCTTCCAGCGCAGAAAGCAGGATGCTCATTATTGGGGTGATACCGACACCGGCTGCAAGTAATACCAGCGGACGGGCGTGCTGCTCACTTACATCGAGGAAGAATTCTCCGCATGGAGGTGCAACCTCTAAAGTATCACCAACTTCCAGGGAATCATGCAGGCGGTTGGAAACATAACCAGATGGTGTATTCGCTAGCGGCGGAACTTCGCGTTTCACGCTTATGCGGAAATACGACTGTCCTGATTTATCAGAAAGGCTGTAATTGCGCATTGTGGTAGAGCCGTTTGGCAGCGGCATACGCACGGTAATATATTGCCCCGGCTTGAATTGAGGTACTGGTGCGCCATCTTCTGCAACAAGATAGAAAGAGGTTATATTGCTGCTCTCTTTTTCTTTACGGATTATGCGAAGGTTTTTGAAGCCTTCCCAGCCGCCGGGCTTTTTGGCATTCTCTTCATATATCTGCTTTTCACGGCCTATAAGTATATCTGCGAGGAAGCCGTAAGCTTCTGCCCATGCGTTTATAACATCATCTGTGGCGGCAGCGCCCAGAACCTCTTTTATTGAGGCAAGCAGGTTCTCGCCCACGATAGGATAATGTTCTGGCTTTATCATCAGGGAGGCGTGTTTTTGCGCGATAAGCTCTACCGCGCCGCCAAGAACCTCAAGATTATCTATATTGGCGGCATAGGATGCAATAGCACCGGCAAGGGCGCGCTGCTGGTTGCCGGCAGACTGATGTGCGGGGTTGAAGAATGGAGCGACCTCGGGATTATGCTTGAACATACGCTTGTAAAAATGGCGGGTAAGAGTTTCGCCATGTTCGGCAAGTACAGGGGCTGTAGACTTAACTATAGCAATGGTTTTCGGGTTTAGCATATATCCTCTTTATAATATGTATAATAAATACATATTATGCTTATAGCATTTAATTGGTATATGCAATACATATTATGCAACTAACCGTTTTTACAGATTATGGCTTGCGAAGCCTTATGTATCTGGCCGCTAATCCTGATAAAATATGCAGTGTGCGTGAGATATCAGAACATTATGGTATATCGCGCAACCATCTGGTTAAGGTGGTGCACAGGTTGGCGCAGCTTGGATATATCACCAGCACCAAAGGCAAGGGCGGCGGCATAAAACTGGCGAAAAAAAGCTCTACTCTGAAACTGGGAGACCTTATACAGAAGCTGGAGCCGAATATGGACTTAGTTGAGTGTTTTGATATGAAGACAAATACCTGCAAGGTTGTAAGCCAGTGCCGCCTGAAGCATTATCTGGCGGATGCAAACAAGGTATTTATTAAAACCATGAACCAGCACACTTTAGATGATGCCGTGGCGAACAGAGAGCTGTTTAAGATAAAATTATGACAAAAGCATCTGAATATAAAGCGCGGGAATTGCAGGTGAGTAAGTGGCTTAACAGCACAGAGCCTGTATTATTAGAACATCTGCGCGGTAAGGTTGTGGTTATATGCTGCTTTCAAATGCTTTGCCCTGGCTGTGTAGAAAAAGGTCTGCCGCAAACGAAACAGGTTTTTGAAACATTTTCTGCCGACGAGGTTGCAGTGCTTGGGCTACACACTGTGTTCGAGCATCATGAGGCGATGAAGGAAGAAAGTCTGAAAGCGTTTTTGCATGAATACCGTATCACATTTCCTATTGGTATAGATATGCCTTCTGAAGACAGCCCTGTTCCACGTACGATGATGGATTACGGTTTGCAGGGAACACCAACCACAATACTAATAGATAGAAATGGTATTTTACGCAAAAAGCAGTTCGGTCACACGCCTGATCTTATTCTTGGGGCAGAGATAATGGCATTGATAAGAGAAAAGGATGAACGATAGTTCTTATAAAAATATTCGTAACCAGATTCCGGTGGACGTGATGCTGGTGGCTATCAGCAAAACATTTGGCCATGAACATGTGATGAATATTTACAAGCAAGGGCAGCATCATTTTGGCGAGAATAAAGTGCAGGAGATTTTCCAGAAATCTGAACAGCTGAAAAATCTTGCCGATATAAAATGGCATTTTGTCGGGCATTTGCAATCTAACAAAATAAAGCAACTGTTGCAGGTTAGCGGGCTGGTAATGATTCATTCCATAGACAAACAAAGCCTTGCAGAAAAGCTGAACACTCAACTGGAAAAACAGCAAAGGCAAATGGATGTGCTGGTACAGGTGAATACATCAAGCGAAGAAAGTAAATATGGCTGCCGGCCTGAAGAAACTGAAGAACTATTGCGTTATATATCGTTGCTACCTAATTTGTGCGTGAAAGGTTTGATGACGATAGGCACGCTTGGTGGTGATGAGGTAGAAACAAGGCGCTGCTTTAAGCTGCTGAAAGATACTTTTGATAAAATTAAAAAAATCAATATCAGCGGCGTTGATATGAAAATTCTATCAATGGGGATGACAAATGACCACAAAATAGCCGTAGAAGAAGGAAGTAATTGTGTGCGTATCGGGCGTGCTATATTTGGTGAAAGAAGTCTGCCGGATAGTTACTACTGGCCTGAAAAAAGTGCTTAGCTATGCGCGTTGTAGCATTCTTTCTACAGTATCATTCAGACTTTGTACTATACGGGTTCTGTTCTCTTTCATGTAAGGAAACTTATCGTAATCTATATTCAATAGGGCGTTCTGTGCCACGTTTATTTCAAACACCAGCAGCCTTCCATCTGGCATTGGTGCAACATCAAAGCCCAGATAGTCCAAACCAAGATCTGTATTTATTTTCTCCAGCGAAGCAAGTGCTTCAGGGCTGATTATACTACGGTAGTTATTTATAAAGTTTTCCTCTATCTTCTTCGCTGACTCATTATCTGCCATATAATGATAGTGAATGTCTGCATAAACCAGCCACTGAGGTGATGTCATAAAATGGCGGGCATGCATTTTGCCGCCAACAATAACTATTCGTGCCTTGTTATAAAAACCTTCAGGGTTTTTGTTGTTCACGAATTCGGTTACATATAACTGGCGGCCATCATAGGCGTATTTTTCCAGCCTGTCCCTGTCATTCTTATCGCGTATTATCTGCAATCCGCTGCTTCCATGCGAACCGCATCCGCGTATCAAAAACGGAAAATTTATTTCATTCTCTTCCGCTAAAGCCAACACTTCATCAGCACAAGTAGGTTTTATCCTTATGGTTTTAGGTATATAAAGCCCCTGCAGATGTTTAAACTGCTCGTATATTTTATCTCTGGTGGTTCTTGCTATATTTGCCGGGTCGTTAAATATTTTAACATCCGGCCAGCGTTCTTTTATCAGCTTTGTAATTTCTACAGCCTTGGTTAAAGATTTGGTACAGATATCTGCATCATTCAGGCAGCTTATAATAACATCCGGCTTTTGAATGTCCCGAGCAGGTTCTGCATGCCAAAGTATAGAAATGAACTTTTTTTCAAGATCAGGTATTTTTATGTAGTTATTGAAGTCAGAATTGCCGGACCAGCTGTAAACAAGCTCTCCTTTTGTATCAAAGCCGCTTACCTTTACGGCACGGCTATCTGGCAGGCCCATCAATATTGTGGCTTTTTTAACGCTGTGTGGGTTTATATTGCTTTCCATTACGTTACTTGGGCTACCAGTTATATTTAGTTTTTGCAAAGTAAAAAACTCTCATATAACCTCTTCGCATATAAAATATCCATAAATAAGGTGAGTTATGCTTAAAACAAAAAATACTATGTTCAAAAAAATCGGCCTGCTTTCAACTACTGCTCTGGTGGCAGCCTTAAGCTTTAACTCTGCGGCTTACGCTGCCCCGATTGAGATCAGCGATGGCTCTATATATGATACTCATCTTGATGGCGCTGATGGCTTTCTTGAAACTTCTGGCGGCACAACTAATGCCACTCTAGAGTTTAACACCCCTTCTCACGTTGATATTGGCACAAATGGTTCAGCGGATCCATCTTTACTGGTGAATAATAACAGCACCCTTAACCTTGCCATAAATAATGGCGGGGGCGATGAATATAATATCACATTTCAGAATGCAGTGACTGTAGCGGCAGGCAGCGCCCTTAATATAGTTGCCGCTGATACAGATCTTGATTTTTTAGGCGTTGTATCCGGCCTTACATCTCTTACCATAGATAACGCAGGAGAGTTTGAGATACAAAACCATTACAGCGGTGGAGTTATTAACTTAGACGGCGGTGATATAGATATCTATTTTGGCAATGACGGCAGCGCAGATCCTCAATCTCTGATCAATGTTAATATAACCGATATAGGTGATTTTAAACAGAACTTCGAGATGGAAAATGTTGTCTATGATGGCACTATGAATCTTGGTGGGGGAGAAGATGTTATATACCTTTTTGGCGAAGCTGAAATAGCTGGTGATGTAAATTTCGGTGATGATTTCAACCATCTTATTTCATACTGGGGCGAAAACCTTGTTTCCGGCACTATAGATTTTGGC
>JAMHZE010000025.1:0-14338 GCA_035909535.1 Rickettsiales bacterium | reverse complement strand
CCTATCATTTTTTCCAGCAGCGCCGATTCAAACCTGAAATCCAGCTCGAACACTATCTGCGTGCCCGCATCTTTCGGCTCGAATGCCCAATGTGTCCTTAAGTTCCTGAACGGACCTTTTACTAGATTCACATCAACGCGCCAGTTCGGTGTTTCATCATTCGGGTAGAACAGCTCCACGCGGGAAGTATATCTCTGAGTCAGCCCTTTAAAGTTCACAATAAGCTCTGCCAGGAAAAAGCTGCCATGGTCTTCCAGTATCCTTGCCGCCTGCACCCAGGGAATGAATTCCGG
The DNA here is from genome assembly GCA_035909535.1 of Rickettsiales bacterium. Classification (GTDB taxonomy): domain Bacteria; phylum Pseudomonadota; class Alphaproteobacteria; order Rickettsiales; family UBA8987; genus JAMHZE01. The sequence continues at coordinate 14,045 of JAMHZE010000025.1, read as the reverse complement.
ATATTTTTCAACATCTTTTACTATGTTGAACAGGTCTTCCGCGCGGTGTTGCGAATCATATTTATCAAAATGGTATGGCATATAGTGAATTTAGTCTTATATAAGACTGATTACAAAAGATAAATTACCCTAATGGCAAAAATACTGGGCATAGAAACAAGCTGTGATGAAACAGCGGCAGCGGTGCTGGATGGTAAAACCATTCTCTCCAATGTCATACATTCGCAGCAAGAGCATCAGGCTTATGGCGGCGTTGTGCCGGAAATCGCCTCGCGCGCCCATGCCGGCAACATCGAGCAGGTGGTCAAAGCCGCGCTGCAACAATCCGGCAAAAAGCTTTCCGATATGGATGCCATAGCAGTAACCGCAGGCCCCGGTCTTATCGGCGGTGTAATAGTCGGCCTTATGTTTGCAAAAGGCTTAGCGGCGGCGGCAAATAAACCGCTGCTCTGCGTCAACCACTTAGAAGGCCACGCGCTAACCTGCCGTCTTACAGATAACGTAGAATTCCCGTATCTGCTTCTGCTTGTATCGGGCGGCCATTGCCAGTTCATCATTTGCTCCGCAGCGGGTGAATATAATATAATCGGCCGCACGCTAGATGATGCTCTGGGCGAAGCCTTCGATAAAACCGCAAAGATGCTCGGCCTCGGTTATCCGGGCGGGCCAGCGGTAGAAAAGCTTGCAGCAGGCGGTGATAAAACCCGTTTCAAATTCCCGATGCCGCTTGCCAATCAAAAGAATTGCGACTTCTCTTTCTCCGGCCTTAAAACCGCGGTGCTGAAGGAAGTTACTGCGCTCGGCCAAAACATAACCGAACAGGATAAAAAAGATATCTGCGCCAGCTTTCAGGATACCTGCACAAGGGTCATTCTGCAAAAGCTCGGCTACGCGGTAGAAACTTACCTAAGCCGCCACCAGCAAAAACGTTTTGTAATATCGGGCGGTGTGGCTGCCAATAAATATATCGGCGGCGCGATAAAGAACTTCCTCTATGAGCGCGGTTTTGAATTCTATGCACCGCCGCTCAAGCTCTGCACAGATAACGCCGCCATGATAGCATGGGCAGGCGCTGAACAGCTTGCTAAAGGCAGCAAAGGTGATAGCCTCGGCTTCACCCCGCGTGCGCGCTGGAGTCTGGAGGATCTGTAATGCCGATAATAGAATTCATAAGGCTGGGTGAATATGTAAAGGTCTGCGCGGTAGATGAAGCAACCGGCATCGAGGCCGTTTCCATTCTGCCCTCAACTCTCTCCAAGCACGAACTTCAGGAAGCCGCCCTGCGTAAACTTCAATATGTCATGAAAAAGAAGCAGGATGACAGCTCCTCCAGCGGCGGCTTCACCGTCTAAAGTAGTCCGTTCCCCGCAAAGCTGAAATGCTTATCACCTGCTATTATCAAATGGTCGTGCAGCTTTATATCAACAGCTGTCAATCCCGCCTCTATCTGCTCGGTCAGCTCAATATCGCTTTTAGAAGGGGTGGCATCGCCACTCGGGTGGTTATGTACCAGTATCACCGCGCTGGCATGCAAATCAAGCGCACGCTTAACCACCTCACGCGGATAAACCGGGGTCTGGTCAACCGTGCCATGCTGCTGCACCTCGTCAGCTATCAGCTTATTCTTCTTATCCAAAAACATTATACGAAACTGCTCGCGCTTTATGCTGCCCATTGCCGCCTGGCAGTAATCCAGCAGCGCCTTCCAGCTTTGGATAACTGTCTTTTCCTGTGCGCCGGCCTTCAGCATTCTCAGCGCAGATTCATTCACAACCTTTATCGCAAATATAACATTATCGCTTAAACCGCCTTCCTTGCGAAGCTGCTCTATATCTGCGGCGAACACCCCTGCAAGGCTGCCGAATCTTACAATAAGCTCTTTCGCGATCGGTTTGGTATCCTGCCTCGGATAGGCTGAGAACAACAACATTTCCAGCACTTCATAATCGGGCATAGCATCTGCCTTACCCACACGTGCAGAATTCAAAAAGCGTTCTTTTATGCGCTTCCTATGTCCGTGATAATGCTGTTTTTCTTCCGCCATACGGGAAGCATAAGGGAAAAAGTCTAGCCCGCAAGCATTCTGGTGAGTTGGGCTACTTTACTATCCATATCCGGCTCGGCAGCAATAAGCTTCTCTATGGTCTTTACCGCATGGATAACAGTAGTATGGTTCTTATCACCAAAGCTGCGGCCTATCTCAGGCAGGCTCTTGGTGGTAAGGTTCTTGGCCAGATACATCGCCAGCTGGCGCGGGCGCGCTATGTTACGGTTACGGCGGGCAGAATCCATATCGGCCATGCGTATCTCAAACTGGTCGCAAACTGTGCGCTTTATCTCTTCTATTGTCAGCTCTTTCCTCACGCTGCGCAGCAGATCCTTCAGGCATTGTGCTGCAAAATCAGTAGTAATATCGGTATCAGTCAGGCGAGATTGCGCCACAACCTTTATTAAGCCGCCTTCAAGGTCACGCACGGTGCTGCTTATATTATCAGCTAAAAACTCAAGCACGCTCTGGCTTATCTCAGCATCCATCGCTGCTGCTTTAACTCTTAATATCTCAAGGCGCATCGCAGCATCAGGCTTTTTAATATCGGCCACTAAACCCCAGCCCAGACGTGACTTGATACGCTCATCAAGTCCGGTAAAATCGCTAGGAGCCCTGTCGGCAGAAAGCACTATATGCTTACCGTTTTCCGAGATAGCATTGAATGTGTGGATGAATTCTTCCTGTACATTTGCCTTACCGCAGATGAACTGTATATCATCTATCAGCAGAATATCTGTGCCGCGCAGATACTCCTTAAAGGAAAGCATATCTTTCTCGCGCAATGCCTTAACGAACTGGAACATGAACTTTTCTGCAGAAAGATACAATGCACGTTTTGCGGGAAAGTTCTCACGCACATAGCTGGCCGCTGCCTGTAGCAGGTGTGTTTTACCACTGCCTACGCTGCCATATATAAATACTGTATTATTACCTGTATCTTTTCCTTCTGCTATAGCTTTAACAGCATTGTATGCAAGGCCGTTAGATACGCCGGGAACAAAATTATCAAAACGGAATCTTGCATCGGTAACCGAATCAAAAAGTGCAGGTGTGTTATGTATCACCCTGTTATTATTTGCAGCAGTTATTGCAGATATCTGCATATCGGTTGCGGTATCTTTTATAGTTCCGCCAACCAGAACATCAAAGCTGATAAAGGAAGGTATCTCTTCACGAAGTGCTTTTTCCAGGAACTCGCTGAAGTTTGATTTCACCCAGTCACGTATGAAGCGGCTTGGGCTTTTAAGCGTAAGGGTGCCTGCCTCAAAAGCGCCTATTTCCAATGGTTTCAGCCATGAATTATAGGTAGCTACACCGAAGCTGAAGCTGAATTTAGCACAAACCCGTTCCCAGGTTTTGGCTAGAGATTCGCCTTCGCTCCTGATCAGATATTCACCCTCTTTTTGCATTTTCCCCTTAAGAAAACTTTCAAACGTTACACTAAATTTTTCTGAAATATTTTTTCCAAAATCTTTCTGAGGGAATCAATCTAACTAAAAAATACGCAGCGTAAACACATTAATGCAAAATCTTTTTTCACAAATTTGTTGACAGTGAGAAGATGACAGAAAGTAATTGTTTCACGGAACAAGGCTGTTCTCAAGACAGGCTGCAACAAAAAATCAAACTTGCAAAAATTCAGTCACTTATCTGTGTAACAGCAAAAGCGATAAAGAACAATGCGTGCAAATTTTTAAAACTGCAAGTTGCATAGAAAGATCTTCGGAGAATTTTTCTCGAGAGAAGTTTTACAAAAATAATTCTGCGCGGAAAGTATTGGATAAAGATACGGAAGGAAGAAGTGCGGAGATTCTGTTGCAAGGCTCTCCGCGGGCCCCGTCGAATTCAGACTACGTCGTTCTCATTGAGAACTATGCAGCCATTTTGAATTCGCCAGATGCAAAATTATCGTTTGCATTTGTAATTATGATCCTTTTCAGAGGAATCATTCTGGGCAAAATCCAAACCTTTATTACATTTGTCGAGCCTATTCGCCCCCGCCGAAATCCGCTTCATATTTTAAACGGATTTTGGTGGAGGCGCCGGGTACTGCCCCCGGGTCCAATCTGCTTATTCCGAGAGAACATTTATTGCCATAGCCTTGCGGCATATACATTATAGCACATATGCGCTGAATATTAAAGGGGTATAGGGGTATTTTTTATAGTGGCCTTTCAGGCCGCTTTAGAGACCATATTGCCCGGGTGGCGTATTATCTCGCCGGTAAGTTCATGCTCCAGCAGCAGAGAATTCACTTCCGCAGGAGGCAAGCCGTAATGGCTTACAATATCATCTACAGAAACCGGTGATGAACCTATAAGCTCTAGCAGGTTCACATCACTTTTTATCTCACCATGTGTAAATTCTTCTTCGTCCTCATGCATTGCCGGCATCTGCACAATCCTTCTCTCATTCATATCATGCATCAGCGCGGCTATATCTTCCGCTTTTGTTACCAGCGCCGCGCCGCCTTTTATCAGCTCGTTGGTTCCTTCCGCACGCGGGTCAAGCGGAAAGCCCGGCACGCATGCTACTTCACGTTCCTGCTCCAGCGCAAACCTTGCAGTGATAAGTGAGCCCGAACGCAACGCAGCCTCAACCACGCATGTCACTTTCGAAAGCCCGGAGATTATCCTGTTGCGTCGTGGAAAATGCTCGGCGCGCGGTGTAACACCAGGTGCATTCTCGGTTACTATAACACCGTCTGCTGCTATCTGTGCGAACAGATCTTCATTCTCCGGCGGATATATATTATCTATCCCGCCAGCTATCACGGCAATGGTCGGCAGTTCACCGCCTGCCTTCAGCGCGCCTTTATGCGCGGCCGTATCTATCCCTCTCGCAAGTCCAGAAACAACGGTGATACCTTTCTTCGCAAGGTCACCCGCTATCTGGTGCGAGAACGATATCGCATTGGCAGATGCATAGCGCGCGCCTACCATTGCAGCTGTTCTGGTTTCTATATTCTTTTTGCCGCGCATGGTCAGCAAAACGGGCGGGTCGGATATCTGGCTTAGCAGCGCAGGATAATTCTCATCAAACAAAGTAACAATGCACGCGCCAAGTTTCTCGGTCTGTTCCAGTTCGCGCTCTGCATCATCACGGCTGAACGGTGTTTTGCCTTTTGCCGCAAGTGTAGCGGTTGCTCCCTTAAGCGCTTCAGAAGGGTTGTTGTATTTAGCTATAAGTTTAAGAAAAGTTATCGGGCCGATATTGTTCGTTCTGGCAAGCTGTATGGTGGCGAGTAATTCATTCCTATCCGCAGTGAAGGCAGAATTATGGAACCTGTTCTTCAAAAGCCTTTCTCCTTTCCGTCCAGCAGACGTTTTATATTATCCAGATGGCGAACGAATATTATCATACTGAGCGCGATAGCAAAGGCCATCACATTCGTTTTATCTGTAACAATAAGGAACATGAACGGCATAAAGCCAAAGCTGAACAGTGCCGCAACAGAAGATATACGTATTATCTTAAAGCAGGCCAGCCATAGTAATAAAGATATTAGACATACAATCGGGCTTATCGCCATAATAGCGCCAAAGCCGGTGGCCACGCCTTTACCGCCCTTAAAGCGGTTAAATACCGGCAATACATGCCCAATAACAGCCGCCAGTGCACAAGCCAGTGCTACATCATCAGCGCTAAAGTAGTATATATATATTGTAGCGGGTATAAATCCTTTCAAAAAATCCAGTATAAAGGTAGCTGCACCAAGTTTTTTGCCGCCTACACGTGTAACGTTGGTTGCGCCGATATTGCCGGAACCCTGCGTGGTAAGGTCACCAATGCCTGCTAATTTTGCAACAATGATACCGAAAGGTATCGAACCTATAAGGTAAGCTGCTGTTACAAATAAAATTTCGTTGAAACCGTACACTCTATTATCTATGATTAAGTTCCTGGGAAGATTAGTGTTAGAACAAAATTAATCAAGATATTTCCTAACAGAGAGAAGCAGTGTTCCGTAAGCCGTCAGACATATCAGCGATATTTTACATACATAACCTGTCAGAGGGTTCGATAGAATGGTACGGTGATACCAAAAAATTCATGGGCATGGAAACCTCTCGCATGGATTCGCGTAAAAAGTTTCTTGAACTGCTGGACGAGAAGGACCGCAAATCATATGAAATGAACATGAACGGCTTTGTGGATGAGATATCCTGCGAGTACACAATATTTGCCGGCGGTAAAGAACTTCCACTACGTGAAATAGCCTTTAAAACAGATCTTAACGGCAAACAATATATGCAGGGTGTTATAACCCTTAATACTCCCGGCAGAACAAAGGCCGGTCAGGGTAGATACAATATATCGGGCCGTTCCATACTTACCGGAAAGTTTGACTCTGCTTTCCTGGAAAGCCTGCGTCAGCACTTTACAGATGGTAACAAGAATAAGCATAGCTACATATTGCTTCTTGCCTCGATAGATAATCTTCCGATGATAACAACATGGCAGGGTGATACGGTTGCCAGAAGTGTGATGGAGGATCTTTGCCGGAAAATATCCGAGACCCTTCCTAAGGGCAGCACCATACATCAGGTGAATGAAGATCAGTTCGGCGTGGTGGTGCAGAACCCTACATCCAGTGATGTAGATATTATAGTCAACAACATCAGCAGGCTGGTAAGTCTGTATCGTCACCCAAGTCTGGAAGATGCGGTACATTTAAGGCTTTCCATTGGTTCTGCCGGATTCCCTCTTGGTGTTAAAGATGAGGTAGATGCGATAAACAAGGCTTATCTTGCACTTACTAATGCAAAAAGCAAAGAATACGAATTCTACTGTGATTTTGAAGATGCAAAACGCGACCATATAGATTCCCAGAACGAGATGGCGCAGCTTCATTACCTGCAGGAGGCATTCAACCAGAAGCGTATAGTGCTGGCCTATCAGCCTGTTGTTTCATGTCTGGATGGTTCCGTTGGTTCATATGAATGTCTGCTGCGTATAAGTGATGGCCGTGGTCGTTTTGAATCGGCTGGCCGTCTTATAAAAGTAGCAGAAAAGATGGGCACTGTAGAAGGTATAGATGAGTTTGTACTTCGTACCGCTTACGAGGAGGTGCGCGATAATAAAGATGCAAAGGTAAGTATAAACGTATCTAATCTTACCACCGGCTCTGAGCAATGGTTAAAAATGTGCTCTCAATTATTGCATGACGAGGCTCTGGCTTCCCGTTTTACGTTCGAGATAACCGAAACGGCTGCACAGAAAGATCTTCGTAAAACAGCCTATTTTACTGCGGCCATACAGGCGCTTGGCTGTAATGTGTCGTTGGATGATTTTGGCGTTGGCTTTACTTCTTTCCGCCAGCTTCGTTCGCTTTCCATTGATGCTATTAAAATAGATGGTTCATTTGTACTCGGGTTAGAAGAGAACAAAGAAAATCTTATATTTGTCAGAAGTCTGGTAGATTTTGGTAAATCCTACGGCCTTAAAACCATAGCTGAATGTGTAGAAACCGGTGAGGTCGCGAAAAGACTTATAGACCTTGGTGTAGATTATATGCAGGGCTATTATTTCGGCGCTCCGGATGTTACCCGCCCGTGGGAGCAGAAGAAAGCTGCCAGCAATTAAAGATAGTTCTGGAATATTCCGATATTCTTCTTTAGATAGCGTAAAACAACTAATTTTCAGGTAAATAAAATGGCAATAGCTAATGATGTAAGAGTCGGTAACATTCTAAATTATAAGAATGGCCTGTGGAAGGTCCTTAAAACAGAACACGTAAAGCCTGGTAAAGGCGGTGCCTTCGTTCAGGTAGAGCTGAAAGAGCTCAAACACGGCACAAAAGCAAATGAACGCCTTCGTTCAGATGAAACAGTAGATATCGCGCATTTTGAAGAGAGAGAGTATCAGTATCTGTATTCCTCCGGTGATCTTATCACGGTAATGGATAAACAAACCTACGACCAGCTGGAAGTTAACAGCTCTTATTTCGACGGTCAGGAAGTATATCTTACAGATGGCATGGATGTATATATAGAATACGCACAAGACCAGATGATATCTGCGCATGTACCTAATCACGTTGTATTAGAAGTAGTAGAAGCAGAAGCTGTAGTGAAGGGTCAAACTGCATCAGGTTCTAACAAACCTGCTAAACTTTCCAACGGTCTGCGTATAATGGTACCGCAGTTTCTGGAAGCAGGCACGAAAGTAGTGGTAAACACTACAGATGGCACTTATGTTAAAAGGGCCGAATAAAAAGCCGAACAGGAAAATATAATGGGCGCACAGCTTAACATAATAGAAAAGACTCTCATCAAAGCAGGCAAGGTTCTTGCCCGCGATTTCGGTGAGGTAGAAAACCTTCAGGTATCACGCAAGGGGCCAAGCAACTTTGTCACCTCGGCAGATCTCAAGGTAGAGCAGATACTGATAGAAGAATTTCAGCGCGCATTCCCTTCCTACCAGATTATGTCAGAGGAGAGGGGTTTTGTCAGCGGTACTTCCGATAAATACACCTTCATCATAGATCCTATAGATGGTACTACCAATTTCATGCATGGTATCCCGTATTTCTGTATATCCGTTGGTCTGCAGGAAAAACTGGCGAACGGTAAAACACAGATGGTGGCAGCAGGTATATACGCGCCTGTGCTGAACGAACTTTATCTCGCGGAAAAAGGTAACGGCGCTACGGTAAATGGTCGTCGCCTGCGTGTTTCAGAGCGCGATAATCTGGAAGAAAGCTCATTCGCCTGCTACGTATCGAAATACAACGAGCAGCGTCGTAAGCAAGATGTCCAGTCATTAACAAAGTTCACAACCAATATACGTATACTTGGTTCGGCAGCAATGGAACTTGCATTCGTTTCCGCCGGTAAACTAGATGGTATGTGGCATGCTAATCTTAAGCCTTGGGATATTGCAGCGGGCACCCTGCTTGTGCAGGAAGCGCGCGGCATGGTAAGCGAGCTGGATGGTGGTGATAACTTTGTAGAAAGCGGCAGCATAATAGCTGCAAATGCTAATATGTTTGAAAAGTTAAGGGATGCCATAGCTCCATGCTACAAGTAGCCGTATATATATTGTTCTTTGTAATGCTGTTTCCTTACGCTGTATCAGCGCAGGATAATGTTCCTGCTTTCTTGAGGAACGAGGCTGTTCGTCAGCAATACGAGCACCAGCGTGCAGTGCCGCAACAAAACAATAATGTACCTGCTTTTATGCAGATGGAGATGCAGCAACAGCAGTTCAACTACCAGTCTGCTAATCCTGATTCCGATGTATTCACGCTTCCTCCGGTACAATACAATCCTGCCCAGGGAGAAGTTCCCGCATTCATGGTGCAGCAGCCTGTGCAGCCAGCCCCGCAGGAAGTCCAGCCGGTGCGAACCGACTCAACAGAAGATGCGATACGCATAAATTTCTCGGAAGATCAGTATAAAGAAGATGAGGAGGTAACCACCCTCACGCCAGATCAGGCCATGCAGTACAATACAGAAGCTGCGGTGAAAGAAGAAAAGCCGCAAGCGGAAAGTGAAGAGGCAGAAGAAGGTGTTGCCGCTGCCCCTGCTGTAGATAAGCAGAAGCAGGAAGAGATAGAAAAGGAAAAACAGGCCGAGAAACAGGCCGTACCGGAGCCAAAGAAAAGCAGCACTAACCTAATGCGTATATCATACTCGCATGAGGCTACTGAGCTGGCCGATAACGATAAACAGCAGCTTCTTGCACTTGTGCGTGAACTGCGCGGTAATAACAACAGCCGCATACTGATAAAATCCTACACATCAGAAAGTGACATCGGTGCAGATGTACGCCGTGTAGGCCTGTTGCGCATAATCGGCATACGCGAATACCTGATGAAACAGGGCGTAGACTTCTCCCGTACAGAAGCAAGAGTGCTGGATGGTGCAAAAAATAAAGAAGGTCTGGATTATATAGACATTGACAAAATATAGAAAATCTCGATAAGTGGGAAACAGAATTCAATAAAATGAGGTCAATCATGAAAAAACTTTCTGCATATGCAATAGTACTGGCTCTTGTGGCTGCGTGTTCACCACAATACGGTCCTGGTCAGGGTACTGCTGGTTCAGGCTATAGCAAACAGCAGGTTGGTACAGTGCTTGGCGGTATAGGCGGTGGTCTTGCTGGTAATTCTCTGGGCAAAGGTAAAGGCAATACAGCAGCTACCATAGGTGGCGCAATACTTGGCGGCCTTGCAGGCAGCGCTATCGGCCAGTCTATGGACAGGGCAGACCAAATGTATCTTTCAAGCTCAACTCAAAACTCGCTTGAAGGCACAACCACTGGTACCGTATCACGCTGGATAAACCCAGATTCAGGTAACAGCGGCACTATCACTCCAACCCGTACTTTCCAGAACACTTCTGGTCAGTATTGCCGCGAATTCAACCAGACTATAGTTGTTGGCGGTCAGAAAGAGAACGCTTTCGGTACGGCTTGCCGTCAGACAGATGGCTCTTGGAGAATAGTTAGCAACTAATTCTAATTACTAATTACTACTACTAAAAATTCTATGGCAGAAGAAAGCAGGGGTTACGTTAAGGGTGACCTATTCAAAGGTAAGAAAGGTCTTATTATGGGCGCCGCGAACGATCGCTCCATCGCATGGGGTATCGCGCAGGCAGTTCACGCACAAGGCGGTGAATTAGCATTCTCATATCAGGGTGATGCACTTCGTAAAAGGGTAGAACCTCTTGCGGCAACTCTTGGCAGCGATACGCTGGTTGAGTGTGATGTTACCAGCAGTGAATCCATCAAGGCGGTTTTTGATACGCTGAAAGCAAAATGGGGCACGATAGATTTCGTTGTTCATGCTATCGGCTTCTCTGACAAGAACGAGCTGCGCGGCAGGTATGTTGATACCTCTCTGGGCAATTTCCTAAATACCATGCATATATCCTGCTTCTCCTTCACAGAAGTTGCAAAATACGCGGCAGAAATTATGCCTAACGGCGGCTGCATGATAACTCTTTCCTATTACGGTGGTGAAAAGGTTATACCTCACTACAACGTAATGGGCGTTGCCAAAGCCGCTCTGGAAATGAGCACTAAATATCTCGCTAAAGATCTTGGTTCACAAGGCATCCGCGTTAACTGCATATCAGCTGGTCCTGTTAAAACCCTTGCCGCTTCCGGCATCGGCGATTTCCGCCTGATATTCAAGTGGAACGAGTACAATGCTCCGCTTAAACGTAACATCACTCTGGAAGATGTAGGCGGCGCAGCAGTATACCTAATGTCTGATCTTGGTGCTGGTACAACGGGTGAGATTCTTCACGTAGATGCCGGTTACAACGTTATCGGCATGAAAGATGAAAACGCACCTGATATCGCTATCGCCCTTAAGGGTGAGTGATGTTAAGCCATACGGGCTGGTTTTAAAGAAGTTTTAATCTATTCGGCTGCAATCTTTTCTTGATTTTAAGCCGTTCATAATGCACTAATCTCTCATGAGAGTAATCCTTGGCATAGTGATAGTTTTTGCGTGCGTACTTGGCGGGTACGTAATGCACCATGGTAACCTTATGGTGCTATACCAGCCAACCGAGTATCTTATCATCATCGGTGCTGCGATCGGTTCATTTGTTATCGGCAATCCTTCCTATGTTATCAAAGGTGCATTAGGCAGTATCAAAAAGGCCATGGTCAACGGCCATCCTATCAAGAAAGATGATTATATAGAACTCATCACATTCCTCTATACTATCTTCAAGTTCATGAAGACCAAAGGTATGTTAGAGGTAGAGGCGCATATCGAAAATCCGGAGGGCAGCGATATATTCACGCGCTTCCCGCATTTCATGCACCACCACCACGCGGTGGAATTCTTCTGTGATTATACCCGACTTCTCACTATGGGCGTAGATAACAAATACACGCTGGAAGATATGATGACCGCAGAGCTTGAAGCAGGTCATGCTGAAACTCATGCCATACCTCATTCTATCCAGATAATGGGTGATGCTTTCCCGGCGATAGGTATCGTTGCTGCGGTACTCGGCGTTATCATTACAATGGGTTCCATAGCCGAGCCGCCGGAAATTCTTGGCGGTCTGATAGGTGCTGCACTTGTTGGTACATTCCTCGGTGTACTTATATCATACTGTTTCGTACAGCCTCTTGCTGCAACCATTGCCAAGTATTATGAGATGGAACACAAGTATCTTGATGTTATAAAGGCCGGCATGCTTGCGCATGTATCTGGCAATGCACCGGCAATATCTATTGAATTTGCCAGAAAAATGATACCTATGGGTGTCCGTCCAGACTTCAAGGAAGTTGAAGAAGCAATAAACAAGATCTGATCACCCGGTAGTAAATAATGAAAGAAGAAGACCTAAGTTATACAAAGCCTAAAAGCTTTTTTGAAAGCTGGACGTTCATAATACTTATATGCGTAGTACTGCCTATATGCTTCCGTGCAGTGCTGTATTCACCGCGCCATATACCTTCCAGCTCCATGAAGTCTACTCTGCTGATAGGTGACTACATCTTCATATCAAAATTTTCATATGGTTTCAGCTCATATAGCTTCCCTCTGGGCTATAAGTTCAAATATTTTGATGGCCGTATAGGCGGCACTCTGCCAGAGCGTGGTGATATCATAGTATTCCGCCCTGCCAGTGATCCTTCTACAGATTTTATCAAAAGGCTTGTTGGCCTTCCGGGTGACAGGGTACAGATGAGAGGCGGCAGGTTCTATCTCAATGGTGCTCTTGTGCCGCAGCGTCGTATAGAAGATTTCATGGATGAGAAAGATGGCAACAGACTTGTTCCTGTTAAACGCTATATTGAAACTCTGCCTAACGGTGTTTCTTACGAAGTGCTGGATGAGTTCGAGAACAGCAATTCCGATAACACTCGGGAATTCGTTGTGCCGGAAGGAAACTACTTCTTCATGGGTGATAACCGAGATAACTCTGCCGATAGCCGCCTTTCAGTTGGCTTTGTGCCGTATGAGAACCTGATAGGCAAGGCCGAGATAGTATTCTTCTCAAATCGTTCTGCCTTCTTGCGTATATGGGAATGGGTGGTATCATTCCGTGAGGGAAGATTCCTGATAGACCTAACAAATAATCCGCCGGAATGACGCTGGAAAAAGAAATCGGATATAACTTTGCAGATAAGAAGCTTCTAAAGCAGGCGCTTACCCACCCTTCATCGAAAAAGAACCGTACCGCGCAGGATTACGAGCGTCTGGAGTTTCTGGGTGATACCGTTATCGGCCTGCTGGTCTCCGAGATATTATATAACGAATATCCGCAGGAGAAAGAGGGCAAGCTGGCAAAGCGCCGCGCAGCAATAGTCTGCCGCGATTCTCTTGGCCGCGTTGCAAAGATCATTGGTCTCGGTCAGCATCTTATTCTTGGTGCTGGTGAAGATCAGATAGGTGGCCGCGAGAACAAGGCCAATCTCGAGAACGCTCTAGAAGCCCTTGCAGCAGCAATATATCTTGATGGCGGGCTTGAAGCCGCACGGGAATTTGTCAGCCGTTATTTTCAGGATTTCATTGCCAATATGGAAAAGCCGCCGCGCGATCCGAAATCTCACCTGCAGGAATGGGCTCAGGCACGTGGCATGCCGTTGCCTAAGTACGAGGTCGTATCCATTACCGGCCCTTCTCATGCTCCGGAGATAGAGGTTAAAGTTACACTTGGTAAACATACGGCAAGCCACACGGCAAGCAACCGCAAGGAAGCTGAAAGACTATCTGCGGAAAAACTTATAGGAAAGCTGAAAGATGCAAAAGAATAAAAGATGCGGCTTTGTCGCAGTGGTGGGCGTGCCCAACTCCGGCAAATCTACGCTGGTAAATGCTCTCACGGGGCAAAAGGTATCCATCGTAACGCCAAAGGCGCAAACCACGCGTAACCGTATCCGTGGCATTCGTATGTTTGAAGATTCCCAGATAATCTTTATCGATACGCCTGGTATCTTCAAGGTAAAGGGCAAGCTCGACAATCAGCTTAACCGCTCGATAGTAGAAACCGCCCGCAACGCTTTCGATGGC
>JAMHZE010000024.1:0-12860 GCA_035909535.1 Rickettsiales bacterium | reverse complement strand
TGTCATTCATTATCTCAACAAGGTCGCCGCCTATTTTCTTTATCTGTTGTAGCTCGCTGGCTGTTACGCCGCCTTTCTTCAATTCGTCTATTAACAGGTTCACTTTGTCATAGGCTTGTGTTGCGCGGTTCTGTGCAAAGGCAGTTCTGCTTTCATCCGGAGGGTGCGTATCATGTTCTGAATGGCTATGTCCTCCGTGTTCTGTCAGATGTCTTCCTGATGCCGCTCCTTTCATATTCGTATTTATGTTTATGTCTGCTGCGGCCTCTTCGGCTTGCCATACTTTTGTGAATACATCTTTAACAGACGGGTATCTATCCATCAATTCGGTTGTTCTGCTGCTTATCTCTATATATTCGTCCCTAACATGATCTGGCGTGTCAGGAGCAAGCCTTAGGGCTACGTTCCTGCTGCTGTAGTTTAGTATCCTTTGTGATGCCTGGATTAAAGCAACATCCATCTCTGTTGCTGCATTAAGCAATCCAACCAGTTCTTTGTGGTTTTCCATTCCGCCTTTATAGAACACATGTTCGGCATATTGGTAGGTATCCATATGTGCAATATTCGGGTTCTTTTCCATGAATCTGTTCACGTCTTCTATAGCACTGTTGAACGATCTTATAGAGCTCATAAAATCTTTAAAGTTGTTTTCAGAATTGTGATTTAATGCAAACTCAAAGGCATTTTTTGGAGTTCCGGCTATATTCAGATACGTTGTCTGTGTAGGCACATCTATATGTATGGTATCATAATATTTGTGCAGATAATCTCTCACCTTTTCTTTTTCATTATCAGATATTCCAATACTGTTGCTCAGCTTGGGAGGTTCACTGTCAAGTGTCTGGCTGGCCAGACGAAGTAATCCCTCCAGGGCATCAATCTGCTTAAAGGCATCTTCAGGTTTTTTTGCATTAGCTATGCGAAAAAATATATTTTCTATGCCTTCCTTGCGCTCTGTTGTATTTGCTCTTTCGTCATCTCGCCTTGCATTTATCACCGCTTCTATCTTTTCTGTATCGCCATACCGCCCCAGATCCATTACATCATTTATCCGTGTAAGGCCTTCTCCTGTTATCTCACGGTAATAATCAGGCTTAGATCTAGTAACGTCGCTCAAACTTTCTTTATGCCTGTTCAGTACGTGTCCCAGCTCATGTTCTATGGTAGAAGCTATAATGTTGTTAGCCTGTTCCAGCTTGCCGGTGGTAAGTATCATAAACTGCTGGTTTACGGCATCATGTTTCGCTATATCCGCAAAGTCATATTTATCCATTATCAGGCCGTAATCGTTGCCTCTTGTTGCTATCTGTCCGTTCGGTTTCGGATGCTCATCCGATATTATGATGATATTGCTCAGGCCGGAAAACTGAAAAGGGTTCTCGTTCCGTTCGTGTTCCATTGTTTCGGCGATAAATTTCAGCTTCTCTGAGAATTCAGGGTTATAAAGGGGGTGATTAGGGTCAAGGTCGGTTTCCATTATAGAATCCACAAAAAAGCTGTACACTGTACCGCTGCCTGCCGTTACATCTATCTTTATATAGTTATCCATGCCTTATCATTATACTATACAATTGTTAACAAAGGGTTAACGCTGCGCTAATATAAAAATTGCTTATATTACAGCAGTATATGCAATATAAAGGGCGGGGCGGCCATAGGGCTGCTGTTCTTGCGCAAATAACCCTTGTAAATCATATAAAAACCGCTAAAACAGCCTCACTTCCGGTTCATCCGGAATTAGGCGTTGCCTTGTGTTTCTGCATAATCCACAAGCATTGGCTTCGCTTTTAACAACATAACCCCGGTATGCAGTTGGGATAAAGAACTCAAAGAAACTAAGATTTCCAAGGTTCGTAAAGGAGTAAAAACATGGCTAAAGCTCGTGTTGCGCAGGTTCATATAGATCCTGATTTCACTACAGGTGAAGATTTCGCTAAACTATTTGATGGCGGTAACGTTGAACGTCTTGAAGAAGGCTCAACAGTAAAAGGCGTGATCGTCGGTATGGATGATGAGGCCGTTCTTATAGATATCGGCTTTAAGTCTGAAGGCCGCGTTCAGTTAAAAGATTTCCCATTCTCTGAGAGGGATGCACTTACAGTAGGCGATGAAGTTGCCGTATTCGTAGAGCGTCTGGAAAACTCTCACCAAGAGATAACGCTTTCACGTCACCGTGCCGTTCAGGAAGAAACCTGGGGCCGCCTTGAAAGGTTGTTCAAGAAAGGTGAGACCGTTGATGGTATCATCACTACAAAAGTTAAAGGTGGTTTCGTTGTTGATTGCGGCGGCTGCCTCGCGTTCCTGCCTGGTTCTCAGGTAGATGTACGTCCGATAAAAGATGTAACTCCGCTGATGAACATCGTTCAGCCGTTCCAGATACTTAAAATGGATCGTCACCGCGGTAACATCATCGTATCACGTCGTGCAATCATGGAAGAATCACTTTCCAGCGAAAGGGAAGAAGTTCTTTCCAAGATCAGAGAAGGCGATGCTCTTGAAGGTATCGTTAAGAACATCACCGATTACGGTGCGTTCATTGATCTTGGCGCTGTTGATGGTCTTCTGCACGTTACAGATATCTCTTGGAGCCGTATCAACCACCCGTCTGAAGTTCTTAAAATGGGTGAGAAACTTACGCTTAAAGTTATTAAGTACGACGAGAAAACCAAGCGTATCTCTCTGGGTCTTAAACAGCTTAAAACCAATCCTTGGGATAACTCAGATGGTAAATATGCTGAAGGCACCAAGCATAGCGGTCGTATCACAAACATAACTGATTACGGTGTGTTTGTTGAACTTGATAGCGGTATCGAAGGTCTTGTACACGTGTCAGAAATGACATGGGGCAAGAAGAACGTTAACCCTTCACAGCTGTACAAAAAAGGCGACAATGTGGAAGTAATGATACTTTCCATCGAGCCTGAAAAGCAACGTCTGTCACTGGGTATCAAGCAAACGCAAGATAACCCTTGGAGCCGTTTCGCAGCTGAATTCAAGAAAGGCGATACAGTTGAAGGCACTATCAAATCTATCACAGATTTCGGTATCTTCGTTGGTTTCGACAAACACCCTGAAGCTGATGGCCTTGTTCACATCTCTGACCTTTCATGGTCTGCGAAAGGTGAAGAAGTTATCAAAGGCTACAACCGTGGTGATAAAATTCAGGTACTTGTACTTGATCTTGAACCTAACAAAGAGAAGATATCTCTTTCTGTTAAACACCTTGCTGAAGACCCTAACGCTTCTGCGTTCGATGCCTTCGAAAAAGGCAAAGTGTTCACCTTCAACGTTACCGAAGTTAAAGATGATGGTATCGTTGTTCAGGTGTCAGAAGGTATCACTTCTTTCATCAAGAAGAACGAGCTTTCCAAAGATAAGGTTGAGTGCCGCCCTGAGCGTTTCTCTACCGGTGACCGTGTAGATGCGAAGGTTGTTGGTATGGAAAAACGCACTAAGGAAATAAAACTCTCCATCAAAGCTTTCGAGCAGGATGAAGAGAAGAAAGCCATCGAGAAATACGGCTCCGCTGATTCAGGCGCTGCTCTCGGCGGTATCCTTGGTGATGCTCTAAGCAAGGCGAAAGCAAAGCCTGCTGCTAAAAAAGCTGAAAAGGCTGAAAAAGAGCCTAAAGCTGAAAAGAAAGCAACCAAGAAAAAGTAACTGGAATAAAGAGCGGAGAGTTGGATGCATTTTTCAACTCTCCACTCTAAACAACTAGGAGAAAAATATGGCTCGCGTAACAATTGAAGATTGCCTAGAGAAAGTTGATGATCGTTTTGAGCTGGTGGCACTTGCCGGTCAGCGCGCACGTAACATTGCTTCCGGTGCTCCACTTACTATAGAGCGCAAAGGCGAGAAGGATACGGTTATAGCTCTGCGTGAAATAGCAGAGAACACTGTTGAGACAGCTGACCTAAGGGGAGATCTGCTTAAATCTCACCAGAAGGAGAGGGAGTCTGTAGAAGAATTTGCTGCTCCTGCAAACCAGAACGAGAACGCTGAGATTGATGCTGAAGAAGCTGAGATTGCTGCTGCAATAGCAGAAGCTTCAGAAGCTAACCTTGCCCGTGATGAAGAGGAAGAGCTTGATGGCTTCTCTGAAACAGACGGTGAAGACCAGTCTTTCGCGGAAGATAACGTAGAAGGTCAAGACTAATACGGTCAACATCTTCTAAAAATCAATAACCCCGGCAACGCCGGGGTTATTTTTTGCCTAAAATCTGGCATTTCCCCATATTTCCCTACAAAACCCCTGAAAATTGGCATAATATCATACTATATGGCTGTTAATGGCTATCCGGTTGCTATTGTTTGAATTATGGAACTACAAACCCCACATACAGTGCTGAAGAACACCGTTACAGATACGGCAGCGAAGAACTCCTGTGATACTTCTCCTGCGCAGCACCTGCTGGATACAATTGCAATATACAATCCGGATTTTGACCGCAAGTTTGTACAGAAGGCGATAGATTTCATTGTAAAACACCATGAAGGTCAGGTGCGTCAGAGCGGTGATCCGTACCACACCCACCCTATAGAGGTGGCAACCATACTGGCGGAATTCAAGCTTGATATCGGCTCGATAGTAACGGCGCTGCTGCATGATGTGGTTGAAGATACAGATGTCACTCTCGACATGATAAAAAAAGATTTCGGCGCCGAGATAGCCTATATCGTTAATGGTGTTACCAAGCTCGAGAAGATAAACTTCCGCACCGAAACGGAAAAGCAGGCCGAGAACTTCCGCAAATTCCTGCTGGCGATATCTGATGATATCCGCGTGCTGTTCGTAAAGCTGGCAGACCGTCTGCACAATATGCGCACGCTGCACCACATTAAAAAAGACCACAAGCGCGCCCGTATCGCTAAAGAGACAATGGATATCTACGCCCCTCTGGCAGAGCGTATCGGTATGCATAAAATAAAGGTGGAGCTTCAGGATTTTGCTTTCCGCGAATTATATCCAGATGCCTACCTGTCGGTGATGAACCGCCTGGAATACCTGCGCAAGCTCGATGACGATGTTATCCAGAAAACCCTTTCTGAACTTAAAGCCATGCTGGAAGAGGCGGGCATAAAGGCAGAGATATCCGGCCGCGAGAAGATGCCGTTCTCCATCTGGCTTAAAATGCAGAAGAAGAATATCGGCTTTGAAAGCGTAGCAGATATCATCGCGTTCCGCGTTATTGTTGATAACGTGGAAGAATGCTACCGCGCGCTTGGTCTTATTCATACCAAGTACCGCCTTGTTCCCGGCCATTTTGATGACTACATCTCCGTTCCGAAGGCGAACGACTATCAGTCCATTCACACCATAGTTCTAAACAACGATACGCAGCGCCTTGAAATACAGGTTCGCACGCGTGATATGAACGAGATAGCCGAGTACGGTGTTGCCGCGCATTGGAGTTACAAACAGGGCTTCTCATATAATATAGATGGTTCGCAATATCGCTGGGTTCGCCAGCTGCTTGATGTCCTCGAAAACTCTGCCGATCCGGAAGAGGTGCTGGAAAACACGCGCCTCGAAATGTATCACGACCACGTGTTCTGTTTCACTCCGGGTGGAGATCTTATCGTGCTGCCTAAGGGCGCAACTCCGGTAGATTTCGCATTTGCCGTACATACAGGCGTTGGCCGTACCTGCGCCGGCGCAAAGGTCAATGGCCGTGTTGTACCGCTCCGCACCAAGCTGAAGAACGGTGATCAGGTAGATGTCATTCAGTCAAAGGTCACCAACATTCAGCCTGCATGGGAAAGCTTTGTGAAGACCGCGAAAGCTCGCGCAGAAGTGCGCCGCTTCACGCGCCAGAAAAAACTGGGTGAATATTCCGTACTCGGCAAATCCATAATCAACCAGATATTCCTGCAGAACGAAAGCGAGCTGGATGAGGCGAAGCTTGAGCCGCTGGTAGAAAGATTCAAGCGCAAGAACGTGCCAGATCTCTACTCGGCAGTGGGTGAGGGCGTTATCTCGCGTGTTGAGGTTCTCAAAATTCTTTTCCCTAATGCACAAACCGCGAAGAAAGATAAAGATGAAGAAGGCTTCTTCATTGAAGATGAACGCGGCGCGCCAATACCTCTTACGGGCGTGGCAGAAGGCATGGCCATCTCATATGCATCATGCTGCAACCCTGTTCCGGGCGAGCGTGTGGTTGGTATACAGGTAACCGGTGGCGTTGTTGTCCATACCTCAGATTGTAAAGAGCTGGAAAACCACGTTGATGAGCCGGAGCGCTGGATAGACCTTAAATGGGATGATGCAAGCAAGAGCGGCTATTACCTTATCCGTCTTGTTGTTACCTGCGAAAATAAGCGCGGCACTCTGGCGGAAATTACCCGCATCGTTGCCGAGGCAGATTCAAACATATACAACCTGCGTATACGTTCCCGTAGCCAAGATTTCTATAAGCTGATAGTCGACTTGGAAGTTCACGATATCGCGCATTACCGCAAGGTAAAGCAGGCGATAAAAACCAGCCCGTATGTTTCCAAGGTCAGAAGATATAAAGAATAATTCGGAGCTTACTTAAGCTTCAACCACGCCTTCAAGCTCGGCAGGGCCGGTCATTATCACATGGCCGTCATTCTCGCGCCATTCAATAATAATATTACCACCGCGTGTTTTAATATTTACAACACGGTCGCATAACCCGCGCGAAATTGCAGCTACCGCTGCCGCGCACGCGCCTGTGCCGCAAGCAAGTGTTTCGCCCGCGCCGCGTTCAAACACGCGCAGGTTCATATTGTTCTTATCAACTATCTGTGCAAAGCCAACATTCACCCGTTCGGGAAAAAGGGGATGGTGCTCAAGCGGTGCTCCAAGGCCTTTTACATCAATATCCGCAACATTCTTATCAGTGGTAAAAACCATATGCGGGTTGCCCATGCTCACGCCAAAAGGCTTGCTAAAACCTTCCAGATCTACCGGCAAATTGTTGGTATCCATATCATCACTCAGCGGAATTTTATTCCATTCAAAAACGGGTTTTCCCATATCAACAGATGTAAAATCGGCCTCTTGCGCGCTGCCCTGTAAAATACCTGCTTTTGTCTCAATGCTAGCTGCATCTTTACCTTCACGGTAAAGCAGGCTAACTACGCAGCGGCTGGCATTGCCGCAGGCGTAAACTTCGCCGCCATCGCTGTTAAACACCAGCATCATCACATCGGCCTTGTCAGAATCCTTCATGATAATAAGTTGGTCGCAGCCTTTTGTTGCGGCATTCTCGCGAGAACATAATTTCAGTATATTATTCTTGGAAAGATCAGGCATGGCACTTTGCCCTCTTGCATCATGTATGAGGAAATCGTTGCCGAGGCCGTTCATTCTTGTAAATTTGGTTGCCATTTAAAAACCTTATGCCACAATCTTTAATTGATTGGGTTATTAATATATAGTGCATAAAACCAAATGTTTAAATGGCTTTTAATAGTTGTAGTACTTTTTTTATGCTTCTGGCTTTACGGTAAGCAGTACATACCTGTTTCCATGCGTTATTCCGGTGCGGTAAAAACGGTGGATTCTATCATGTTCCCGCTGGAAAGCTATATGCAGCAGTTCATGAAGAGGGATCTGCGCCATAAAAAAGAGATAATAGAGGTCAATGCAACCAGGTTAAGGGAGCTTGCTCATTCTGTGAACGGAAGCAGGGCGCAGGCGGTGATATTTTTCTATGACCTTGAATGCGTAAGCTGCCGTGTAGTTCTGGATGATATAAACATCATTTCACGGGGGCATGCAGGCAAAGGTATGGTATTCTTTATTGTGGCTTTTACGGAAGATAAAGACAAGCTGGCGCTGCTTCTTAATGACTATGACCGCCTTTATTTCCGCCCTATAATGGCGCCGCCTGCAAGCATAAGAGAAATGGGTGTGCAGTTTTCCCGTTATAAAATCAATTTCCGTGAGACGCCTGTTCTTATACATAAAGATGCTACGGGTTCTATCTATGAAAGCCTTACTACAGATTACAGTGCTGGTAAAAAGCTGAGGGCTCACATCGGCGGTAAAATATGAGATATATAATTACCGTACTGGCTATTGCTACCGCCATCATGGGCTATAAGATCTACGATAGCACAAGTCAAAAAGATGTAAAATTCGGAACGTCTAACCTTACCATCGTAAAACAGAATGGGCAAAGCATAAAGCTTAAGGCAATGGTTGCAGATACGATAGGCGAGCGTGCCCAGGGGCTTATGGGTGTAGAAAAACTGGGCGAGAACGAGTCTATGCTGTTCATATTCCCTCATTCCGAGCAACGCAGAATGTGGATGGAAAATACTCTCATTCCGCTGGATATGCTATTTGTAAGTAATGAGAAAGAGATATTCAACTTCAGCGAGAACACGGTTCCACTAAGCCGTGATCTCATACATTCTGTCGGCCCTGCCATGTATGTGGTAGAGGTCAATGCGGGCTTTGTAAAAAAGCACGGCATAAAAAGAGGTGACAGGATAGAGTTCGAAATTATCAACTAACCGCGGAACCGGTTAAGGCCATGACAATATACCTACCCATAGCAGAGATACCTGTAGATATCTTCCTTCTTATGCTTATAGGTATGGCGGGCGGCATAATGGCTGGTTTGTTTGGTGTGGGCGGCGGTTTTCTTATTACGCCTGTACTTATTTTCATCGGCATCCCTCCTTCAGTTGCGGTTGCTACCAGCTCTAACCAGATAGTCGCATCTTCCGTTACAGGTTTCCTTAACCATTGGTATAAGAACGCGGTAGATATAAAAATGGGGTGGTATCTCTTTGCCGGAGGTATGATAGGCTCGGTGTTGGGCGTTATTATCTTTGCCATACTAAAAAATCTCGGTCAGATCGATCTTGCGATATCGCTTATCTATGTGGTCTTTCTTGGTACAATAGGTACCATGATGGCGCTGGAAAGCGGCAAGCTTATAATAAAGCGCAATGTTACCAGAACAGAAGAAGTGATAAAAGATGTGCTGGTGGATGTATGGACATTTACAAAAACGGTCTTCTGGCTTACCAAGCTTAAGCAATATGCAAGGCGTGTGGATCTACCTTTTGTTGTAGAGTTCCCTGTTTCCGAGCTGAAGATAAGCGTTATCATACCTATCTGCATAGGTATAGTTTCGGGTATACTTGTATCGCTTATGGGTATCGGTGGTGGCTTTATAATGATACCGGCCATGCTGTACCTGCTTAAAATGCCTTCGCGTGTGGTTATCGGTACATCACTGTTCCAGATCATCTTTACCACCAGCGTGGTTACCATACTACATGCTGCAAGCACACAAACTGTAGATATACTTCTGGCATTTATACTTATTGTTGGCGGTGTTATTGGTGCGCAGATAGGCAGCCGCATGGGTGAAAAGATAAAGGCGGAGAAGCTTCGTTTCCTGCTGGCTATACTGATACTTTCTCTATGCGCAAGGCTGGCTGTTGGTCTGTTCTTCGAGCCGCGTGAGATATACATGATTGAAAAGGTGGCTGAATGACAAGAGCAGTACATAGCTTGCTGCTTTGCCTGCTTCTGCTTTTTGCAGCGCCGTCTTCGATTGCCCGCCCCATAGTAGCCGATGCCAATCCACGAAAGATAAACATAGATCACAACTTCAAGGGTCTTAATGTTCTTGTATACGGTGCGCGAGAAGATGCAGGTAATATAGTTGTAGTGGTACGCGGCCCCAAGCACGACCAGGTTCTGCGCCGCAAGGGCAAGGTTCTCGGTGTCTGGACGAACGTAGAGAACTTCGAGCTATCCGATCTGAGTTCATTTTATGCAGTGGCTTCAATGCGCCCTCTTGCCACTATACAGAACGATACTCTGCTGGAGCAGCTGGAAGTAGGCGTAGATAATGTCAGCATTCCGCATGATTACAGCATGTCTATACGTAAGCACGGCCGCATAAAAGAATCTGTGATAGAGTTGATGCAGAACAAGGGGCTTTATACTTCAGATGATTACGACATCAGTTTCTGGGGCGAAACGTTGTTCCGTACCTTTATCACCTTCCCGAAGAACATAAGCTACGGCACTTATAATATAGATGTGTACCTGTTCAATAACGGCCTGCTTACATCCTTCCAAACTATGCCGATAATAGTGGAGAAGGTCGGCTTTGAAGCCTTTCTGCACAACTTTGCGTATTCACGCCCGCTGCTTTACGGCTGCGTAAGCGTCATCATCGCCCTCTCTATCGGGCTCATCGTCGGCACAGTATTTGCAAGAAGGTAGGGCTTTTATTTGGTGCTCGTGGCCGGACTCGAACCGGCACGGGTATTGCTACCCAAGGGATTTTAAGTCCCTGGCGTCTACCAATTCCGCCACACGAGCATGCTTTAAGGGATTGCTGTTTGATAGTTAAATAGCACCCAAATTGCAAGTATTAAATACTTCATAAAACCAGAAGCTTAGCAGTTCTTATATAACTGTCTTTGATGGTTCTTTCTGTATTATAAGTGAATTTACGTTTTCTTGATACGCATAACTTTTATACGTATGGAGAGTTTATCTGCCCGGGCGTAGTTTGCATATGCGTAGGATTTCCCTGCGCTTATCAACCCCAAGGAGAAGTAAGATGGAAAATAAGAACACTCAAAATCCACAAAATCGTCCTCAGCAGAACCAGCAGAACCAGCAAGGTAAGCCGCAACAGCAGCAGGAAAAGGGGCGTGATGAAAAAGAGGCTAAGGGCAACCGTCCGGAAGCCAATAAAGGTAAGTAAACCGGTAAGGCAGGGGTGCGTTAGCACCCCCGCTGTTTAACAAGGAGAGTATATGTCAAATAACATTGCAGAAAGAACGGAAGTGGTGAAGCAGGAAGAG
Organism: Rickettsiales bacterium; assembly: GCA_035909535.1. Classification (GTDB taxonomy): domain Bacteria; phylum Pseudomonadota; class Alphaproteobacteria; order Rickettsiales; family UBA8987; genus JAMHZE01. The sequence goes on along the minus strand of JAMHZE010000024.1, from coordinate 2,048 downwards.
ATAGCCGTGCTTCATACACAGATGGAGAAGCTTGTGCATGATCACGGTCCAGCCATCAAAGAAGCGGGGGCACTTGAATCAGCCCGCAAGGTGATGGAATGGGCAGAGAAATGCGAGGACGGTTCCGTTCAGGCAGAAAACAGACTGTACATGCATGGTCTGGAGGTGCTGGATAATATCAAGCAGCGCCTTACACTCGCTCTAGAAGAGCAGCAGCGCATAATGGAAGAAAGTCCTTCTGTTGCGGGTACAGGCAGCAACGGCGACACAGAAAAATTCCGCAAGGCAACAAAGCCTGTGGCTGTAGCCGCTGATTCTCTTGCCCGACTAAAGGATGCCGAAGATAAGACCAGCGAGTAACAAAACCAAGTAACAAAGTACAAGGAGAAACAAAATGCTAAACTGGATCATAACATTTTTTATACTTGCAATAATCGCGGCAGCTTTAGGCTTTGGCGGTCTTGCCGGTACATTTGCAGAGGTCGCAAAATTCCTTGCGGTTCTGTTCGTCATACTATTCGTGATAGGTCTGGTATACAGTCTTGTCTCTGGCAAAAAACCAAATCTTCCGGTTTAATGCCGCATAATGGTACAAACCTTAAAAGGCTCCTTCGGGGGCCTTTTTTTTACCTTTATACAAATTTTATAAACACAAAATTTAGTGGCATGGTTTTTTTATAGCCATAGGCATAACTTATCACTTGGGGTCAGTCATCTCATAGTCCTTGTCTGGCTGGCCCCTTTTAGAAAACAGGGACAATAAGGAGCTACAATGTACGTTAGCGAAAAAGAAGCAAAGAACGTGAAGAATCTGGATGATGCTGCACGTCAGGCAAAAAAACTTAAAGACGAAACCGTGGACTATGTCCGCTCTGAAACCAAAGAGGCTATGACAGACGCGAAGGCAAGGGCGCGTGATGCAGGCCGTGATGTTGCAGAGTTCTTCAAAGAGAACGGCAAGAAGCTGAGAGATGTTGAAGAGAAGGCTTCCGATAAGATACGTGCCAACCCAATGGCAAGTGCGGCTGCTATATTTGCATCCGGTCTTGTTGTAGGCGCGCTGCTTAAAGGCTCAGGCCGCAGCAGGAGAGAAGATGCTAGGTAGAATAGCTCTTCTTGTTATCGGCAGGGCGGGTGCGGCATTGGCTGCATCGCCCCTGCGGGAGAATGAATCGCTGAAGGAATATATGCGTAAAGCATTCCGTGGCGTTGCATTTCTCTTTGCGGGCAGTGCCCTTGTCGGTGCCATGCTTTCATTCGGCCTTTATCTCGGCTACGAGCAGATGTTGCTTGCGGGTTATACCAAGGGCAACGCTATGGCAGTGATATTCGGCACAACCCTTGCACTTGCGTTAATATGCTTTCTTCTGGCAGACAGATACATTGCCGGCCGTATGGATGAAAAGCAAAGTAATGCCAGCCTTCTTGATGAAAAGCTGGATATGATACGCGATATTGCGGGCGATACCATCAACGGTTTTCTGGAAGGTTTTTCGGAAGGTCGTCAGTCGGGTCGTTCTTCTGGCAGTCCTAAAGGCAAAGCCACTCGCCGCGATAACGTATCGCATATACGCAAGAATAAAAGATAAGTTTTTCTTAGTACCAAAATGGAAAAGGCCGGTAAATACCGGCCTTTTTTATTGCTCGTGATTTTGTTCTACAGTACCCCAAACAGGTAAAGTAATATTATTATAGGTATCGGTAAACCCAGCAGCCATAATAGTAGTCCTTTCATATAGTTCTCCATTGGTTAACGCTATAAGTGTCCCACGTGGCACATAAATTTTCGATGATGAAATAGAGGGGGCTTTTATTTTGGCGACTCCGACAAGATTCGAACTTGTGACCTACGGATTAGAAATCCGTTGCTCTATCCAGCTGAGCTACGGAGTCACGCTGTGAGGTTTTTCTACTAAATTCTGGCAATAAGTAAAGTAAATATATGTCTTAATAGGCCGTTTGCGCAGCAAATTAACCCGCAATAAAAAACCCGCCGATTGGCGGGTTTTTCATTTTAACCGATAAGGCGGTTAGTTAGTTCTGCGAGG
>JAMHZE010000023.1:0-1174 GCA_035909535.1 Rickettsiales bacterium | reverse complement strand
TTCCCAGGGGTACTTCGATAATGATATCTTTTCCGTCCCGGCCATGGCAGTTGTTGGCACCGCCGCGTTCGCCATCTTCAGCCAGTACGTTTTTGTAATAGCGTAAATGGAGTAAGGTCCAGAGATTGCTGTTGCCTCTCAGGATAATATGGGCTCCGCGGCCACCATCCCCGCCATCGGGTCCGCCGAGTGCCGTGAATTTATTACGCATAAAGTGCTTATTACCAGCACCTCCATGGCCGCTGCGGCAAAATATCCTGATCTGATCAACAAAGTTACTCTTCTCCAAAACGGTGTTTTTTGTGAATCCGGCTTTACAGCAGGACTGCAAATATACCTTAAAGAAGCTAGAAAGAAAGCGAGAAGCAAGAAGCTAGAAGCGAGAAGGGGCGTACTTAGTGGATGTTGCTGGTAAGAACGACTTTTTCCTTCATCACGTCAAGCTTCAACTCCAGGACTACAATCCCGCAGATGGCGCAGATGGAACCGCAGATAGACGCAGATTTCTTTTTTAAACGGCTTTGGCTTAAAAGCAACGGGCATTTGAATGCTTACATGACTTTTCTGTTTGTTATGCAGAATCTGCGAAAATCTGCGCTTAAAATCAGCGTTAATCTGCGGGAAAATAAAAGGAGCAGCAATCCCAAGAATACAATCCCGCAGATGGCGCAGATGGAACCGCAGATAGACGCAGATTTCTTTTTAACGGCTTTAGCTTATATGCATTAGGCTTTTGAATGCTTAAAAGACTTTTCTGTTTGTTACGCGGAATCTGCGAAAATCTGCGCTTAAAATCAGCGTTAATCTGCGGGAAAATAAAAAGGAGCGTTCTGAATGAACGCTCCTGTATCTAAGAAATTTTCTGCTTTAGGATTCCTTCTAGCTTCTAGCTTCTCGCTTTTTTGCTTATTGCACAATAACCTTACTTGAATAAACTTCCTGCTTTCCACCATCCATCACTTTAATCAGATAAATCCCTCTCGCTGCAGCCGGATCCAGTTTCATCACCTGTGCATGATTGTCGCCGCTGATACTCATATTCTGTTGAAGCACCCGTCTGCCCATTACATCGGTTACTTCTATTGAGTAGTTACCGGCTTTGAGTTGACTGAACTGCATCACAAACTGGTTATTGGTAACCGGGTTGGGGTAGAGACTGATTTTGCCCTCTCCG
>JAMHZE010000022.1:0-1787 GCA_035909535.1 Rickettsiales bacterium | reverse complement strand
GCTTCTGGCGGCGGTTCAGCGCTTATCACCGCTTATAATGTCTTTAATCATATATACCCTGATCAGATAGAATTATCTGTGGCCACAGACCGTCCATGTGCAATAGAATCTTATTGCGCAGAACGCGGTATAGCATGCACCCGTTTCTCCGAGAAAGACCGTGAACAGCTTAGCCGTGCAATATCCGGGCATTTTGATGCCGGTGGTGGTGTTGATCTGCTGCTGCTATATTTCCTGCGCGTGATAACAGATGATATTTTCAGAAAATATATAACCCTTAATTTCCATCCGGCTCTTCTGCCAGATTTTCCTGGTCTTGATCCCGTAGGCCAGGCTCTTGATGCAAATGCAGAGAATCTTGGCGCTACCGTGCATATGGTAGATGGTATCCTTGATGGCGGCCAGATAATCGCTCAGGCTGCCTCTGTTCTCCCTGCCGGTATAAGCAGGGCTGATGCCGAAAGCCTATCGTTCTGCCAGAAGGTGTATATAACCCTATGGCTGTTCATGATGCTGAAGGAAGATATGATATCCTTCCGCTGGGATGCTAAAAAGGGCTTCCTTGCCGAGCTGAAAGATAACCCAATGATAGAAAATCGTCTTATAGTTGGGTTGGATAAGATGTTGGAGCAGGGTTACAGCAAAGCTATATCAGAACTTGGTTATGAAAGATTTTTAAAATTTATTACGAAACACTCAGCTTGAACGGATAGGAAAATGCCTCCAAGATTAACAGTAATAATACCAACCCGTAACAGGGCAGAAACCCTCAGATGGGCTTTAAAAACGGTTACCAGCCAGAATAACCCTGATATCGAGATACTTATAAGCGATAATTACAGCGGGCCGGAAGTTAAGGCGGTCGCAGACGAATGCGATGATCCCCGTCTCCGTTATATAAGAACCTCTGCCGTTATGGGCATGGCAGAACACTGGGATTTTGCTCTCGACCACGTCAACAGTAAATGGGTTGCCATAGTTGGTGATGATGATGGCCTTCTTCCCCATGCAATAGATAAACTCTTCAGGCTCATAGATGCACATCCGGATATAAAGGCCATCACCGCGGCAAATTGTGTTTTCCGCTGGCCGCACACAGAAGCCGATAAAGGCCATCTCAGCCTTGTTACCGGTAATGGCTATGAGGTAAGGGATAGTGCCGAGTCTGCAAAAAGAACCATGCGCGGTGAAATAATCGCCATGCCAACTATTTATACAGGCGGCTTTGTCAGCATGGAAGTTATCAGCCAGGTAAGGGAAAGGGCAGCTAATGGCAGGTTCTTCCAGTCCCTCAACCCGGATGTATATTCAGGTTTCGCTATTGCGGCAGTTGTAGAAAAATATATATACAGCTACGAAGCGTTAGGCATTGCTGGTGCTTCAAAATACAGTATCAGCGGCCAGAACAAGGGCAAAACGTCAGAGGACATGAAGTCGCTTGATTTCTTTAATGAAAACAAGATCCCGGTACATCCTGTGCTTGGTAATACGCGGGTGGAATCCATGCAGATGATCATGTACGAGGCTTTTTTGCAAACGGGTTTTCTGCGTGAGAATAAATTTGATACAAACACAACGCAGCAGCTTATTATTGCGATCGCTAACAGCCCAGGGCGTATAAAGGCTCAGGTAACAGAATACTGTAGAGAGGTTGCGGAAAGAAATGAAATCAGTTTCTGCGGGGTCAGGGCAGGCGTGCTGTTAGTAACACCTGGCATAAAACTAAAAAAAATACTGAGGAAGCTGAAACGCAGGGTTTTCAGGTCTGCCAGGCTTTCTAAAAAAAC
>JAMHZE010000021.1:0-6431 GCA_035909535.1 Rickettsiales bacterium | reverse complement strand
CCGTTCTCCTTTATCATGCCATTGCCGTTGCCAGATACAACTCCAAATCCAAAGGCTGTTGCGTCGCACGCAGGAAAGAATCTTTCCGGTCTTTTTATATCGCCCGGCAAAGCATCATATTTTGCCTGAAAAGTAGCAAATGCCAGCTTTACCTCGTTCAAAGCCTTGATATTTGCACGCACCTGTGCCTGTTTTATCAGCTCCTGGCCTTGCAGTACGCCGCCCACCAGTAAGCCGATTATCACCAACACTATCGCCAGCTCCACCAGCGTAAAGCCTAAAATATCTTTTTTCATGATGTCCCTCTCTGCAAAAAGCTATATCAGGCTAACCCTGTTAGCAAGCAAAAAGGGAGGGGAAAGGCGCTCATCTGCTAGATAACAGCGCCGCTAAACGTTTTATTACCACGCAAAAAGTCTTCAATGTTCATGCGCGTTTTGCCGGGTTTCTGTATCACCTTTGGTAAAATAAACCCGTCTGCGCATTTAAGGTTTAACCCTTCGCTTGAAGCTGTTGCGCTGAACTCTGCGGCAAATACTTTATACTTCACACCCTCATGTTCGAAAAATGCTCCCGGCACGGGTGAAAGTGCTCGTATATGGTTCAGTATCTCTGCGCCGCTGCTTTTCAGTTCTAATCTTTCATCATCACGGGTAAGTTTTTTAGCGTAGGTTACACCTTCTTCGCTCTGCTTTATGCGGGTAATTCCACCGCTGCTAAACTGCTCGAGCACCTTCATCATCAGCTCGGCACCCATTTCTGCCGCAGTGTCATGCAGCCATTTCATATCGGCGTTTTCAGGTATCGCAAGTTTCTGCTTCATCAGAACATCGCCCGTATCAAGGCCGGTATCCATCTGCATTATGCAAATTTCCGTATCTTTATCTCCCGCCATAAGTGTACGCTGCATCGGTGCTGCGCCACGCCAGCGCGGCAGGGCAGAAGGATGCAGGTTCAAACAGCCAAGCCTTTGCGCTCTTAAAGCTTCATCAGGCAATATCATTCCGTAGGCCACAACAATGGCAATGTCAGCATGTAAAGCTTCAAGCTTCTGTATCTCTGCCTCATCACGCAGCGTGTCTGGGGTGAACACATCCAAATGGAACTTCTCAGCAAGGTCATGCACGGCTGAAAGTTTTACTTCCATGCCTCTGCCTGCGCTTTTTGGCTTCTGGGTATAAACGGCAACTATCTCGTGCTGGCTTTCCAGCAGCTTTTTAAAGGTCGGCAGGGCAAAATCCGGAGTGCCCATAAATATTATCCTCATAGGCCTTTATCCTCGGCATATTCGGTTGCCATGCGGCGGAACGTATCGCCGCGATGCTCGTAATTGCGAAACTCATCGAATGATGCACAGGCGGGCGAGAGCATTACTACGCTGCGTTTGCCACTTTCTTTTGCATCTTCCAGAGCCATGTTTGCAGCGGCGGTAAACGCATCTGCCATTGTGTCGCGTTTAGTGTAGTTCTTCAGCTTCCAGCCTTTATAGCTTTTTTCGAACATCGGTGCCGCCTGCCCAAAAAAGAACGCATGCGCTACCTTGTCTTTATATTCTTCCAGAATATTTATGCCGCCATCTTTCGGAACACCACCTGCAAGCCAGTAAATATTATTGTAGGTTTTAAGAGCAGGGGCGGCGGCCTCGGCATTTGTAGCCTTAGAATCATTTATGAAAACAACCTCGGCGCTTTCAAAAACCTTTTCCATACGATGCGCCAGCCCGCCAAAGCTGCGTATGGCCGCGAGAATTTTCTGCTCGTCCTGCACAAAGCATTTCGCTGCCAGATAAGCGGCAATTATATTCTGGCGATTATGCTCGCCCGGCAAATTGTTAAATTCCTCACCGCGTAAAATATGCCCGCCCGTAATATATGTTATCATGCTTGCGTCATCTTCTGTGGCAAGCTGCTTGGCTATGTTCGCGGTAACCGGCTGGTCTACGCATATTATTGCCATGCCGTCCTCGTTCTGGTTGCGGAAAATTCGTTTCTTGCTCTCAACGTAATTTTCCATATTGCCATATCTGTCTATATGGTCCGGCGATATATTCAGCAGCACCGCAACATCAAATGCGGCCTTATCCAGCAGGTCTATCTGATAGGAAGAAACTTCCAGCACAAAAACGCTTTCGCGGTTCGGGTTAAGACTAAGCGCTGCAATACCAATATTTCCGCCCATCTGCACATCAACACCGCATTCCTTCAAAACGTGGTTTATCAGCGCGGTGGTGGTAGATTTTCCATTCGTGCCCGTAATGCCAATAAACTTCGCGCCCTTATAGGCATCGCGCATCAGCACTTCTATATCGCATATAACTTCTACCTTGTAGCGCTTTGCAATTTCTACAACCGGGTGCGGGGCAGGGTGTGTCAGCGGAATTCCGGGCGCAAGTACAAGGCTTTCCAGCTCTCCCCATGGCCATTTTTCAGGCGGAACAACTATCGTGTTTATCACATCATAGGCTTCCACGCTTTTTTCAGAGTCATCCCATACGTAAACATCAAAGCCGCGGTTGCGGAAGTATATAGCGCTTGCCACACCGCTTTTGCCAAGCCCGAATATGCCAACCTTCAGCGTCATTTTAAGTGCTCCTTGAACTCTTCCAGCAGGCCATAATACAGGTCGCGCTTGAATGAAACTATCATATCAGGCAGATTTTGCGGTTCAGCCCAGCACCATTCGCGAAACTCTGGCTCGGCGGTATTTATATTTATCTCAGAATCATTCCCCATAAATTCAGCAAGGAACCACATCTGCGTCTGGCCGCGAAATTTACCGCCCCAGAATTTAGATATCAGAAAATCAGGGATGTCGTAAGAGTACCAGCTGCCTGCGCGCGCAATAAAGCGAACATTGTTCGTGCCTATTTCTTCCAGCAGTTCGCGCTTTGCTGCTGCTTCCAGTTCTTCGCCTTCGTCCACGCCGCCCTGAGGCATCTGCCAGGCATCTGCCTTGTTATCTATGCGCTGGCCAACAAGCACCTTGCCTTCGCTGTTCAAAAGCATAACGCCGACACATTTTCTGTATGGAAGTTCTTCTCTGTTTATCATCATCAGTTATCGGTTACAAAGTAAGAAACTGGAGCAAGCTGCACGTTAGGGCCGGTATTTTCTTCCAGCCATTTTTTAACGGTAGCGATAGATACAGGGTTAGGGCGAATTGCCACTACCACGCGTTTCTTTTCCAGAACCAGCGCCTGTTTTACGCGGTTAAGCGCATCCAGTATCTGCGCCTCAGAAGGTTCTGCATCGGCCAGAATATCAACGGCGAATATATCTGTAGAAAGCGGTTTTGCATCGTTCTCGGTAACGCTGTTTGTGCCGCTGCGGAAGTAACCGATAAACTTGCCGCTCTCGGTAACTTTTTTCATTACCGGAATAAATTTCTCGGAGGCCCCGGTTATCGTGTCGCCATCTGTCACCAGCAGGCCTTTATAAACCGTGGCAAGTCCCATTGTCTGTTCCAGTCTGCGCAGATTAGTGGTCTCATCCAGTGTAGATTGAATAGCCAGCGGGCCGTTATCTTTCAGTGGAAAGCTTACTGGTTGTACCATTATGTTAAGCAGGGTTTCCCTACCTTCCTTATAGGCATCATCTATCTTCTTCTGTAGATTATCTGAGTAAGGAGAAAATGCGAAAGATACTTCTTTAGGCAACGCCTTTGCCAGATCAAGCTCGGCCTGTTTCATGCCCAGTTCGGTTATTACAACTGCCAGATTCGCGCTGTTGTAGTTCATCGGCTTAGGGGCTTCCGCCTGTTCCGGTGCATTTTTTACAGTGTCCTCATCAGCTTCTTCAGTGGTATCTTCTTCGGCAGCATCTTTTATTAACACCTGTCTTGCTTTATCGCGTAGTTTTTCCAGCTCTTCCGGGGTAAGGTCGTTCAGGGTCACTTCATCAGTGACGGGGTTTATCGCCATTATGCGGCCTTTATCTTCCAGCTTTTGCTGTGTACCATTATAAGATGCAAAGAAGCTGTAGGCCTGCCATGCCACTACCAGAAGCGCGGCAATATTCAGCCATAAGAACAGTGTGTTAGCGCTGTTCTTTGTGGTGGTTCTTATCTTGTTCTTACCGTTTTTTGCCATGCCGTAAAAATATGATTATAACGTAAGCCTGCAAATCAAAATATGATTACAATTATCCTTATAAATAACTTATAATGAAATTGAAAGGATGAGATTCCTGAGTGAGTGAAAATATCTACAATACTGATGAAAGGGCACACAAAGCGCGGGTTATAGAATCCATGCTGGTGGAGCTTGGCATGAGCCGCGAGGAGCTGGCAGAGCTTATTCGCGCTATCATGGAGCAATCCGTGTCGGAGGGGCTGGAAGAGGGCGTTCAGCAGGTTGATGCAAAGATACTGCAACTTCAGCCGGATGAAATATCATCTTCAGCGCCAGCGCAACTTTCCATAGATCAGCTTGCGGCAGAGGTAGCTGCCGGTAATACAGAGTTCCTTTCAAAATATCTCAGCCTCGAGCAGCTTAAAAAGGTTAACATACAAGTTGGCCTTGCTTTTGCGCTTAAGCGCGCGAGAGACCTGGGTATAAAGCTGGAGATGGATAAGCTTTCTCTCGCAACTGGTGTTGAGGGCATGCGTAACCTTTCGCTATCGGGCGGGTATGAAGATTCTCAGGGGCGCAGGCGCCAGCTGAATTCCGCGCAGTCTGAAAAGGCAGGGCGCAGCGTGACGGAAATCATAAACAATCGCCAGCTTACCACAGGGCTAGATCAGCAGCAGCAAACGCAGCTTCAGCAAACAGTGAATGACCCTAACTCATTCACTAATCCTGCATCTACCATAAACGTTGTGCGCCGAATGGTCTCGGCGGTGATGATGCGTGCAGATAACCTTGGCCTTACTCCCGGCGGGGCTTCAACTTCCCTTGCTCAGCAGCAACAGCAAAACCAGCAGAATCAGCAACAGCAGCAGCTTCAGCAGGTGCAGCGTACAGCAAATATCGTGCGCCAGATACATAGCCAGTTACGCCGGCAGGAAGCGCGTATGAAGCGTGCCGTGCCGGAAGCCGGGCGTATCAATACGCGTGGTGGCAAGGTAATGGCAACTATTTCAGATGGTAAAGGCGGTTCGAAAGAGGTTGATCTGAAAGAGCATCTGCGCGGAACAAATCGCCTTACGCCTAAGCTGGAAAAAATGCTGAATAAAATGTCGGAAACCGGCGGTAAGCTGGAGCAGGGCATGGCGGCTCTTTCCCGCGGGCTTCCGGAAGCCGGTTCATTCCAGTTCGATGCATCAGGCAGCCTTCAGGTGCAGTTCGATTCCGACAAAGCTCAAAAGCTTATGCATATATCCGATTATATAAATGATCTCCGTCGCGATGTAGACCGTGCAAAGGCAAAGATAACAGAGAAGAAGCAGGAGGCCGTTTCTAAAAAAGCAGAGGCCGAGAACAATGCAGGTGCTCAGCGTCAGCGGGAACTTACCCGCGGGCCAGAGCTTGATAGTGCTAACGCAGGCGCAGCCGCCGCGGCTGCTTCACAAGAATCTTCGTTAAAATATTTCCAGCTGGATAAACCTTCAACAGGTTTAACTGATGAGGAGAAGCCGAAAGAGGTGAAGGAATCCAAGCGTATGTCGAACGAGCTTATAAAGCTGGATGCCATGCACGACAGGAACAAGCTGCTGGAATCTGTTAACCTCTCGCGAGAGATGAAGCAGATAGAATCTTCCATGAAGAACGTGATGAAAGATATGGACGAGGCCGAGAAGAACAAAGATCTGCTGAAAGATATTTCGCGCAATAAAGGCAAAGATAGGTTCATCGAATAGTTTTAAGCTGCTTTCCGGCTGTGCTATTTCCGCTACCTTGCTTGGTCCTTCACGTTCGTGCTTAAGCTTTGTTCAGCTATTTTTCGCGTAAGTGTCTGGGTTTTGCGGTATCATTATACAAACAAATACGGGGTGTATATGGAACGCATATTAAAAGCCTTCAACGCATCAATAGATGGCCTTATCACCACGTTCGAGCAGGAGAAATCCTTCCGTGAAGATGTTCTGATCTTCGCGCTTTTCTTCCCGCTGGCGTTGTTTCTCGATGTTGCGGTGGTTGAAAAGGCGCTGCTTATATTCAGCCTTATATTCATTCTTATAACAGAACTTGCCAATACCGCGATAGAAACGGTGGTAGATAGAATATCCCTTGAAAAGCATCCGCTTTCCAAAATGGCTAAAGATGTTGGCAGTGCAATGGTAATGCTTGCTCTTGCCAATGCCGCTATTCTCTGGAGCCTTATAGTTCTGCTCTAGAACAGCCTGCTTATGGTCTCTGCCAGATGTTTGGCTTCATCAAGCTTTGCCGTTACTTTTGATGTGCTGTCGCTGAATTCCACCGCATAACCGCCTCTGATAAACTCATCCACCAGCGGGGTGTACTGAAACCCGTAGTGATGCGGGCGGTATATCCT
>JAMHZE010000020.1:0-28002 GCA_035909535.1 Rickettsiales bacterium | reverse complement strand
CTTCAACGGCATCGGCTATCTTCTCAAGCTCATCTTCCGAAATATTGAAATTCGGCATTATATATATAACATCTTTGAACGGCCTCAGCCATATTCCGCGCTCTACAAATTTCGTGCGCAGCTCTGTTGCACGTTGCCACATCTGCTCATGGGGCAGGGGCTTTAGTTGCAGTACACCAAGTGCGCCTTTTACTCTTATATCAACAACATTCGCATCACCGCGGAAGATATCCAGCTCCTTTTCAAGAAACGCTTCAATCTTTTCTACCTTCTGCAAAAATCCTTTTTCCTCGAACAGATCAAGGCTCGCATTTGCTGCCGCACAGGCAAGCGGGTTCGCCATAAATGTCGGGCCATGCAGGAAAGCTTTATCAAAACTATCATCAACAAATCCCGCGAATACATCTTCCGTTGTCATCGTCGCCGCCAGGGAAACCATGCCGCCGGAAAGCGCCTTGCCGATACACATTATATCAGGCGTTATTCCAGCTTCGTCACAGGCAAAGCGGTTACCTGTTCTATAGAACCCTGTCATCACTTCATCCGCAATGAACAGCACGTTATGCTTTTTACACAGGCGATATATCTCGGCCAGCACATCCGGAGAGTGGAACTTCATCCCGCCTGCGCCCTGCACCAGAGGCTCAATTATCAACCCCGCCACTTCCTTGTGCAATGCTTTCAGCATTTCCTCGAATTCCACGAATGCATATTCGCTTTCCGGTATATCCACAAAAAACTGGCGCGGGGAATAATGGTTGAACGTCTTTGCCGTCCAGCCTTCAGGGTCGCCTAAGCTCATCGCGCCCATAGTATCACCATGATACCCGTTATTGAACGATACGAATTTGTGCTTCTTCTTATCGCCCTTATTGTGCCAGAACTGCACGGCCATTTTCATCGCCACCTCAACAGATGTCGATCCGGAATCCGAAAAGAAAACGCGGTTGATACCTTCAGGCGCAAGTTTAACCAGCCGGTTGGCCAGCCTGTATGCCTCCTCGTTCGCCAGCCCGGCAAACATCACGTGAGAAAGCTTCTCAACCTGTTCCTGCATCTTTTTCACGATATGCGGATGCGCGTAACCATGCGCAACGCTCCACCAGCTTGCAATGCCGTCTATCAGCTCGCTGCCATCTTCAAGAATTATCCTGCTGCCTTTAGCGGTTCTAACGGGCAGGGGCATGTCGGCTGTCTTCATCTGGGTATAGGGTAGCCAGATGTTCTCAAAGCCTGCTTCCAGCCAATTTGCCTTTTTCTTTGCCATGCGGCCTATTTAAAGGATTTCTGTAAAAACTCTACTACTTTAGTAAGCCCGAATCCCTTTATACATTCTTCATTTCCATCAATCTTTTCAAACAGATACTTGCCATTCAGCTCAAATTTATAGCTCCCTGCACAGCCCACAGGGTCATCTTTTTCAATATATTCCCATATCTCTGCGTCGCTCATAGGCTTCATGGTCAGAATAGCCTTATCCTTAAATTCATACACGCATTCCCCGCCTAAAAACACACAAGTGCCGTTATTCTGGTAATGAGTATTCCCTGCCAGATTCCTCAGGCTATCAAACGCACCCTGTCTATCTTTGCTTTTAGAGATAGATCTCCCTTCAAATTCGCATATCTGGTCGCTGCCTATCACATAGGCTTCCATATTCTGCTCCGATATCTCCTTCGCTTTGGCCTTTGCCAGAATCAGCGCCATATCACTAAGCGCAACGCCCGGGTGTTCAGCCTTTATTGCATCCTCATCGCAAAGCGGAGCAGCGGTGGTAAATTCAACTCCCGCCTCACTCAGCATTTGCTTACGTATGTAAGATGTCGATGCCAGTATAATTTTCATGCCTTATTCTCCATCTGATTCCGCCACCATGTCATCTGGCGTTTTGCATAATTGCGGGTAACCTGCTGGCCTTTGTTTATTGCCTCATCAAGGCTGCATTCTCCGCGTAGATACGCTATCAGCTCGCGCAGGCCATGCGCCTTATAGGCTGGCAAACGCAGCAGCTCTGCCTCTGTAAAGCCAGATTGCTCGAATATCTCGCGCGCTTTCTTCGCCTCAAATATCGCCCCAAGCTCTACAAATTTCTCGAAGCGTTTGTTTATCCTGTCGTAAATTTCTTCTCTCGGCCTGTCCAGAAAATGTACTTCGAAAATATCTTCCTCAAAAAATTTTTTGTTCGGCTGCCTGTTCCATTCATCAATGCCAATGCCGGTATATTCCACCACCTCATAGGCGCGGCTCATTCTCTGTGTATCACCCGCATTCAGCCTTTCCGCCGCTACCGGGTCTTTCTCTTTTAAAAGCGCATGAAACTTCTCATTCCCCAGCTCTTTCAGCAGCGCATCTGTTTCATTATGCATCTCCTGCGGAATAGCCGGTATGCTCGAAACCCCTTCCATCAGCGCTTTAAGGTACATGCCTGTACCACCTGCCACAACAGGGGTAATGTTCTTCTCAAGCTGTTCGTTTATTATCTTCACCGCATCATTCAGCCACCTCGCCATGTCGGAGTTCTCAAGTATATGCCTGCACCCGAATAAAAGATGCGGAATGCCCTGCATTTCAGCGGCCAGCGGCTGGTTGGTGATGATAGGAATCTCACGATATATCTGCATTGAATCAGCGTTTATGATGACAGAGTCGAATTTCTGTGCTAGTTGCACGGCGTAATCTGTCTTTCCGCTTGCGGTAGGGCCGAAAACAATGTGTATTTTAGCTTTATCCATAAGGATATAAAATCGGAAATGAAGTCAGTTGCAACAATAATTGCGGGAGATAGCTTCCGTCTTAACCAGAAAGAGGTCGATCACATCATCGATTCCTTAAGCCATAGCGGCGCGATAGTGGAAAATCTGGTCTGGCTTTCACCTGATAAGGCGGCGGATATAGAATTCGCCGTGCTGGAAGCGGAAGAAGGGCGTTACCTGCTCGCTGAGCTTCTGAGGAATGTAGATGTAGATTTCGTGGTGCAGCCAATAACAGGCCGCCGCAAAAAGCTTCTCATCTCTGATATGGATTCCACCATCATCAGGCAGGAATGTATTGATGAAATGGCCGATATGCTGGGTATAAAACCGCAAATATCCGCCATTACAGACCGCGCCATGAACGGCGAGCTGGATTTTAAATCTGCCCTGCGTGAGCGCGTTGCGCTGCTTAAAGGTCTGCCGGAAGCCAAATTGCAGGAAGTTTATGATACCCGCATAACCTATACAGAAGGCGCTGTAGAACTCTGCGCCACCATGAAGGCAAACGGTGCCCGCTGCGTGCTTGTATCGGGTGGCTTCACCTTCTTCACTTCCCGCGTGCGTGCGCATACCGGCTTCGATGTAGATGAATCCAACCTGCTGGAAATAGAGAACGGCCTACTAAAAGGCACTGTGCGTGAACCGATACTAGATGCCCAATCCAAGCTCAACGCATTACTTTTCCATTGTGAAGAAATCGGCATAAACCCTTATATGGCGCTCGCCGTGGGTGATGGCGCTAACGATCTGCCGATGATAAAACAGGCGGGTATGGGTATCGCCTTCCACGCGAAAGATAACGTAAAAAAACAGGCCACTCACATAATAAACACGCCTAATTTACGTAACCTGCTATACATTCAGGGTTACAAAGACTCTGAAATAATCGGCTGAACCACCCCTCAACCCCCGAATCTGATTGAAGTAACCACGCTATCCTGATAACTTCATACCATGCTTTACCTTACGCGAAAAATAGGCCAGTCGATAATCATCAACGATAAAATCGAGGTGAAGATTGTCGAGGTTAACGGCCGCAACGTAAAAATAGGGATAGAATTCCCTAAAAGCGCCACTGTGCTGCGTAAAGAGGTGTATGATAACATCGTTGCGCATAATAAAGAGGCATCGGTTGCAGATATGGGCGAAGGCTTTTTCGAATCTCTGGTCAAACAGATAAATGCGGAAAAAGAAGATAAGGAGCAATAGCATTGTCGATAGATGCGGTAACAGGTAAAATTGGCTCTATACCGTCATATCACGTGTTCGGGCGGGTTCATTCCATAAGCGGGCTGATGGTAGAGGCCACCGGCCTTGCAGGTACGGTTGCCATCGGCACCAAGTGCCAGATAGTCTCTACATACGGTACAAAAACACTGGCAGAAGTTGTCGGCATCAAAGGCGATACCGCAATGCTCATGCCCTTTGCAGATCTCCACGGCGTAGCCGCAGGCTGCCGGGTAGAGGTGGAAGAAAGCTACAACTTCATTTACCCGTCCAACAAATGGCTTGGCCGTGTACTCAACGCGCTCGGCCAGCCGGTAGATGAATCCGGTCCGGTAGAGCAGGGCAGCGTACCATATCTGCTCAAGGCCGCGCCGCCATCTGCCCATGCGCGCAAACTGGTGGAAGGCAAGCTCGATCTTGGTGTGCGTTCTGTAAACACATTCATCACCTGCTGCAAAGGCCAGCGTATGGGTATATTCGCAGGTTCTGGTATCGGTAAATCCGTGCTTATTTCCATGCTCACCAAATATTCAGATGCCGAAGTAAAAGTAATAGGCCTTGTGGGTGAACGCGGTCGCGAGTTGCAGGAATTCCTGCACAAATATCTCGGTAAAGAAGGCTTGAAGAACGCCGTAATAATCGCCGCCACTTCTGATGAATCCGCGCTAATGCGCCGACAGGCTGCCTACCTGACCATGACAGTGGCAGAATATTTCCGCGATCAGGGCAAAGAAGTTCTATGCCTCATAGATTCAGTCACCCGTTTTGCAATGGCGCAAAGGGAGATCGGCCTTTCCGCAGGCGAACCTCCTGCAACGCGCGGTTATACTCCTTCAGTATTCGCCGAGATGCCAAAACTGCTAGAGCGCGCTGGCCCGGGCACAAAAGGGCAGGGCAATATAACCGGCCTGTTTACCGTGCTTGTAGAAGGTGACGACCACAACGAACCAATTTCTGATACCGTGCGCGGTATATTAGATGGCCACATAGTACTGGAACGCAAAATAGCCGAGCGCGGCCGCTACCCCGCGGTAAACGTGCTGCGTTCCGTTTCGCGTACCATGCCGGGCTGCAACCTGCCGGAGGAGAACGATCTGGTAACCAAGGCCAAGCGCATACTTTCCGTTTATGAAGATATGTACGAGATGATACGCCTCGGCGCGTATCGCAAAGGCTCTGATGCAGATGTGGACGAGGCAATAAAATACTCGCCCAAGCTGGAAGAATTTCTCCGCCAGCAACCTCAGGAAGCCTCATCTCTGGCAGATGGATACGCAAAGCTTAAAGAGATATTGAGTAGCAAATAATGCTTAAACCGCTCGCCACACTTATCAAAATAAGCCGTGCCCAGCTCGATGAAAAACGTAAAGAGCTGGCGGTTCTGCTCAATAAAAAACAAAGCCTCATAGATGAGATAAAGATGATGGAAGAATCCATCGTTTCTGAGGCAGAGAACCTTGATAAATTACAGGCAGAATTCCGCCCGACCTTCCTTATGTATCTGGAAGCCACCCGCATACGCGAAGGCCAGATATTGCAGGAGATAGATAAGATGAATCCCGCGATAAACAAGGTTTCAGACGAGATAGCTATACTCTTCGCCGAGGCCAAAAAATACGAGATAGTTAAAGAGAATCGCGAGAACGAGATAGAGCTGGAACTCCAGCGCCGCACCCAAATGGAAATAGACGAAATAGCAATAATGAGCCACACCCGCCGCAGCGCAGATGAGTATCTCTAGCTGCTAGATTTTCTCAACTTCAGCCACAACATACGGTCTGCTGTTCTTGCTGCTGAAATATGTGCGCATCAGCAGCTCGGCTATAAACCCGGTTGAGATAAGCTGTATGCCTGCAATTATCAGTAATATCGCGGTAAAAAACAGCGGGCGCGCACCGATATCATCACCCAGAATGAATTTATCCACCATCAGGTAAAGCGATATCAATCCGCCAATACCAAGCGATAGCAGCCCCATAGAACCAAACAGGTGCATCGGCTTCTGACGATACTTTATAAAGAACGCCATCAGCAGCAGGTCGCTCGCAACCTTTAGTGTGCGCGAAAGTCCGTATTTCGAAACCCCAAAGCGGCGTGGGTGGTGCCTAACATCCATCTCTGCAATTTTTGCGCCATGTATGCTTGCAAGAATGGGAATGAACCTGTGCAGTTCACCATACAGGTCTATGTCTTTTGCAATATCGGTCTTTATCAGCTTCAGCGTACAGCCGTAATCCTTCACCTCAATCTTGCTCACGCCATATATCAGGCGGTTGGCTATCTTGCTTGGTATCTTGCGCAGCAGCATGCCATCTTTACGTTTAGCGCGCCTGCCTGCAACCATATCAAGGCCTTCATTCTTCAGCTTTTCCATCATCAATGGAATATCGTGCGGGTCGTTCTGCAAGTCGCCGTCCAGAAACGCCAGATACTCGCCTTCTGCAGCTTCAATACCTGCCGCCATGGCAGATGTCTGGCCGAAATTACGCGTAAACCTTACCAGTTTTATATTGCCGCGCTTCAACGCACGTATCTCAGCAACCGTATTGTCGGAAGAACCATCATCAACAAACACCACCTCATGCTCAATGCTAGGCAACGCCTTCTCAATCTCTTCCATTAGTGGTTTTATGTTCTGTTCCTCGTTATAAACGGGAATTACGATACTCAAATGCATTACTTTATTCCGTAGTGGTTAGGTGAAATTATATTATTAGGATCTATAGCCTGTTTCAACTTACTAATGAACTGTTTATATTCCTCTGAGGTGCTGATCATTCCGTTCATAGATTGCACTCCCAACCTGTATGGCGGATACCCAGCTTCAAGCAGGGTTTCGGTCATTTCTCTGTAGCATTCCATTGCTTTCTGGTCGTGCCCTTGTTCCTCGCGTTCATATATTATCGCGGCGGTAAAGGCAACATTACGGTCAGACATAAAATTAAGCCCAACATTAGGCTCAAATTCATATTTCGCATATATCGGTTTCAGCAGATTCAGCACTTTTGTTATATGTTTCCCGCTGAATGGAATAGAAGGAGAACACCACATTACCCCGCATTTATCACCATCAGGGTCTATCTTTTCGGGCGCTGGATTGCGCTTTCTAAAGTAACATATCGCAAGCTGCTTCTCCATCGGCGCGCCAAGATAAAGCGAATTATAGTAGAAGAATAGCAGCTCTTTCAGGTTAACTCCGGTCAGCATTTTAACCGGTTTCCATATCAGTTTGAATATGCTCGCAGTTGTACTGTCTATTATAACTACCTTGTCTGCGGCCTTGCCCAAAACCTCTTTCACCCTTTTTGCATGAGCTTTGCCTATCTTTTTGGTCGGGGCAAGTATCGCATCATCACCCACCCAGCTCGCGCCGGAAACTGCTTTGTTGCTGAACTCACTTACAGCTTCATCAGAAACTACCTTTACACCTGATGCAAAAGGGAACTGACTTTTCATGGCCATTATCCTGCACACACTTGAAAGTGTAGATGTCGATGTAAGCGTGCCCTCAAGCCTAAGCTGCCTCATTGCCTCAACAACCTTCTCAAGCTGTTCATTGTTCTTCACTGTATAGAATATCGCCTGAAAATGCTGCGGCTTTCTGCTTAGCCAGAACGTCATGCGCGTTACAATGCCAAAGCCAGATTGCGTGAATATGCCATCAATGCTTGGGCCCACGCCCCATTTGTAAGTATTGCTACTATGGGCGTTCTCCACATTTCCAAAACCGGTATTTATAATATCGCCGTTAGGCAGCACCACTTCCATATTGCATGAGTGATTGAACCTGTCACCGTAAACGCCTTTGCCTATGCCGCGCTCCAGCGCATTACCAACAAGGCTGGCATTGCCGGAAGATCCTATGGTTGGCGCAATGAATCCAGAATTTTTGTTTTTTAGAAAATCATAAGCCTGCTGAAACGTAACTCCCGGCTCAACCGTAATATAGCCCATATCCTCATCATATGCAGATATAGCATCCATTTTCTCAAGGCACAGCACAACCGCGCCACTACAAGCAGGGCTGCGCGATCCATATCCCCAGTTATGTCCTTTGCTTACAGGGTAGAGCGGAATACCATGCTCGTTAGCTATGCGAACGGCAGACTGCACCTGTGTATTATTTTCTGCGTAAATAACAGCATATACAGTTCCATCTGTTTGGTAGGTAGCGCTCTGGTATAGCTGTATGGTTTCGCTGCTAATATCTACATTATGCGCGCCAAGAACTTTCTGCCATGCATGCAGGGCGCTATCTATGGCCGATGTTTGTATCTGCTGTTTCATAAACCTACCTGCTTACATGTGCGGCTAAGTTTAGAACTTAATGGTAGCCCTTGCAAGAACGGTTCTTGATATCTCAGAAGGTGTAGAGTAGTTCACCTCGTTGAACTCCTGGTGATTATCGTCAAGCAGGTTCTGGCCTATCAGGCTCACTTCTACATCTTTCATCACTGCCCAGCGTACTTGGGTATCAAGCCTTCCATAAGCATCTATCTTGTTCCTGTTTGTGGCAGGAGCGCCTGTGTAGTAGTGAATATTGCTTACGTAGTAGAAGTTCGTATCCCAGTTCACATCGCTGGTAACTTTTACGTAAGAACCAAGCGAGAACTGATGTTCAGGAGATCTTTCTTCGTCAGAAGGCCATGCATCTACAGCGCCCGGTTTTGTATGAAGGTTCTGTTTAAGTAGTGCGTAACCTGGTTTCAGGTCCCATTTATCTGTAACACCTATTACCGAATAGGCTTCTACACCGTATATTTCACCATAGGCATTATTGAAAGATGCCATAGTGCTACCGTTGATGAACTCAGATGTACGAAGGTCTGAGTAGTCGTTGTAGAATGCAGATACATCGATGAACACGTTACTGCTCAGATCGCCTCGATAGCCTATTTCATAGGCTGTCAGTTTTTCAGAGCCGTAAGAGTTATTTCCCGTAACATTTATCGTGCCTAGAGGTGCACCAGGTATGGTAATAGATAGCGCATTAAAGCCATCTTCACCGCGGGTAGGGGTTCTTACCGCCTGAGATACTGCCGCCCATACAGAATGACTGCTGTTTATCTGGTAAGAAAGCCTTGCGTTAGGTTCTATCTCAAAATTGGTGTAGTCGTTGTAGTCAAACTTAGAACCAAGAGTCAGGAAAAGCTTATCCTGTATCAGAGCTATCTTGTCCTGTATAAAAGTATTGAGAATGGTGACCGAAGAGTTAGGAGAGCTGTATGAAAGATACTGGCTGTTGGTCAGGTCGTCCATTATATAGCGTACACCGCCACCTGCTATAAAAGAGTGGATACCCCAGTCATATTGGGTTTGTATATCGAAGTCGTTGGTGAATATTTCCTGTTTGATAACAGGGGAGTCATTCCTGCTGGTATAGTCGGTATATGCTTTTATATCGGTCTTGAACTTATCAGTAACGATGTTCCAGGTAAGCATCAGGTTGGCACCGCGGAAGCTTTCATTGATAAGTATATTATCTATGAAAGGTGCGCCTACGGTATTAGAAAGCGTCAGCGGGTAATCCTTATCTGCATCGTAAACATCTGCCTGCAGGGTAACCTTGTTCAGGTCCCAGTCGCGGAAGTCGTATCTAAAGCCGGCCTGTCCTTTTTTCCATGCATCATTATTGTCAATATGGGTTGCTGCATTAGGTAAATCACCGTTGGTATTTACCTTCCCGTAAACTCTGTAGAAGCTATCAGAGTCCTCGCCACCCGCTCTTCCGCCGTAGCGATACTCAACAACGCCGTGTTTACCCGTTCCAACTGTCATAGATGCATAGTTGCCCTGGGTCTTGCGAGCTTCCTTGGTGATTATGTTTATCACGCCATTCACTGCGTTAGCACCCCACAGCGTGCCGCCCGGGCCTTTTACAACTTCAATGCGTTCAATGTCTTCCAGAACGTAGTCTTGCGCATCCCAGTAAACGCCGGAGAAGGTAGGGGTATAAACAGAGCGTCCGTCAATAAGTACAAGCAGCTTATTGGAATATTGCTGGTTCAGGCCGCGAATGGATATCGCCCATGTGTTGGCGTTAGATTGTGCGACGTTAACACCCGGAACCATCCTCAGCGCTTCAGGAATGCTGGTAACGCCGGATCTTTTAATATCTTCAGAGGTTATTACATAAACCGATGCAGGTGTTTCAGAAAGTTTCTCAGGTCGTTTTGAGGCAGAATATATCTGCGTGTTCATCAGTTCTTCAAAAGAAAGATCATCAGGGTTGATATCATTAGATGCTGCTGTGGCACCTCCTGCATAGAAAACGAAAGTACTTGCCAGTAAAAGCGTCCTCATTGAAAAATTTTTCATACACCCTCTCTTAGTTTTGACCTTTAATTATTAAACGTCCTCATTTTCGTATGCGCAGATATAAAATTCTAGATTCCTGTATTTGTCTGGCCATCCCGTAACATCAAGATGTTTTGTATCAATAAGTTTGAAGTGCCTTACGGCGAACCTGTTATAGATCCTGAAGCGGGATTTAGAGCTGCAAAGGAAAAGATATTTTACCCCAAGTTCGGTCATCTTTTCTTTGTACGCCTTGAAGCCGTTTTTGTAGTGGTTCATGTTGTTGCGGAATTCAGGCTTTACAGCAAAGCGGGAAAGCTCTGTGTATTTGTCATGCAGCAGGTTAAGTTCCGGAAATGTATCTTTAAAAGTGAAGTAAGTTTTCTCTGATGGTAGGGAATGCTCTGTCAGAGGGTCGTTTACTACCATTCTAAATCCTCCCACAACGGTGTCACCCTGCATGAATAGCCTGTAGTGGCTTCGGAAATCCATCTCGTTTATTTTTTTGTACACATCTTGCAGATTCAGTTCTTCGTCGAACTGTTCATCTATTATCTTTGCATATTGTTTTATGTGCACGGGATTAGAGCTCCAGACGTATCTAATCTCGTCCTCGTTGGTATCAAAATCGAACTGATACATATCCATCTGTCCAGATTTACGTTTGCCGAACAGGTTCTTTGCCTTGTCTATCATATATGCATTTGTGCCTAGCATGAAACCCATGGTATTTCTTTGGATTTCATAGTTCGATAAAAATTATCTAAAATTTTAGATAAATTTTAATATATACCCAGCTTGTGGCTTTAATGCAACCGGCTTTTAACCTAGGATTGCAGGTTTTTGCGGAGTGCAATTAGCTCATTAAGCGCCTGAATTGGCGACATATTATCCGGTTCTAGAGCCCTTATTTGGTTGAGTGCTTCGCTCTCATTCTGGTTGAATTCGGCCTTGGCAGCGCCAAACAGCGGTAAAGAGTCCGCTAAGATCTCGGTGCTATTGCCCTTATTCTGCTGCACCAGTATCTCCAAAATCTCATCTGCGCGGCCAACCACGCTGCGTGGAATTCCGGCCAGTTTAGCAACATGTACGCCGTAGCTGCGGTTGGCTTTTCCGGCGGTGACCTTGTGCATAAAAATTATCTCACCGTTCCATTCCTTAACAGATGTCGTGCGGCACTCCATTGCACTCAACTTCCCTTCAAGAGAATTCAACTCGTGGTAATGTGTCGCAAACAAACAGCGGCATCTTATATTGTCATGTATATGTTCCAGCGTTGCCCAGGCTATGGCAAGCCCGTCAAATGTTGCGGTGCCACGACCTATCTCATCAAGTATCACAAAGCTTTTTGCCGTAGCGTTATTAAGTATTGCAGCGGTCTCAACCATTTCCACCATAAAAGTACTATGGCCTTTGGCAATATTGTCGCTCGCGCCAACGCGGCTGAATATCTTATCCATAACACCAAGTTTCATACTCTTGGCTGGAACAAAGCAGCCCATCTGAGCCATTATTGCCATCAGCGCGTTCTGACGCAAAAAGGTACTTTTACCGCTCATATTCGGGCCTGTAAGCAGCCATAGCCTGTTCTTCTCGGCCAAACTTAGATCGTTCGCTATAAAATCTTTTCTATCCTCCAGCTTCCTCACGGCATTTTCCACTACGGGGTGCCTGCCTTCTTCAGCTATAAATTCCGTGCCGGTGGTTATTTGCGGGCGTGTGTAATTATTATTCGCCGCTAAAAACGCAAAGCACGCTAATACATCCAGCATTGCTGCTGATGTAGCTGCGGTCACTATCGCATCGCTCTGTAATTTTATCTCATCACCAAGCTGTTTATATATTTCCAGCTCAAGGTTTATGGCGTAGCTGGCAGAGTTTATTATCTCGCCTTCCACCTGCCTCAGCTCGGGGGTGGTGTATCTCACATTATTGGCAAGCGTCTGGCGATGCACAAAATAATCCGGCACTTTTTCCATATGCATCGGGGTTATTTCCACAAACATGCCGATAACATTGTTATCCTTTATCTTCAGCCCAGAGATCCCCGTTTCCTTCACGTAGCGATCCTGAAGCTCGGTCTTTATCCTTTCGCTATTCTGCCTTGTATTGCGGTAGTCATCCAGCCTTGCGTTGAACCCGCTTTTTACAAATCCACCTTCATTTAATGCAATAGGAGGGAACTCCACAACCGCCTCATCAAGCAGTTTTATCAGCGAGTCAAAATTTCCTATGCCCGCCATCAGTTCTTTCAGCTCATTCGGAAGCTTCACCTGTGCGTTGAACGAGAATATCTGCAATAGCTGCATCAGTGCTTTCAGGCCTTCGCGCAGAACCGCAATATCGCGCGGATTGCTGCGGTTAAGATATATGCGGGAAATTATCCTCTCCATATCCGGCACAGAACGCAAAGTGCCTCGAGCATCTTCCAGAAGCTGCTGGTTATTCATTAAAAACTCTACTGCATCAAGCCTGTTCTCAATTGCTACTTTGTCTGCCAGCGGCCTTGCCATTACCTTGCGTAGCGCCCGCGCTCCGGCGTTTGTACAATTGCGGTTAAGCGTGCCGAACAGGCTGTCGCCTCCGGCGGTAAATATTTCAAGGTTGGTAAAGCTCGCCGCATCTATTTCCAGAAACCTGCTCTCACCGCTTTTGCGAGGGGCAGTAAATCGCGGTAGTTTATCCACCTGCGTCATCTCAACATATTCAAGCAGCGCGCCCATTGCACCAAGTGGCGTTTCGTCTATCTGCCCAAAGGCTTCCAGTCCTGCAACATTAAATACCTGCTTAACTTTCCTGCCTGCGCGGCTTTTATCGAACATCACCTTCGGGTGAGAAGATACTATCTTACGATAATGCGCTATCAGGTCAGAATGCTCACGCATGCCAAGCATTTCTTCATTTATTATTATCTCGCTCGGTGCAATCCTCTCCAGTTCAGAAGCAAGGTTGGCCGAACCAACCGTGGTATAATATATCTCCCCGGTAGAAATATCGCACCAGCTTAGCCCCACGTCATTCCCGTTCGGATTCACCGCCAGCAAAAAGTTAGATGCTCCCGCCTCAAGCAGCGCATCTTCCGTCAGTGTTCCCGGCGTTACCACGCGCACAACGTCGCGCCTTACAACGGCCTTGTAACCGCCGCGTTTCTTGGCCTCTTCAGGTGTTTCCATCTGGTCGCATATCGCCACCCTAAAGCCCTGCCGTATCAGCCTGTTCAGGTAGCTTTCGCAGGCATGCTGCGGCACTCCGCACATCGGCACTTCATTGCCGCCTTTGCCTCGGCGTGTAAGTATAATATCCAGCGCTTTGCTTGCTTTTATGGCATCTTCAAAGAACAGCTCAAAAAAATCGCCCATGCGATAGAACAGCAGGTGGTCAGGGTATCTCGCCTTTACCTCTGAATATTGCTGCATCATAGGTGTAACGCTGTTTTCCTGCTCTACCTCTGTTTCTGCTGTTTTCTTTGCCTGTTTTGCCATGCAGATAAAATGCAAATATATGCTCAAAAAAGCAAGGGCTTTCCGAACATTGTTTCCGCGCTACAGTATGGTAGAAAAAGCGCGGTTATAAAGGCGTTCGAAAATTAAATCTGTATCAATCTTTAACTTCTGCCGTTTAGATGCTATATTTATAGAGAGCAATCTTCAAAGGCAGGTTCAAAATGCGTAATGCGGTCATCGTAGAATATCTTCGTTCACCATTTACAAGGGCTGGCAAGGGTGATTTTGCCACCGTTCGCCCGGATGATCTGGGCGGCCACGTGCTGAAAGAGATAGTTAAACGCTCAGGCATAAACCCGGCGGATATTGAAGATGTAAAACTCGGCTGCGCCTTCCCGGAAGGCGAGCAGGGGCTTAATATGGGTCGCCAGATAGTATTTATTGCCGGCCTGCCAGATTCCATTTCAGGCACCACGCTTAACCGTTTCTGCGGTTCTTCCATGCAAACCATACATGATGCAGCGGGTGCAATTGCGCTCGGCTCGGGTGATGTATTCGTCTGCGGCGGTATAGAATCCATGAGCCGTATTCCAATGGGCGGCCTGAATCCAGGCCCTAACCCAGAACTCTACGAGAATAATCCGGAGGCCTATGATGGCATGGGTACAACGGCAGAGCGCCTTGCAGTAAAATATAAAATCTCCCGCCGTGAGCAGGATGAATTCGCCGCTAATTCACAAAAAAAGGCCGCTGCGGCAACCGCATCCGGTAAGTTCAGAGATGAAATTGCCCCATATAACGGCGTTTCTATTGATACAATCATCCGTGGTGAAACAACCGCTGAAAAGCTGGGTGAGCTTAAACCCGCATTCGATGCTAAAGGCACCGTTACCGCAGGCACCTCCTCTCCGCTGACAGATGGCTGCGCCTTCGTAATAGTAACCTCGGAAGAATATGCCGATAAACACAAACTCAAAAAACTCGCGCGTATAAAATCATCTGCTGTTGCAGGTTGTGCTCCGGGCATCATGGGTATCGGCCCTGTAGGCGCTTCTGCAAAAGCACTGCAACGCGCAGGCCTAACCCTTAAAGATATCGATATCATCGAACTCAATGAAGCCTTCGCTGCACAAAGCCTTTCCGTGCTGAAAGAAATGGGCGCAGATATCAGCAAAGTTAACTTAGATGGCGGCGCAATAGCGCTTGGTCACCCGCTCGGCGCATCCGGCGCACGCATCACCGGCAAGGCTGCCAGCCTTCTCGCGCGTGAGGGTAAAAAATACGCTCTTGCCACAATGTGTATCGGCGGCGGTATGGGTATAGCAACTGTATTGGAAAAAATATAGATGGTCGAATCCCGCACATCACGGCTGAAAGATTTCCTGCGTGAGATGGGCGAGGAAGTCCATCCGGATTTTGAAGGCAGTCCTGATCTAAAGCGCAGCGCGGTAAACTATCTGGATTATATAAGCAAGCTGGTAGTGGCTTCTGTAGATATAGCGCGTGGCGAGCCTAATCTTTTATCCATGACTATCGGCGGTTCAAGGTTGAAGGATGACGCGGCGCAGGAAATGCCTGCCCTTGTGGAATTTAGTCGTAATGTTCATAAACAGTATTCCGATATATCAGCAGCGGTTATGCTTGATGACCCATCAAAATTACCCAGAGATTTTACTATTAACCAGTTCCGCGGGCTTCTGAAAGGTATGAGCGCCGTGCTGGATGAGAATAAGCTGGAAGCGCCGGAAAAGGCCGCTTTTGATGTAATAAAACAAATAGCAGAAAAATATAAAGAACCGGAACAAAAACGAGGTAAGTAATGACAATAAACAAAGTGGCGGTAATTGGTTCAGGCGTAATGGGCAGCGGTATCGCAGCGCATATCGCCAACAGCAACACATCTGTTCTCCTGCTCGATATCCCCGCGAAAGAAGGTGATCGCAACGCAATAGTAAACGGCGCTCTGGCGAAGATGGAAAAGGCCGATCCGGCCATGCTTACATCTCCAAAAAAACTCAAATTCATTGAAGTGGGTAACCTCGAAGATGATATCGCAAAACTTAAAGACTGCGACTGGATAATAGAAGTGGTGCTGGAAGACCTTGCCATCAAACAGGCCACTTACAAAAAAATAAACCAGCACCGCAAAAAAGGTTCCATTGTTTCCTCAAACACTTCAACTATACCGCTGGAAAAACTAACAGCAGGTATCGGTGATGGCTTCGAGAAAGATTTCCTTATCACCCACTTCTTCAACCCGCCGCGCTATATGCGCCTGCTGGAACTTGTTGTGGGCAGCCAAACCCGTGCAGATGCCGCAACTACTATCCGCAATTTCTGCGACATAAACTTGGGCAAAGGTGTCGTTCAATGTAAAGATTCTCCGGGCTTTATCGCTAACCGCATCGGCACGTTCTGGATAACCCGCGCGTTGAAAGAAGCGATAGATACAGGCGTTTCGGTTGAACTCGCAGATGCCATGAACAGCCGCCCGATAGGCGTTCCAAAAACAGGCGTATTCGGCCTGATGGACCTCATCGGCATAGATCTCATGCCTCTCATCGCAAAATCATTCTCTGCAAATCTAGCGGCAGATGATGAATTCAACAAAATATTCAACTTCCCGCCCGTCCTCAAAAAAATGATAGATGATGGCTATACCGGCCGTAAGGGCAAAGGTGGCTTCTATAAGCTCGAAAAAGGCGAGGGCGGTAAAAAAATAAAGCAGTCCATCAACCTGCAAACAGGTGAGTATTCTGAATCTAAAAAAGCGCGTCCTGCCTCGGCAGAAGCCGGTAAAAAATCCCTCTCTGGTATATTCGCCGTTCAAGATGAAGGCTCTAAATATCTATGGCCTGTGCTGCGCGATACTCTGGTTTACACCGCAAACCTCGCAGGTGTAATCGCAGATGAGATAAAAGATATCGATGATGCAATGAAGCTCGGCTATAACTGGAAGTTCGGCCCGTTCGAGCTGATAGACCGCTTCGCTACCGCTGAAAAAACCGGCACGCAAGTCTTCGCAGAAATGCTGGCTAGAGATGGTATCGCAATTCCTGCCATACTACAAAAAGCCAACAACCAGCCATTCTATAAAATAGAAAATGGCGAGCGCAAATATTTCTCAGGCACTTCTTACAAAACCATTCCATTCAATCCAGATGCATGGAGCCTTGATGATATAAAAATAAGGTCAAAACCTATCCTTAAAAATCCGTCCGCAGCCCTGTGGGATGTAGGTGATGGCGTGGTCTGCTTCGAATTCACTTCAAAAATGAACTCGCTCGACCCGCTAATTCTCGAGCTTCTTTCCAAATCAGTTGATGAGGTGAAGAAAAACTATAAAGCCATGATAGTCGGTAACGATTCAGATAACTTCACCGTCGGTGCAAATATCGGCGTGCTTCTGTTCGCCGCAAACTGCGCCGCGTGGAAGGAGATAGATGGCATAATAAAACAAGGGCAAGATGCCTACATGGCACTAAAATATGCTCCATTCCCGGTAGTTGGCGCGCCTTCGGGCATGGCTCTCGGCGGCGGCTGCGAGCTTCTCGTCCATTGCGATGCTGTACAAGCCCATGTTGAACTCTATTCCGGTCTGGTAGAAGTAGGCGTTGGCCTCGTTCCGGGTTGGGGCGGCTGTAAAGAATTCATTTATCGTCAAATTAAAGCCCGCCGTGAAGGTGATTCATGGGCGGCTAAATTCGGCGGCTGGTTCTCATGGATTCCTGCGGCAAAAACATGGTTCAATGTTATGCCTCCATTCGTAGAGGCCATCACGCATATCTCTACTGCAAAAGTCTCCCGCTCTGCGGAAGAAGCCAAAAAAATGCTTATACTGAATGAGAAATCCGGCATCACCATGAATCGCAGCCGCGTGCTGGCAGATGCTAAAAAGAAGGCTCTTTCAATGGTTGCAGGCTATCAGCCTCCGGTAACTTACAACATCAACCTACCGGGCAAAACCGCCCGCACCGCGATGGAAATGCGCATAAAAGATATGCACAAACTCGGCCAGATAACGGATTACGATCTAACAGTTACCCGCGCCTGTGCGTTCGTTCTCTCCGGCGGCGAAACCGATATCACGAAGGAAATAACCGAGCAGCAAATGCTAGACCTCGAGCGCGAAACCTTCGTCGAGCTGGTCAAGAACAAAGGTAGCCTCGACCGCATAGAACATATGCTCGATACCGGCAAACCACTTAGGAATTAGTATTGTCAGATATTTCTAAATATACAGGTTCAGGTGAGGGCGTATCGGGCTGGAGAAAGCTATTCAGCCGCGAAAAGCGCAAAACTTTGACCGAAGAGTATTTAGATATGCTGCCGAAGGCTGATTTTATTTTTGCCTATGATAGAAGCCAGACAAACCCAGATATCAACAGAATGGCAGTTGTAATAATCAATCCGGATAAGGAGTCTGATATTCCTATTATCCAGTTCCAGAAGACAGGCTTCACAAAAAATGAGCCGTTAGGCTCAGATTCCTTAAGTTTTTCTGTTAAACGAACTGAAGAAAAATTCGGTGAGAAAACTGGTTTGAATACTCACTTGCATTCATCTTTTGTCGCACTTGATATAAGTTATGGTAACGTAGAACTAAAGGCGTTTATGGAGCGTCACGGCTTTAATATTGAAGAAAATGGTTTTGCAAAAGAAATAGGCAGTTCTATTAGTGTTTTTGATAACTGGGGGAACCATAACTTCACAGATTACAAAAAATTCCGCGAATATCTTGATGATACGCACGTGCTTTCAAAAAATCCGCAGATCGATGAGCTGCTGAAATATGTCATTGAAGCCATACATAATGTGCCGCAGCTGGCTAAATTCCCTCATGCCATGCTATCGGGCGAGCAGCAAAAACTATTAGGAATGAACCCAACAT
This sequence comes from Rickettsiales bacterium, assembly GCA_035909535.1. Classification (GTDB taxonomy): domain Bacteria; phylum Pseudomonadota; class Alphaproteobacteria; order Rickettsiales; family UBA8987; genus JAMHZE01. Next base: position 9,391 of record JAMHZE010000020.1, on the reverse strand, counting down.
CACGAGAATTACAATAGGAGAAACGTTATGCCATCATATAAAGCGCCAGTAAGAGATATCCAGTTCGCCCTGAAAGAATGGTTGAACATAGAGCAATACCAAAGCTCTGGTATGCAGGGTTTTGAAGATCTTTCAATGGTCGATGCTATTCTGGAAGGCGGCGCCCAATTCTGCGAAGAGGTTCTGCAACCGCTCAATGTATCGGGTGATGCCGAAGGCCTAAAGCTCGTAAAAGGTGATGATGGCTATAATAAAGTTATTCTCGCCAGCGGTTTTGATGATGCCTATAAGCAATATGTAGAAAATGGCTGGGGCAGTTTCGCGTGTGATCCCGCTTATGGCGGTCAGGGTCTGCCAAATGTTCTAAACGCTCCGGTGGTAGAAATGATATGCTCGGCAAACCTTGCATTCGGCCTGTTCCCGGGTCTTACTCACGGTGCCTACACAGCAATCCACATGTTCGGAACCGAAGAGCAAAAGCAGGCATATCTGCCAAAACTCACCACGGGTGAATGGACAGGCGTAATGTGCCTTACAGAACCGGGTGCCGGAACTGATCTCGGCCTGATGACAACCCGTGCCGAACCAAACGCAGATGGTTCTTACAACATCACCGGCTCAAAAATATTCATCTCCTGCGGAGAGCACGAGGCGGCGGAAAATATCATCCACCTTATTCTTGCACGCCTGCCGGATGCTCCTGCGGGCATCAAAGGCATATCACTATTCATCGCCGGCAAATATAACGTTAATGCAGATGGCACCATAGCCGACCGCAACAAAATAAATTGCGGAGCGCTAGAACATAAAATGGGTCTGCACGCCACTCCAACCTGCGTAATGAATTACGATGGCGCCAAAGCCTATCTTATAGGCGAGCCTAACAAAGGTATGCGCGGTATGTTCGCCATGATGAACGAAGCCCGCCTGCTTGTTGGTATGCAAGGCCTCGGCATCGGCGAGGTATCTTACCAGAACGCTCTCGCATATGCTAAAGAGCGCTTGCAGGGCAGGGCGCTTAACGGTGCCGTCTACCCGGAAAAAAAGGCCGATCCGATAACCGTCCACCCGGATGTCCGCAAAATGCTGCTCACCATGCGCTCTTTCGCAGAAGGTGGCCGTATCCTTGCGCTCTGGACTTACCTGAATGTCGATATCGCCCATAAATCACAAAATGAGCAACAGCGCAAAGAGGCTGATGATTTCGTGCAGCTTATAACGCCGGTTGTTAAATCATACCTCACAGGGCAGGGCACGCAAATGGCTCATACAGGTATGCAGGTGCTTGGCGGCTATGGTTACATTAAAGAGTATGGCATGGAACAGTTCCTGCGTGATTGCCGCATAACCGAGATATATGAAGGCACGAACGGCGTTCAGGCGCTAGATCTCACCGGCCGTAAACTGCCGACAGGCACAGGTCGCCTGCTGCGTGCATTCTTCCACCCGGCTCAAGCATTCGTAGATGATAATAAGAACGATGAAAAAATGGCCGAGTTCACCAAGCCATTCTACGCAGGTCTAAAATCCCTGCGTCAGGCATCGCTCTGGATAGCCCAGAAAGGTCTCTCGAACAAGGAAGAGGTCGGTGGTGCATCGGTAGATTATCAAACAATGTTCTCGCTGGTGGTTATCGGCTATATCTGGGCGCGTTCAGCTCAAATCTCCATAAAAGCGCTGGAAAGCGGCACAACTGAAAGGGTTTTCTACGAATCCAAGCTGGCAACTGCAAGGTTCTTCCTTAACCGCATCCTGCCGGAACATTACTCCCTGCTGGCAAAAATAACCGCAGGCGTAAAGCATATGGATATTCCAGACATAGATGCTGCGTAATAATATTGAAATCCTTATCGGTGCAGGTATAACCTATGCCGTATGGTCTCTAAAAAAGAAAGCAGGGTATTGCTGATAAAGCAGGTGTTGATACTTGTATCACGCGTTTCGCTTGTCATTTTCATTGTTATTGCCGGTCTGATGCTGGCTATAAACAAATTCTGGCCAGATTTTACCGAAAAATACAAAACAGAATCTGCAAGCGTGCTTTACCCGGTAGCGGGTATCTTCGGTTCTGCCGCCCGCACAGTGGGAGATTACGCAAGCGCGTTCGGTAACGTTCTTTATGCCAATAGCATCGCAAAACGTGCTGAAGAGCTCGAGAAGGAGAACTTCAAGGCACGTCTGCAACTTTATATGATGAAGGAAGAGATAGAAAAGCTGAAAGATAAGCTCAACTTCCTGCCATCACCTGATAAGCAATTCTACACAGCGCGTATGGTTGCGCGTAATCCTGGCCCAATAGTTCAGGCGGGTTACATTCGCTCTCCAGATATTGATAATCTGGCGGAAGATAATATAGTGATAAATGAAGATGGCCTTGTAGGTCAGATAGAAGCGGTGGCAGGCGGCGTTGCCAGCGTTATCCTTATCACCGATAAGCGTTCCAGCATACCGGTAAAAAGCCGCAATTACGGCAAGCGCGCCATACTTGTCGGCACGGGTACAAGCAATCCGCGCCTGGATTATATCATTTCTACCAACAAGCTTTCACTGGGTGAGGAAATTCTTACCTCAGGTGATGGCGGCATCTTCCCGCCGGATGTTCCGGTTGGTTACGTGAAAGAAATAAACAAGGGTCAGGTGATTGTAGAAACCTACGCTGACTGGAGTGCGCTGGATTATGTATTTATTATTAAATAGGTTCTACCAGATAGTTCCCATAATGCTTTCAACGTTGTTGATACTTATCTCCAGCGCTAACGATGGCACGGTAATAGATTACAGCTTTACACCTTCTCTTGCCGCAATATGCGTGTTCTACTGGGTTTTTATCTATCCTGATCTGATCGGTTCACTTACCGTGTTCGTTATCGGCATCATTTCAGATATGGTCTTCCTTCAGCCTTTAGGGCTGGATGCCTTCAGCCTGCTGGTTGCCTATATGCTTACATCATACCAGCGTGATGATGTTGTAAAGTATGGTTTTACGGTCATGTGGGGCTTCTTTGGATATTTCCTTGTTATATTCTGGGCGGTAAAACTTATCATGTCGTACCTGTATGTGGGTGATGTCTTTTTTGATTTTGATATCGTTGTGCAGTATATTCTTACATTCCTAACTTACCCTGTAGCGCACAGAATAATGGCTATGTTAAGATTTAAAAAGATAGTGGCGCTGCGTATATGAGCATATTCAACCCCACCACAGAAAAACTTAATATAGTATCGCGCAGGTCGTTCATACTTACTGCTGGTAAGCTTGCGCTGCTTGGTACGCTTGGTGCACGCCTTTACCACCTTCAGGTTAGGGATGGAAGCGTTTACCGTGATCTGGCAGAAGGTAACCGTATACGTGTTATACCTGTGCTGCCGCGCCGCGGCGTAATAAAAGATAGAACCGGAACCGTGCTGGCGGAAGGCCTTCCGCGTTACCAGCTTATGTTCGCCCCTACCAAAGATATGGATAAGAAGCAGGCTTTCATGAAGATAGCCAAGGTGCTTAACTATCCTAAGGATAAAATAGATGAGGCGCTTAAGATAATAGAGAACCCGAAAACCGAATATCCGCTGGTGATAGATAACTTCATGTCGTGGGAGAACATCGCCAAAATAAAAGTTCGTTCCCGTGCGTTGCGCGGCGCAGATGTTACCTTTTTTGAGCAACGTACTTATCCTTACGCTGGTGCAACCTGCCACATAACAGGTTATACAGGCCGCATTACAGATTTCAGCGATAAGAACCGCCAGCTATACGGCGAGATACTCAAGCACCCGGACTTACGCGTTGGCCAGACAGGAATAGAGCAGACCATGCAGGAAAAACTGTTCGGTCATCCCGGTTATACCGAGGTTGAAACAGACGCGAAAGGCCGCTCGATAAAAGATATATCCTACACAGCAGCAATGAAGGGTGATGATGTAAAGCTCACTATAGATGTTGAGCTTCAGGAATATCTTCACCGCCTGTTGAAAGGTAAGGGCGGTGTACAGACAGAAGGCGGCTCGGCTTGCCTGATAAATGTTAACACTGGCGATATCATGGCCATGACATCCGTGCCGGATTACGACCCTAACTGGTTCACCGGTGGTATTTCGCAGGCGCAGTTCAAAAGTATACGCGAAAACAAAGATAAGCCTCTCAAGAACAAATCCATCTCGGTCACTTACCCTCCGGGTTCTACCTTCAAGCCTTTGATAGCGCTTGCCGGGTTGCAGGAAGGGCTTATATCTCCGGCTACTTCAACTTTCTGTAGCGGTAAAATGCACTTCGCCGGAAGGGACTACCATTGCTGGAAGAAGGAAGGCCACGGCATGGTGAACGTTCATGATGCCATCAAGCAGTCGTGTAACATCTTCTTCTATGAAGTGGGCATGCAGCTTGGCGTAGATAAGATAGCGTATTATGCGCGCAAATTCGGTTTCGATACAAAAATGGGCATAGAACTTCCGGACGAGCAGAAGGGCTTGATACCTGATAGCCGCTGGAAGCTGAAAACTCTGAAAGAACCTTGGTACAAGGGTGAAACCTTAAGCGTTTCTATTGGTCAGGGCTATGTGGAAGGCACGCCGCTTCAAATGGCGGTGGCAATGGCGCGTATGGCAACCGGTCGTCATGTAGAACCGCGTCTGGTGATACAGGATAATCAGTACGAGCGCAGCTTCGATTTCCTGCGTGGCATAAGCCCGCGTAACCTGCAAATGGTGCAGGGTGGCATGATAGCCGTAGTGAATGCCGGTGGTACGGGCGCACGTTCCATAATTGCCGACCCTGCATACGCAATGGCTGGTAAAACAGGTTCCGCGCAGGTAAAAGGTATCGATCGCACCAAGGCGCGCACCAAGGCGCAAGAGGTGCGCGAGACGCATTCCATATTCATCGGCTATGCTCCGTATAACAAGCCTAAATTCGCAGTTGCGGTAGTGGTGGAGAACGGCGGCGCAGGCTCGCAGTCAGCAGCGCCTATTGCGCGCGATATACTACTCTACGCCCAGCAGAAATACAGCGGTAGATAGCTGTATTGGTAATATCTACTCTTCTTCTTTAGCTTCAATGTATTGTGCCCGCACGCCTTCCTTGCCGGGAAGCTGGGTAAGATCAAGTGTCTTCGGATTGTGCGCAAATACGCGTTCATCTGTTACCATGCCAAGGCTTGGCGGTATGTTACATTTGCCCAAACCTACTATGGTCTTAGGGCCTTCGCGGAACATTCCTATAACCACGCGCGGACGGTCGATGAACACCTGCGAGCCACGCAGCTCATCAAGAACTTCCCGCGCGCTTTTAGGTTTTGCGCCTTTGCTAAGGTGATGCACTACAATAACAGATGCCTTTTTGGTATGGCAGAACTCCTCTATCGCCTCAAAGAAATGGCTTACAACGGCTGAATCATCTTCATCGCCTGTCAGATACTTCCTCGCAGGGTCTATCACCAGCAATGGCACTTCAGGCATTTTCTGCAAGCGGCGCAGAAAATCTGCGAAGCTCATCTCGTTACCTTTTGCGTCGGTAAAATTTGTCCTCTGGAACATCAGCCTTTTTGCGCGCTGTTCCGGGTCGAATATCTCGTTCCTTGCATTGATTATCGGCGGGCCATCCTCACCGGTAAAATACACAACAATGCCTTTGCTTAATTCTTTGTTGACCGGCTGTCCCAGCCACATAGGCTGTTCATCATCTTTCCAGTCTGTTGCGGCAAGGCAGCATAATTTATGCGCCAGCGAGCTTTTTCCTGTGCCGCCTGTGCCTGCCATTACCACTATACTTCCTTTAGGTATAAGGCCGTGAACAAGAAACTCAAAGTCTTCCTTGCCGGATTCAGATTTCATTGCACCTGGCCCTGTCGCATCAAAAAGCTCAAAGTCGCGTGCGCAGTAATTATAGAACACAAGGTTCTTTTCCAGATTCTTTACGTCATTGCCGAAGCGCGCATACAATGTGTTGTGATGGTCGTAATTATCCCAGCACAGGCTTGCTTCTTTTATGGTTTGTTCCTTAACGGTATATTTTTTGAGTATATTGTTAAGTTCTTTATCAGAAATTATGCCGTCTTTTTTCTCAAGTTCAAAGACAGAGAAGATATCCGGCATATCGTAAATACCAGCATTAGAAAGATAAGATACCCCGGAAAGCAGGTAATACTTGCGGTATATATCACTTTTTATACTGGCAAGGTTATAAAGTTCTTTAGATCCTGAGGATAGAGTATCAGCCACAATGGCAAGCGGCTCTTCCGAGAATGCCAGCATTTTGAGGCCTGATTTTTTATCTCCGGCTCGAGTAGGATATGCTGCTGCCGCGCCTGTACTCCTTATGCGCTCAAGCTTATCTTCCGGTACATCAGATACGCTCAAAGCCGTTGCCCATAACAGCGCAGAACCTACCGGTTCATACGTATCCTCTCCCTTATGCTCATATACCACGGGGTCAAGCAGAAGCGGGGTGTTTGGTAACCTGCCGTCATTGTAATGGGTTTTGAAGAATTCTACAGCCTTGTCTGTTTCATCTTCTCCAAACCAGAATTTCAGATCCGGGGTTTTGCCCGGCCAGGGGTAGTTATCCTTTATGGAATAAAGACACATTTTGCCTTTCAGCCCCGCGCGTTTATTCGCCAGCCATATAAGCTTCAACTCGTTGGTTATCTCGTTGAGCAGGTTCTGATTTTCCATTTATATCCAGCCTAAACTTTCTGTCCGGTCTTTTCCCAGTCAGCAAGGAATGCTTTCAGTCCGCTATCGGTAAGCGGGTGTTTTACCAGCTGTTTAATGGTTGAAGGTGGAATGGTGCAAACATCCGCACCAAGTCTGCCGGCCTGTACAACATGCACCGGATGGCGCACGGAAGCCACTAGTATCTCGGTCTGGAAGTCTGCGTAATTATCATATATCTCGCGAATATCGGCTATCAGCTGCATGCCGTCAAAGCCAACATCATCATGCCTGCCTACGAACGGAGAAACGTAAGTAGCACCTGCTTTAGCGGCAAGTATTGCCTGCGTCGCAGAAAAGCAAAGCGTTACGTTCGTTTTGATACCTTCATCGGTGAATATTTTTGTTGCGGTAATACCTTCCATTGTCAGCGGCAGCTTTACTACCACGTTATCGGCAAGCTTGGCCAGTTTGCGGCCCTGCGTTAGCATGCCGTCAACATCGGTTGCTATCACCTCGGCAGAAACAGGCTTGCCCGGCACAATAGCGCATATCTCTTTTACCACTTCAATAAAGTCGCGGCCAGATTTCATGATAAGGCTTGGATTGGTGGTCACGCCATCAAGTAGGCCGGAGCGGTTAAGCTCTTTAATTTCGTTAACTTCAGCGGTATCGACAAAAAATTTCATATATCCCTTTAATTTGGTTCGTTCTGTCCGGCAGAATAACCTAAAACCGGCAACAGACAACTCAAAAATAAATGGGCAAATAAACATGCTTGTATTCTTATATTCTGCATTTTAAATTCAGCTCATAACTCTAAACAAGGCACATATGGACATAGTTAAAATAATAATCGCAATTCTTCTGCCGCCTCTTGCGGTATTCCTGCAGGAAGGCATAAATAGCCGCTTCTGGATAAACCTGCTGCTTACCATACTGGGTTATTTCCCTGGTGTGATACATGCAGTATACGTTATCGGCAAAGCCGGTAAGGCTTAAATCTCCTGAAATATATTGATAACCTCCGGCTGTTATAGTAATACAGCCGGGCAGGGGCGGTTAGCTCAGTTGGTTAGAGCACTACGTTGACATCGTAGGGGTCGATGGTTCGAGTCCATTACCGCCCACCATACAATAGAGTATCCTTGATACCTACAGCGACTATGGCGCTGTATTGCGGCCCTCACGGTATTACCATCTACATCACGAGCTTAGTTTTTAGGATTTTTAGGCCAGTATTCCGGATTTGCATCAGCAAGCTTTTCCCGCCGACCTCAGTTGGCAATACTTATCACTTTATTCACTGATTTCGCATACCCATGCTTCGTGTTCATTTAATATTTTGATACGATCTTTATAAATACATAAAACTGAGAGCCTTTTATGGCCTTCAATGAGATGATAAGGAGAGCTATATTGAGGAAGCTTATCTTTATTCCTTAATAAAATTATTGGTCTGGGCCATGTACCATGATCTCTAATATGATTATATATCCTTCCTAAACCTAAAATCGTATTATCCTCAATACCTTTTAAATATCTCGCTTTAGAAGCCTTTTTTAGCTCTTCAGCTACATAATGATGATCAAATGGTAAATCCGCAGTGGAAATGAATTCTTTCCTGCAAACAAATTTTGCTAAAGGATATTCCTTAACAAAATCTCCTATTTGCTGATAATGATCAAAAAACCATTGCTCTATTATATCCTCTGGTAAATTCGGAAATTCTTTTTGTATCCTCACGCAGTAGTCTTTAAAATCTTCTGTAATAAATTCATTTTTATTCAAGGAAGGGAAAAGTCGTTTATAATCATCCATATATATTCACCTTCTACTTTAGTCTTTAGGCCTTTTTTCTTCCCATTTTACTTTTTTTCTTCTTGAGCTAAAGTGCGAAACAACTCTCATTTCAAACCTATCTGCATAGGGGATTGATTCAATATAAGGAACCGGTGACAAACCAGCATATTTTTGAATCACACCTTCATCATCAGCACTCTTTGCAAAAACTGTTTCATAAGCAAACTTGGATTGCAGTCTATTGATTCTTTCAATTTCTGTGAGATCTTGGCTGCTCCTGTATGTTATACCTTCTTCTCTGTATTTATACCGCAATGCACTATGGCCATGCAAAACATGCTTATCATCCAATGGAAAAAATAACTCTGCTTGTTTTCGCATACGATCTACAAAATATGGTTTCATGAATTGTTCAGGAGTATCAGGGTCAAAGCAAACCACAGGATTATCACTGGTTATGAAAGATCGACCATTAGTGTTTTTTATAATTTCAAAACCTATAAAGTTTAATAAAACTGCAAATCCTTTTATCATATGAGCCATGGCATGAATAGACATGTGCGGGTCAATTGAAACCTCAAACCAATCCTGGATATGTTCAATTTCCTTAGGTTTGGGACTGAGCACCCCATCTTTTTCCAGTTTGCGCACCTCTAACTTAACTCTTTCCGCTAACATAAATTCTGCATTATCGCGAGCCGCAGGTGTTCGTACGCGAAGCGAAGCCATCAACTGAAACAAGGCCTCCTCCTTATTCAACTCAAGAGGAATGGAATTCTTAATGTTGTCCATAACGCCAGGCCACTCACTCTCTAGCAGGGAGAAAAAATCTTCAATAGTGTTGTGATCCCATCCGCCCTCAGGTTTCGGCTGGGAATAGTAATACTTTATGAAGGCTATATTATCCGGAATTATATGAAGTGGATTAAGAGGATCATCTTTTCTG
>JAMHZE010000019.1:0-3139 GCA_035909535.1 Rickettsiales bacterium | reverse complement strand
ATGATGCTATATGCTGCCAAGCAGCGCGAAAAGAGCGATGTTCGCAACCGTTTCAGCCCGATGGAAATAGTTTCCAGTGCCAAGCATAGTGCTAAAGGCTTCTGGCTGGTAGACTGGTTCAAGCGGAACTTTTAGTTTGCATCTAAGGCCATTTTTGGTTACCCTTTCTGTCCTAAACTTATCAACCGCGAAACAATGGTAGCGGATATGGGATTACTAGGTAACTTCAAGGAAAAACTCACCTTCCTTTCAAAAAAGAAACCGGCATCTGCCTTAGAAGAGCTGGTGTTCAACCCAAGTGAAGATTTCACCCTCGGCGTAGAAATAGAACTTCAGATAGTAGATAAAGATAGCCTTAACCTTTCCAGTACCGCTGAAGAGGTGCTTAAGCTCAGCAACCACGAAAAGGTTAAGAAGGAATTTTACCTGAGTACGGTAGAGATAAACACCGGCATCTGTAAAGATGCTCACCATGCCCGTACAGATCTGGAAGCCTCAATGGCTCATTTAAAGCAAAGCACGGCTTCAATGCCTGTGGAATATTCCACAACTGGTTGCCATCCTTTCTCTAAATACAGCGATTGTATAATCACCCCGTCAGAGCGCTATAACGAGCTGGTAGACCGCAACCAGTGGCTTACCCGCCGTATGACAGTTTACGGCCTGCATGTTCACGTGGGTATGAAATCCGCTAACGATGCTATCAGGTTCAGCAACTTCTTCATAAATTTCATTCCGCATCTTCTTGCGCTTTCAGGCAGCTCGCCTTTCTGGCAGGGTGAAGATACCGGCCTTTCTTCATGCCGCCCTACAACTTACGAGGCTCTGCCAACAGCAGGCCTGCCATACACAACGCGAGACTGGGCAGAATTCAAGCGCCTGTACCGCACGCTGCTGAAGAGCGGTTCCATAAAAGGCATGAAAGATCTCTGGTGGGATATCCGCCCAAGCCCTGGTTACGGCACTATGGAAATTCGCGTTTGCGATGGCCTTGCCACGATTGAAGAAACAATCGCAATAGTTGCGTTCATCCACTCTCTTGCGCTCTGGTTCAACGATAACGGCCACTGGCTCGAGCAGGTTCCGCTTCCGCCACGCTGGATACTGCGCGAGAATAAATGGCGCGCCATGAGGCACGGCCTTAATGCAGATATCATTACCGCAACGGATGGCAGCTGCAAAAGCGTTCGCCAGGATATACTGGAATGGCTGGAGAAGCTTGCGCCATATTCGCGCCAAAACGATTACGGCAAGTATTTCGATTTCATAAAGGTCATCTGTGAAAAAGGTAACAGTGCCTTCCGCCAGAGGGAAGTGTTCCAGAAAACAGGTTCCCTGCATGAAGTTGTTCGCCATAATGTAAGAGAATTCAACGAAGGTTACCCTATCTGGGATATCTAATATATGCCGCGCTATAAAATAATAGTTGAGTATGATGGCACAGAACTTGTCGGCTGGCAAAAGCAGCCGGGGCAGCGTTCTGTACAGGGCGTGCTCGAAGAGGCGATATTCAAACTCACTCAGGAAGCCGTAACGCTAACGGCCTCAGGCCGCACAGATGCAGGCGTACATTCATACGGGCAGGCGGTATCATTCGACTTAGTAAAAGAATTCGATACTCACAGCCTGCGTCAGGGCATAAATTTTTACATGGTAGAACAGCCCGTTTCCGTGCTGGAGGCCGAGAAGGTGGTAGATGATTTCTCTGCCCGTTTTTCAGCCCGCAAGCGCTACTACCGTTATGTTATACTAAACCGCCCATCGCCAACGGTAATAGACCGTAACCGTGCATGGCACATCATCAATCCGCTGAATATAGATGCAATGAGGCAGGGGGCAAAGCACCTGGAAGGCAAGCACGATTTCAGCTCTTTCCGCGCATCAGAATGCCAGTCGAAAAATCCTGTAAAAACCCTCGATCCTATCCATATCAGCGAGCATTATTTCGAGTTCGGCAATTATATCTATATAGATGTCTCGGCGCTTTCATTCCTGCACCATATGGTTCGCAACATCACCGGTACGTTGGTAAATGTGGGTATGGGTAAAACCGCGCCGGATGATATAAAATCCATACTGGAAGCTAAAGACCGCAAAGCGGCAGGGCCAACAGCTCCGGCCTGCGGCCTGTATTTTATTGGTGTTGATTATTGATAAAAATCAATTTGGTGGTATATTAATACTTTGTTAATAATTTATGATGCAATTACAGAGTATGGATAAAAAACAAATGACACCTGGTAGCAGATATATACATCAGCAACTTGTTGAAACTGCTGCTGAATGGAAATCAGTATCTGATAAAGAGGGACACCTGAAAGCTCTTCTACGCGAGAACTTTTACAGGCAGGCCTTCGGATCCCTCGCCAGCGGCTTACCTGCAGATAAAGATAAGAGCTTTACTGATAATTTTGTAGTTGTTTCCGGATATGTTGATAAGCCTGATACGGAGTTCGAAAAGCGTTTTCATATTACCGAAGATAGCGAGCGCGCCAGAATAAAAACATTTGTTGAGGAAGTAAGAGGTATAGAATCTCTGGCAGATCGTCAAGTAGAGGTGGGAACAACTCGCTCTAAGTAGTTGCTGTTTTTAGCAATTTTATTTTTCCGGTTTTTAAGTAGTTAACAAAGTGGTAGAACCTCCAAGATTATGACTGACATAATACAGGCATCTAACTGTAACGTTATAATAGATTCCACCCCAATACTTCACGATATCAGTTTTACCCTGCAAAAAGGGCAGCATCTTGCTATTATCGGGCCTAACGGCTCGGGTAAATCCACGCTGTTCCGCATGCTCGCGAGAGACGGCATCTACCCAGCTTATAAAAAAAACTCACCAAGCCAACTAAAAGTAATAGATGATTCTCTTGATCTCTTTTCCTTTCGTCAGAAGCTTGGCTTCATTTCCGGAAAGTTCGCAAATGATATGGTAAACTCCTACGCAGATAGCGTTTATGAGGCCGTAGCCTCAGCCGTAACGGGCACATATGGCTTCTTCCATAAGTCAGATATCTCATCAGTTCCCGCAGAAAAAGTTAACAACGCCTTGCGCCTCGCACGTATAGAAGAACTCTCCTCGCGCAGTCTGGAAACTCTTTCAACCGGTCAGCTCCGTCGAGTACTTATCGCGCGTGCA
>JAMHZE010000018.1:0-1324 GCA_035909535.1 Rickettsiales bacterium | reverse complement strand
TACCCGCACTGCTGGCGCACCGATAAACCGGTAATATACTATCCGCTGGATAGCTGGTTTATACGCACTACTGCCGTTAAGGATAGATTGATAGAGCTAAACAAAACCATCAACAGGAAACCAGCGCACACCGGCGAGGGCCGCTTTGGGCAATGGTTAGAGAATTTGGTTGACTGGAACTTATCGCGTTCGCGGTATTGGGGCACTCCGCTACCACTCTGGATTAGCGAAGATGGAACAGAACAGATATGCATCGGCTCTATAGCTGAGCTAAAGGCAGAAGTAGAGAAATCGGTAAAGGCGGGCTTGATGAAGCACGTTGAAATAACCGACTTGCACAAACCGGTGGTAGATGATATAGTGTTGGTTTCGGCAAGCGGTAAGGCTATGAAGCGTGTGCCTGACCTAATTGACGTATGGTTTGATAGCGGTGCCATGCCTTATGCGCAGTGGCATTATCCTTTTGAGAACATAGAACAGTTTGAAAAGAACTTCCCGGCAGATTACATTGCCGAAGGGGTTGACCAAACACGCGGCTGGTTCTTTACCCTGCACGTATTGGCCGTAGCCTTGTTTGATTCAGTGGCTTACAAAAATGTAGTGAGCAATGGTTTGCTGCTGGATAAAAACGGCAACAAAATGAGCAAGCGCCTGGGCAATGTTATTGACCCATTTTCAACTATCGAAACTTACTCGGCCGATGCTACGCGCTGGTATATGATGCGCAACAGCGACCCGTGGGAGAATATGAAGTTTGATATGGATGGCCTGCAGGAGGTTATGCGTTCGCACTTTGGCACGCTGTATAACACCTATGGCTTTTTTGCCCTGTATGCCAATATAGATAATTGGAAGATAGATGAGCAGAACATAGTGCCGGTGGCACAGAGGCCGGAGTTGGACCGCTGGATTATCTCTAAACTGCAATCGCTGGTTAAGGAAGTAACAGCGCAGTATGAGGATTATGAACCTACCCGTGCGACGCGCGCCATCGAAAAGTTTGTAGATGAAGATTTTAGCAACTGGTATATTCGCTTAAATCGTCGCCGCTTTTGGAAGGGCGAAATGAGCGAGGATAAAAAGGCCGCTTATGAAACCTTGTTTGAATGCCTGCAGGTAGTAGGGCAATTAATGGCACCGGTATCGCCTTTCTTTAGCGAATGGTTATACCAAAACCTTACCGGCACTATACGCGAGGCAGCCGTTAAAAACAATACTCCGCTTAAATGGGAGAGTGTGCATTTAACCTTGTTGACTAAGGCCGATGAAAAACTGATTGATAAAGATTTGGAAGAACGTATGGAACTGGCGCAAAAAGCCTGCT
>JAMHZE010000017.1:0-1366 GCA_035909535.1 Rickettsiales bacterium | reverse complement strand
AAGCAAATGATGATTAGGGCGACTCTGTTCATTTGACCGCTAACGCAGAGCTAAGGGGCAGAGTGTAGCGCGAAGCGCGCAACGTACCGAACCGGCGCAACACTGCGAAGCAGCGCCGGTTGGGGCTGTCCCGCTTGAGCGACTTGTTATATGCCTACCTTGCATATTGATTTACTACTTTACTAATTGCTTCAGAATGCTCTCGGTAATACTGCTTTTCTTCTTCTGTAGCTGATTCAATTGCTGCTTTTGATGGATAGTCTGGCTGGTGATTTTTTCTATATGTTGCAGCTCTAACTAGCGCGCTTTCTGCGGTAGCTTTATTTTCTGAACCAAGATAAATTTCAGGGAATAAATACATAGATAGATTGTTTTCACCTTGCACATGAAGGTGAAGCTGAATATCAAGGTCTGATTCTAATGAGTGCCTGAGGCCGTCAATTTTTCCCTGCTCGATCATTTGCAGATACATAGATGTTAGTGCCGCTTTAAACTTGGCATCTGAGTACACATATGCCTCTACACCTACTCTCGAACCAAGCACAAACGATGCGGCCAGTAGAAAAATGATTATTGCTATTTGCACGGTTTTTTTCATGATGGCATATAACGCAGAGCTAAGGGGCAGACACAAGCGGCGCATATAATGCGAAGCATGCGCCGATTGAGGCTGTCCAGCGAACGCAGTGAGCGATCCTTGAGCGACTTGTTAGGCATTCATTGCATTTTCTAACGGGTCTTCGCCGAATTTATTTTCACCTTTTGTTCCAGGCATTACGGCGAAAATGATATTTACTATCGGCACTATGCACCACCACCCACTATGTTCTGTGTCATGCATTCTTCTGATTGCCACTCCAAAAGAAGGAACTAATATCGCAAGCGCGTATACGGTAGGAACAAAGTTAAGCTGCATACCAGTAGCAGCGTGAATAAAACCACATACAAAGCCTAATAAAAACGATATAAGAAAGTTAAACAAGAAGAACATCCAGTATTCTTTTCTGCTAGCTCTTCCATCAAATACGGCATAATTTTTTAGTACGGATATATACCACTTCATTTTGTTCTCCTATGGTTGGATATGCGTAATGCCTAACGCAGAGCTAAGGGGCAGACGCAAACGGCGCGTAAAATGCGAAGCATGCGCCGATTGAGGCTGTCCAGTGAGCGAATGCGAACGCCCTTGAGCGACTTGTTATGCACGATTACCACCAGAAATAACTATTTTTCTTGCAACATACTCTGTAAATACTGCGCTGAACCCACCAGCCAGAATACTGGCAACCAATATACTTATGATTGCAGGGGTTGGATTTATAGAGCTATTCTCATTCCAGACGCTTACTAAAGACACTGACCCCCC
>JAMHZE010000016.1:0-6047 GCA_035909535.1 Rickettsiales bacterium | reverse complement strand
TCTGCCGGGTTGCGGCCTGCATATCCATATAGGCGTTAACAACGCTAACGGCGAAAGCGTTCTGGAGCGCCCGGGAAGTTTTGGCGCGCGGGAAGATGAATCTGAAATAATGCTCAATATAATCGGCGGCCTTTGCAATTCAATGCTGGCGGAATTCACGGCCTTTGCGCCGAATGAATCTTCATATCGCCGTTTTGCTTCGCCTGTAAATAAACTGAAGGATGAAAGCATAAGCCCGCTTGCATCTTACAACAACGTGCCGATGAATGTAAGTTGGGGAGGCAATAACCGTACCACTGCAATACGCATTCCGCCCAGCACCTATGATGAGACCACCCGCCACATTGAACATCGTGTTGCCGGTGCAGATGCAGATCCGCAGGCGGTGGTAGATGCAATTTTGCGCGGAATATATGGCGGCCTTAAACACAAATTCGCTCCGCCGCCTAAAATTCACGGCAACGCCTTTGATGCGCAGTATAAGTTCCTAATGCCGCTTCCTAAAACTCTGGAAGATGCACTTCGCTACAAAATAAATTCTTAACTCTGCTATTTCAGCAGCATCATCAGATCGCAAATGCCGGCCGTTTCATTAACATAGTAGTTTGCAGCTATAGATGGCAGGCCAAAATTGTTAGAAGGTGCAGTAGGATGAATATCATCATAGCATGGGCCGCCTGGCCAAGATGCCGCCACTATAGCGCCGGTGCCGGGTTTGCCATCATCTATTTTGCTGTCTATGGCATGTACGGTCATGGGTGAAAGCCCTTTTTCTGCGCCTGTTGCAACAAGCATGTTCCAGTTAAGCTGGTGCACGCCCGTATAATCCATAGATCCATGTACAACAAAGGTGAACACCCTGTGTCCTACAGGCCATCTTGTATATGGAAACGAAATATTCTCAAAGTTTATATCAACCGGAGGGCCGCCAACATCAAGCTCGCTTGCTTTCAGCCCTGCCGCATAGAACATGCCGGAATGGTGCAGATGTTGCCATACGCAGTAATATTCGCCGCCTACTACCGGGGCGCTGTCTATCATGCCATCGCCGTTACCTGTGTATATCTGCCCCGGAGAGCTGTAAGCCGCATTATTACAAACCGGGAAGAATCTTTCCGGCCTTTTAATATCGCCCGGTAGCGCATCGTATTTCGCCTGAAACGTGGCAAAGCCAAGTTTAACGCTGTTAAGCAGCTCTATCTGTTTTTGTATCTCGGCGCGTTTTATCAACTCTTGCCCCTGTAATATCCCGCCAACCAGCAGGCCAATTATCACCAGTACTATCGCCAGTTCTACCAGTGTAAATCCTTTATGTGAGGAATGATTTTTCATGTGTTGGAAACTCTCTATTTAAAACGTAGGTGCAGGTCGCATGCGCCTCTGTTCTCATTCAGGTTATACTGGGCAGCTGGTGCTGGCAGGCCAATGGTGCTTGCCGGTGCAACCGGGTGTACAATATCATAGCATGGTGCAAAGCTGCGTGAATCTGCCATTAATACACCGCTACCCGGCTTACCGTCATCTATCTTGCTATCTATCTCGTACATCACGATCGGCGAAATGGATCTGCTTACGCCCGTTGCTATCAGCAGGTTGCCGCTTAGCTGAGGCACCGGATAGTTCACAGAGTTATGTTCGAAATACATGAATATAGTATCCTTGGCAGGCCATTTTGCGTAAGGAAAGGATATGGTGGCAAAGTTTATCTCCAGCGGAGGGTCGCCGGGAACAAATTCGTTCTGCTTAAGGCCGCGCGCTTCATAAAGGCCGGAATGGAACAGATGCGGCCATACGCAGTAATTTTCGTTATCTGTTATCATGCCGTCGCCATTGCCGCTATACACCGCACCCGGAGAGCCATAGGCTGCGTTATTACATACGGGGAAGAATCTTTCTGGGCTTTTCATATCGCCTGGCAGGGCATCATACTTTGCCTGAAATGCCACGAAGCCAAGTTTTATATCATTAAGCATTTTTATCTGACTGCGTATCTCGGCCTGTTTTATCAGTTCCTGACCCTGCAATACACCGCCAACCAGCAGGCCAATTATCACCAGTACTATTGCCAGCTCTACTAATGTAAAACCTTTTTCATTTTTCATGGCCTTAGCCTTCCTGTTGCCGTTCTGTGGTTGCTCCGGCAAGTTTAAGCACAACTTCTGCGGCTTTATCGCTCGGCATTATCACAGAACCCATTCCCATTTCTTCCAGCTCGTGTTTTGCATCGGTCAGTTGACCTTTTGCAAGCACATCAGAAGAGAGCAGGGCGGTTATTTCTTTTGCTATATTCTCGGCGGTACATTTTTCCTGCAGCAATTCGCGTATCACTTCTTTCGATGCCGATATATTCACAAGGTTGGCATATTGTATCTTTATCATTCTTTGTATCAAGAAGTAAGATATCGGGCTCATTTTGTAGCAGATCAGGTGGGGGCAGCCTAAAGCCGCCACTTCCAGAGCAACTGTGCCAGATTTGATCATTCCCGCTGCGCATATCTGTAACAGCTTGCGCTTCTCGCCCGTATCGGCAACGGTTATGCAGTGCGGTATCAGCCGCGCATATTTTGCCACCATATCGCGTTTATCTTCTGTTGGCATAAGTATAAACCGCGTGTCAGGGTCGTTCATATATATCTTGTTCGCGGCATCAACCAGTAGCGGCAGAAGCTTCTTTACCTCGCCTGAGCGGCTGCCCGGCATTATTGCCACCAGCTTATCGGTCGGTTGATAGTTATATTTCTCGCGCAGTATTTTTTTCTGCTGTGCATCCAGCAGTTCAATATCCTCAAAAACCGGGTGGCCGATAAAGCTTGTTGTCAGACCCTCCTTTTCAAAATATGGAGGTTCCCACGGCAGAATGGCAATAAGGTGGTCAAACAGTTTTGCTATCTTTTTTGCGCGCTGAGGTTTGTATGCCCAAACACTTGGGGCAACATAATGCACCATCTTGGCCTTAAAGCCCTGTTGCCTCAGTTTTTTTGCTACGCGAAAATTGAACCCCGGGGAATCTATCGTCACCACTACATCGGGTTTTTCTCTCAGAATTCTTTCAACGGTAGAGTTTATCTTTTTTATCAGCTCCGGTAGGTGAGGCACTATCTCGGCAAAGCCCATCATGTTTATCTGCTGCATCGGGAATATGGTGTGCAAGCCTTCATAGGCCATTTTTGTGCCGCCAACGCCTACAAATTCCAACTCGCCGGTATATCTTTCTTTCATGGCGCGCATCAGGCGCGAGCCAAGATTATCGCCAGATTCCTCTCCGGCCAGCATGAATATTTTTTTTCGTTCTGTCATTTCTTTGCGTGAGAGAGAAAACTATATCTCTTTCACTTCTACCGGTTCGCTGCTTACCTTCAGGTCGGCTATCACGGTTTCGCCTGCTATCATGCGCTGGCCTATTGCAACGTAAGGCGCTACGCCTTCCGGCAGGTAAATATCCACGCGGCTGCCAAAGCGTATCATGCCGAATCTCTCGCCGGTCTCGCACTTGCTTCCTTCTTTCACCCAGCAAAGAATCCTGCGTGTAACATAGCCCGCTATCTGCACTACAGGTATAACATACCCATCTTCGGTCTTTATTATCAGGCTGTTGCGTTCGTTATCGTCGCTGGCCTTTTCCTTCATTGCGCTGCTGAACTTGCCTTTGTTGTATTCAATGCGGTCTATTATGCCTGCAATAGGCGTGCGCTGAATATGCATATCAAAAATGCTCAGATAAATACTTACTCTGGTAAATTCCCTGTCCAGCGGAATATCCAGTTCTGCCGGAGGTTTTGCGCGGCACACATCAACTACAAGCCCATCCGCCGGAGCAACTATCAGGCCTTTCTCCTGTGGTACGTAACGGTTAGGGTTGCGGAAAAAGAATATGCACCAAATAAATCCAACCAGTCCAAAAAACCCCAGGAATGAAGACATCGCATTAAGCAGAAGCGCTATAAAGCCTGCCAGCGCTATAAAAATATATCCATCTTTATGGATAGGGTGAATGTGGTTGTTCAGTGATTCCAGATTGAATTTCATTACTTCCTCTAATTCTTGGTCTTGATTTTTAGCTTAAAAGCTTCTGTATCTGTTCTACAACATTTATGTGCAGGGCTTCAACAGTTTCTTCGGCATTCAGTACAACAAACCTTTCTTTTTCTGCTTTCGCCATTGCCAAAAAGCCATCGCGCAGGCGCGTGTGGAAGTCCAGCGGCAGGCCTTCATATCTGGTTTCGTTGGAATTCTGCTGTGTCAGCCTTGCCTCAGAGCGTTCTAAGCCGCGCATTACATCTATGTCGAACAGAAATGTAAGGGTAGGGCGGAACTCACCCAGAACTATCTCATGTATCTTGCGTATAAGCTTATGGTCTACCCTGTAGCCATAGCCCTGATACGCGAAGGTAGAATCATAGAATCTATCGCATACAACAATCTTGCCTTCCTGCATGGCGGGCCAGATCTTCTTTTTAAAATGCTCGTTGCGTGCGGCGTAGTGCAGCAATATCTCGGTAACCTTATCCATGCTGTCTATGCTGCCGGTAACCAGAATGTTGCGTATCTTCTCGGCGGTTTCTGTGCCGCCCGGTTCGCGCGTCAATACATGCGGAATGTTTTTGCCTTGCAGATATTCGGCGAGCATTCTCGCCTGCGTAGATTTGCCGGAGCCTTCGCCCCCTTCAAATGTGATAAGCTTCCCTACCATAATTTCTTAGGCAGAAGTTTTGCTTTCTGCATTAATTTTTTGAAGAAGCCGGCTTCTTCAACATCTGCCGTTGCATAAAGCGGAGCCTGAGTCAGGATCCTGCCATTGGCATCTTTTACAACAAGGCTTGCCATATGCGCGCCCTTAGCAATAGGGGCTATCCACGGCTCTTTGTAAACCGCTTCCACTTTCAGGTCAGATTCCTTCTGCGATGCTCTGTGCAGCAGCAGCGTAATATCTTTATCTGGTGCAACGCTCACCCTGTTCTTTTCACCGCCCCATACGGC
This sequence comes from Rickettsiales bacterium, assembly GCA_035909535.1. Taxonomy (GTDB): domain Bacteria; phylum Pseudomonadota; class Alphaproteobacteria; order Rickettsiales; family UBA8987; genus JAMHZE01. The sequence goes on along the minus strand of JAMHZE010000016.1, from coordinate 1,070 downwards.
TATTCTGCCCAGCTCATCACCTTTTTTGAAAAGACTCGCCTTAATAAAGTTATTGTAGCCGTAGCGTAGTAATTCTGCTGCTGCTTCCAACCTTTTATTTTCGCTTTCAAGGCCGTTAACTACTGCAACAAGCCTTCTACCTTTATTGGTGCCGGTTGCTATCATGCCGTAGCCGCCCATTTCGGTATAGCCTGTTTTCAGGCCATCTACACCAAGGTCAGGAACATCCAGCAGTCTGTTGCGGTTATGCTGTTTTATGCCGCCGTAAGTAAATTCGCGGGTGGAATAATATTTAAAATATTCAGGAAAATCCTCTATCAGCTTACGTGCCAGTATAGAAAGATCACGGGCAGTACTGTAATGGCCATCCGCAGGCAGGCCATCCGGGTTGGCAAAGTGTGTGTGCTCCATGCCAAGTTGCTTCGCTACAGAATTCATATCTTCTACAAAGGCTTCAACCGAGCCGCTGATACCTTCGGCCAGGGCCACACATGCATCATTGCCAGATTGTACTATAACGCCGTTTATCAGGTCGTTCACTTTTACATGATCGCCCACTTTAATGAACATTTTAGAGCCACCGGTTCTCCATGCTCTTTCAGAAACGGCCATTTCGCTATCAAGTGTTATGTTACCTTTCTTAAGTTGGTCGAACACAATGTACATTGTCAGTACTTTTGTCATGGAAGAAGGGAACATTCTTGTCTCACCATCTCTGCTGTAGAGCACGGTGTCAGAGTCAAAATCTACCAGAATGGCTTGTTTTGCGGTGGTCTGGAAGCTATCGGTAACCGGCCCGGCAGGGGTGGTATCAAGTCCTTTTGCGCGTCTGTCTGCGTTCAGTTCTATCCCTTGCGAATGCGCGGAAGTGGCTATGGTTACAACAATCAGGCTAGATAGAATCCTTGATAATATACGCATCTTTAAATCCTTTTCCTCTTACGGTGTTCAAAGCTTCCTTTGCGTCTGCGTTTGTCTGTAGTCCATCTACGCGTACACGAAAGTACTGCTTGCCGTTTACATTAGCCGGTTCAATTTTGCCACTCAAATTTTCAAGTCTTGCCACTATA
>JAMHZE010000015.1:0-4595 GCA_035909535.1 Rickettsiales bacterium | reverse complement strand
TATCTCCTGTATTATTTTTAGCTGGCCGAGCGAGAAGGTTTGATAGCCAATGCGGTTGGCAGGAACCATGAGCATGTATTCAAAAAAGGCGATACCCCAGCTTACCAGTATGGCAATTATAAGAGGCTTGTTGTTAAGATGTTTTAAATGCCCATACCACGCGAAGGTCATGAACACATTGGAGAGGACAAGTAAAAATATTGTCTGCATATATTCCTTTATTTGCTTTTATTTTTTGTTTTCGGGCAGAAGTTTTTCCATAACGACACTCGCTACGACATCGCCTACAACATTAATAGGCGTTCGGCACATATCCAGTATTCTATCTACACCCAGAACCAATGCTATACCTGCTGCGGGCACGCCTACCCCTTCCATGATGGTGGCGAGTATGGCAATGCCAGAGCCCGGCGTGCCAGGGGCAGCAAGCGCGGCACCAGTTGCCATGGCAATAATGAACACTACCTGCGCGGCAGAGATATCTACCTGAAATACCTGCACCACAAAAAATACCGCCGCTACCTGATAAAATGCCGTTCCGGTTTTATTGATGGTTGTACCCAGCGGTACTATGAAGCGCGCTATTTGAGGACGAACGCCGAATACCTCCTCAGTGGTTTTCATGGTAAGCGGCATTACCGCCGCCGAGCTGCTGGTGGAAAAGGCGAGCAGCAGTAGCTCTCTGACATTTTTCGCGAAGGCGAAAGGATTGCGGCGCGCGATAAAGGCCACGATGAAAAGATACAGCACGAATACCATGCCAAGCCCAAAAGCCACGGTAAGTATATATGCACCCGCAGCGGCAAGGGTTGATATACCAAGATGCATACTGATATTTGCAATAAGAGCAAATACTGCGTAAGGCACTATTTTAAGCACCCAGCCCAACACCACCATACAGATATCCTGCACTGCGGTTAGTATATCGAGCATGGGCTTCCTGCGCTCTGCCGGAACAGAGGCCAGAGCCAGACCCATTACCAGCGCGGTTATAACTATTTTCAGCATATCGTTACCCACAAGACTGGCCAGCGGCGATTGCGGCAGCATACCAGTAAGAACCTTAGGCATGTTTTTTAAGGAGAAAGGATTCTCGTCATTTGCATTTACCTCGCCGGCATTTGATACGGAGATATTTTTTACCAACTCGCGGTCTATATACTCGCCCGGAGCTATAAGAGTTGTTATGCCCGCACCCATCAGCGCAGCCATTACAGCCGTGCCAACAAAGAATATCATGGCATATACGCCAAGCCTGCCAAGGTTGCCCGCGTTAGAAGCAAGCGCGATAACAACAGAGGAAAGTATAAGAGGAACGATAATGAACCTTATGCCGGTGAGAAATATATCACCCACCATCATTACCCAGGCCATAACTGTTTCGGAAACCTCTTCTCCGAACACTCCGCTTGCGGGTGACATTAATATTCCGAATGCAACGCCAAGCAACATTGCCACAACAACCTTCAGCCAGAGAAATTTATCGAACATTGCCATAAGAACATATTTTTTGTTGCCGCAAGCGACCGCTTGCCATATCTATAATTTAATTTACCGCAATAAATGCAAATGGTTTTATCTATGGCTTCTAAGAATTACTGGCTTTTTAAAAGTGAACCTTCAAGCTGGAGCTGGGATCAGCAGGTTAAAAGCGGTACCAAAGGTACGTTCTGGAGCGGCGTTAGGAATCACCTTGCCAAAAAGAACATGATGGCGATGAAAGAAGGAGATATGGGTTTTTTCTACCATTCTAACGATGGCAAAGAGATTGTTGGCATTGTAGAGGTTATAAAAGAACACTACCCAGACCCGACAGCCGAGAAAGGCGATCCATGGGTAGTGGTTGACCTGAAGGCGATAAAGCCTGTACCAAAAAAAGTGGGATTGAGCGATGTTAAAGGGAATAAAAAGCTGGCGAAAATGAGCCTGATAACATCTGCGAGGCTTTCTGTACAGCCCGTTACAGCAGATGAATGGAAAGAAGTTTGCAAAATGGCAGGATTGTAGTTTTAATAAAAAAGGAGTAGGCTCCCTTTGCAAGTCATAAATTCAATGTTACTTTAGAAACAAAAATCAAAGAGTAAACTATGTCGCTCACTCGTTGTGAAAAGTGCCGCAGGCTGTTCCCGCCTAAAATAATTGATAATCATACTAATCTTTGCCTGTTTTGTAATTCACCTAAAAAAAATACCACCTTTGTATGGCTAATGGTTTTTGTCGTGCTTTCCTTTCCTGTTGTCGTAGTAGGAGGCGCAGAAGTCTTGAAGCTAGCTGAAGAAAAGAAGAAAATATTATCCTTAACAAATGAATTGGAAAAAGATTCGCACAAAATTTACGATAATATTCAAAAAGATATAGAAAATAAAAACTATGATTCCGCCCTTGGCACAGTAAAAAAATATTTATCTACAAAAGACCTGAAAATAATTCAAAAGCAAAATGAGATAGAGCAGCTTCAGCTACAGGAAAAAACAAACTCTCTATTACAACAAGAAAAAAATACTCCGGAAAATAAATATGAAGAAAAGATTTCTATCTATAAAGAATTAAAAAATTTATATCCGGAAAACCAATCTTATACAGATAAAATTATCTTCTATGAAGAAGCTTTGAATAAGAAAAAAGAGGCAGAAGGAAAAAAGGCCCTGGCAAAATTAAGAAAGGTGAAAGATGAAATAGAAGGAACCACCTGGAATTACGACCCATCTTCACCCAGATATAATAATTCTGATGCATTCCATCTTTATTTTGCAACAAAAGGGGATTTTGCATATCCGCTAAGATTAAAAATCAGCTACCATGCAAATGACTGGCTTTTTATAAATTCGTTTGTTGTTGTGGCAGATGGGCAAAGATTCGAGCGGAATCATACGCGATTTGAGAAGGATAATAACCATAAGATATGGGAATGGTACGACGAGCCAATGACACAAGATGATAAAAAAATGATAGAAGCCGTCATAAATTCCAAGAAAGCTATTATCCGCTTTTATGGCGATAAATATCATAACGATAGAACGGTATCTCAACAAAAGAAGTTAGCCCTAAAGAATATTCTGACAGCACATGAGGCAATAAGAAATGGCGCATTAAAAACGCTGAATAAGGGCGAATAGATGGCGGGATTGTAGCATCATTGCCAAGTACTTACCCTGCATCATTCCTGCGCAGGCAGGAATCTAAGATTTTCAGTTCAGATACCAGCTTTCGCTGGTATGATGCAGTAAATCAATGAATCCTAAAAAAGGAGATATATGACAGAACTGAAAAGGATAGATGCAGGTGTAAGGCTCAGCGAGGCCGTGATACATGGCGGCAAGATATATACTTGCGGCGTGGTGGCAGATACGGCGCTCGGCGGCAGCGTGACCGAGCAGACCAAAGATATTCTGGGGCAGATAGATGCTCTGCTGGCACAGGTTGGCAGCGATAAAACCAAGATAATAAAAGCGAATATCTGGATAACCGATATAACCAAGATAGCTGAAATGAACGAAGTTTGGGATGCATGGGTAGTGCCTAACAAAACCCCTGCCCGCGCAACCGTTGAGGCAAAGCTTGCAAACCCCGGCTATGCGCTGGAGATAATGATAGAAGCTGCTTGTTAGTTAATACGATAAGGAAAGAATTATGAGCGATGAGGAAATTGTAAGAGATAGTAACGGCACAGTTTTAAATGACGGTGACGATGTTACCATTATTAAAGACCTGAAAGTAAAAGGCAGCAATAGTGGCTTAAAGCGCGGCACGCTGATAAAGGGCATAAGCCTTACCCCGGGTAGCAGCGAGCCCATTGAAGGCAGCGGAAAGTTTCGCGGGTTTTCGATACGTGCGGAATTTGTGAAGAAGGCTTAATGCCAGCCGTAAAAACAAAACCGAAAAAGAACGCCGGCAAAAGCTGGTATGTTTACATTCTGCGCTGCGGTGACGATAGCCTGTATTGCGGTATATCTAATGATGTAGCGGCAAGGCTTAACAAGCACGAAAATGGCACAGGTGCAAAATATACGAAAGGCAGAGGACCGTTCGAGCTTTTATATTCGAGAAGGTTTAAGAACCGCAGCAACGCGAGCAAATATGAGGCGAAAGTAAAAGCCTTGAGCCGCGAAGCAAAATTAAAGCTGATATCAGAAGGTTGAAGCAAGACGCGGTTTGAACTATATTCAGGGAAACTGAATATGGCAGGTCTATGAAATTTCGTAATACTTCTACCGAATACGGCGCAATAACAAAATTATTCCACTGGAGCATGGCCTTGCTGATAATAGGCATGATAGCGCTTGGCTTTATTATGGGCGACATGGAAATGAGCCAGCAGAAACTGGAACTTTACGGGCTGCATAAATCTCTTGGCGCTACACTGCTGATACTGGTGGCGCTACGCATATTATGGAGATTTACAAGCAGGCCTCCTGCCCTGCCTGATAACATGAACATGTTCCAGAAAATGGCAGCGCATTTTTCTCATATGGGGCTTTATATGCTGATGATGTTCATGCCGCTGGTGGGCTGGGGAATGTCTTCTGCCGCGGGCTTCCCGGTTTCCGTGTTCGGGCTGTTCACCCTGCCGAACATTACCGCGCCAGACCCAGAGA
>JAMHZE010000014.1:0-3702 GCA_035909535.1 Rickettsiales bacterium | reverse complement strand
TCTAGCCTTTTTACCAATTGCTGATCTGACGACATAAACCCCTCTTACCTTGTTTGACATGCGTTTATAACACGAAACATGGCAGGAATAAAGTGTTTCGAGCATAAAAAAAGCCCGGCTAACCGGGCTTTTAAAAAGTGAATGGATAGGTTAGATGACCCTTGCACCATCTTTCTCCAGATTATCCATGCCCTTAAAGCCTATGTCGTTTCTGGCAAGCAAAGCCGCCATATCCTTTGATCTTAGACCGTGTTTTATATTTATCTCGTTCTTACCTTTGTTGAACTCGTAATCGAAGTTATTGATGAACTTCATTCTGCCCAAAGCATCTTTCAGATCTTCCAGCCTGTTATTACCGGTATTATCTGTAATGCTTATGTTTAGCGCTGATACCTCAGAACAGAAACCAGACCTTCTGGTTCTAAAATCATAGGCTTTTTTTAGCTTTTTATTATGGTTCTGAAGCTGGTATTCTATATTAACAGAACTCAGCAATTCCCTGTCTTCAGAATTAATGGTTATACCAAATATCCTGGGCCTTTTGGCCAACTCTATCATTTCTTTAGCGTACATATAACCCCCATGAATTTCCAGCCGCCTTATAGCACGTAATTGCGTGACAGTAAACCACCATTACCGTTTTTTGCGCAATAAAAAAGCCCGGCGAACCGGGCTTTTAACTCATTCCAACTAAAGAATAATATTATTTTTTGTCAGCTTTTGGCTTTGCTGCTTTTTTCTCTTTAGGAGCTTCCGCCGCAGGAGCAGCTTCTACAGCTGTTTCTACAACTTCTTCCTTACGGACATTTGATGCAACCGCATCTGCAAGACCAACTGCAGTCAGCCTTTCTTTGATACGCGCAGATTTACCTGAAAGTTCACGCAGGTAGTAAAGCTTAGAACGACGAACCGCACCAAGACGAACAACTTCTATAGAAGCGATACGTGGTGAGTAAAGTGGGAAGATACGCTCAACGCCTTCACCATCAGATATTTTACGAACTGTGAATGCAGAGTTGATACCAGCGTTTTTACGCGCGATGCAAACGCCCTGATAAGCCTGAATACGCTCTTTATCACCTTCTACGATACGGTAGTTAACTTTTACAGTATCACCTGCCCTGAAATCAGGCACTTTTTTGCCTTCAGTAGCTTTCTTAACCTGTTCAGCTTCAAATTTTTGTATTGTGTTCATAACTATTCTTCCTTTTTATAATTTTTCCACAGATCGGGGCGTCTTTCTTTAGTAATCGCCTCGGCCTGATCTAATCTCCACTTCTCTATCAGAGCGTGATTTCCGTTCTTCAGAACTTCCGGAACTCCCTGCCCTTCCCAGCTTTCAGGCCTTGTGTAGTGAGGATATTCCAACAGATTTCTGTAGGTACCGACACTGAAACTTTCCTGCCCATGGGTTTGGGGGTTGCTTATTACACCATCTAAAAGCCTAATGCAAGCATCAATTATAACTGTTGCAGCTACCTCCCCTCCGGAAAGGATGTAATCGCCTATTGAGACCTCTTCAACCCCATGTTTTTCAAGCACTCTGTGGTCTACGCCCTCATAGCGGCCGCATAGAATGGTAAGGCTGCCAGCGGCCACAAATTCCTCTATTTTTGACTGGGTTAGCAGAGGCCCGCGTGGGGACGGATAAATCAGCTTGGTTTTCGGCTGTTTTTCAATAACATGCTCAATTGAACGGGAAAGCACATCTGCGCGCATAACCATGCCAGCGCCACCGCCATATGGGGTATCATCCACGGTTTTATGCTTATCGAGCGCGAAATCACGTATCTGGATGGCATTATAGCTCCAAAGCTCCTTCTCCAGAGCCTTGCCCGCCAGAGAGTGACCCAATGTGCCGGGAAACATCTCCGGGAATAATGTAAGCAGGTTAAATTGCATATTCAGTACCGAAGTACTTATTTTTTACCCAGATAGATATCTACGATATCGTTCAGGAGTTTTACGGCATCAGCGTGCGGACGCTGGAATGCATTACGGCCAACGATTGAACCGTTACCGCCGCCATCACGTATCTCGCGAATTTCGTTCAGCAGGGATTCTGCATCTTTAGATTCACCGCCGGAGAATACCACAACACGTTTACCGTTGTAGCAGCCAGCTTTTTTAACATGCGCGATTCGCTTTGCGAGCGTAGAGAAATCTTGCCCAGCAAGTGCCTTGGCACCTTTATCGTAGCCAAGTTTGGCTGTAGGAGGTTTTACCTTTATTATGTGAGCACCAAGGCTTGCCGCCATGTGTGCTGCGTAGGTTATTACATCTACCGATGTTTCTGCGTCTTTATCTAGCTTAGGGCCGCGGGCATAAGACCAGATAACCGTAGCAAGGCCTTTAGCTCTTGCTTCTGCCGTCATCTTGCGAATTTCCTCGAACTGCTGGATGGACCTGTCAGAGCCTGGGTAGATAGTGAAACCTATAGCCGCACAACCCATACGAACCGCGTCATCTACTGAAGCTACTATGGCCTGATCGGCATCGCCCGTGTAAAGCAGGTTGGAGTGGTTAACTTTAAGGATAAGAGGTATCTGCGCGCGGTAAGTATCGCATACGCAGGAAAGCATACCAAGCGTGGAAGCATAGGCAGAAAGGCCTGTTTCTACCGCCAGTTTGGCGTGATATTCAGGATCATAGGCATCTGGATTAGGAGCAAAAGATGCATCCGGGCCGTGTTCCATACCCTGATCTACAGGAAGGATAACCAGTTTGCCGGTACCGCCAAGCTTACCCTGCATAAGTATGCGGGCAAGGTTTTCTTTTACTTCAGCGCGTTCGCCCTCGTAATGGGAAAGTATATTTTTTACTGTATCTGTGAGTTTCATGCTTCTGTTCCACTTAGTTTTTTTGGGTTTTAACTTGATACGCCACGATAGGCAAGATTTTTGTTGCCGAAAACCTATCGCCCCGAGTACGGAGCTACGCCCTGATCTGGCAGCCATACGTTTTGAGGCAGCTTGCCGTGCTGATAAAAGACATCGATAGGGATGCCTCCGCGTGGATACCAGTAGCCGCCTATACGCAGGTATTTTGGCTTGATAAGTTTTATTATACGCTTTGCAATTTCTACCGTGCACTCTTCATGGAAGCCTGCATGATTGCGGTATGAGAACATGAAAAGCTTGAGCGATTTACTTTCTACCAGATGCTTGTTAGGCACGTAATCTATAACAATGCGCGCAAAATCTGGCTGGCCGGTAACCGGACATAGCGATGTAAATTCCGGACAGGTGAAGCGTACGAAATAATCTGCATCCGCATGCGGGTTTGGAACGGCTTCCAGCACGGCCTCATCCGGAGATGTAGGGTAGTTGGTCTTTCCACCTAGTGCTTTTAGCTTTTTGTAATCTGTTTTTGCCATGATGGCGGTTTATCACATGAAGGTATAATAGGCAATAACGGAGTATGGTATATGAAAGCAAGTATTACTGTATGCTGGCCTGTTGCATGGCCTTCATGCTGGCAGGAAGCTCTTTGAAGATAGGCTCACCATTCTTCATCCGCTGTTCTTTTTTGAACTGTTCTTTTGTTAGTTTTTCCTGCTCAAGCTTTGCAAGCTCTTCTTTTGAAACTGCGGTCTCTTTGCTTATCTCAGACTCCTTTTTCACATCCTTCAGATAATCTTCTTTCGACCGCTGTTCTTTTTCAAGCTGTTCTGCTGCCAGCTTTTCAGCCTCGAGCTTGGCC
>JAMHZE010000013.1:0-30830 GCA_035909535.1 Rickettsiales bacterium | reverse complement strand
AATCTCCTTTTATTACATCGGGCGTAAGGCTTGGCACTCCTGCGGGCACTACACGCGGCTTCCGTGAGAAGGAATTTGAACTTATTGGTAACCTGATAGGTGATGTACTAGATGGCCTTGCTGCAAATCCGGAAAATAATTCCGAGGTAGAAGCCCGCGTTCGCAAAGAAGTTGAAAAGCTTTGCGCACAATTCCCTATTTATGATCTCGCGTTCAACTAGGAAAACTTATGAAGTGTCCATTCTGCGGATTTCTTGATACACAAGTGAAGGATTCCCGCCCTTCTGAGGATGGCACAACTATCCGCAGGCGCAGATACTGCCCTAAATGCGATTCCCGCTTCACTACTTTTGAGCGCGTACAGCTGCGCGAACTTACCGTACTTAAAAGGAACGGCGAGAGAAAATCTTTCGACCGCGAAAAGATCCGCCGCAGCATAATTCTTTCCACCCGCAAACGCCCTGTGTCGGAAGATCAGGTAGAAGCAGTGGTAGATAGAATAGTTAACAAGCTCGAAAAATCCGGCGAGACCGAGATAAATGCAGTAGATATAGGCAGCGAAGTAATGCTGGAACTCTCCAAGCTCGATAAGGTGGCCTATATACGCTTTGCCTCTGTTTACAAAGACTTCTCTGATGCGAAAGATTTCGAAGAATTTGTAAATACCATTAAAAAGAAAGATTAAGGCATGGAAAAGCGTGATGCACATTTCATGCGTATCGCCATCAATGCCGCCAAAAACGGAGTTGGCAAAACATTTCCAAGGCCGTCAGTAGGCGCTGTTCTCGTCAACAAACAAGGCAACATAATATCTATCGCCCGCACTGCAGATGGCGGCGCCCCTCACGCAGAACCACAAGCGCTGGAAGAAGGCGGATCAGATGCAAAAGAGGGCACGTTATATGTAACGCTGGAACCCTGCAACCATCACGGCAGAACTCCTCCCTGCGCAGATGCGGTTATAGCATCGGGCATTAAAAGGCTGGTTATCGCTAATCGTGATGCAAACCCTAAAGCCGCAGGCGGGCTAGAAAAAATAAAAGCCGCAGGAATAGAGGTAACAGAAGGAATCTGCGCTGAAGAGGCTATGCAGGTAAATGGCCCGTTCTTCAGCAGCATTACAAAAAAGCGCCCTTATGTTATAGCAAAAATAGCTGTTTCTCTTGATGGCAAAATTGCTCTCGCCAATGGCGAAAGTAAATACATAACGGGCAAAGTAGCGCGTGATTATGTTCACGTTCTACGTAACAGATGCGATGGCATACTGGTTGGCGTAAATACGGTAATAAATGATGACCCACAGCTAAACTGCCGCCTGCCGGGCGTTAACAAACAACTGATAAAAGTAGTGGTGGATACGCATTTCCGCATACCTAAAGATTGTGGCATCATAAAAAGCTCGGCCAAAGAACCCGTAATCGTATTCTCCTCACGTGATGGTGAAGCGGGCAAGGCAGAATGCATCAAAGCGCCTACCAACAAACACAACAACTTCGTAGATCTTTATTTCGTGATGAAAACTCTTGCAGAACGCGGCTTTGAAAGACTGCTGGTAGAAGGCGGCGCACGCGTTATAAGCAGCTTTCTTAAAGAAGGTCTGATAGATGAATTACAGCTTATCTACGCACCAAAAATACTAGGCAGCAACTCTATTTCATTCTCGTCTGAATTCTCGGTGACGGATATACCTGCAAACCAGTTCTGTATCACAGAAGAGAGAAAGCTTGGTGAAGACCTGCTGGTTACATTCAAGCGTAAGAGCTAAAAATCTTAGAAATAATTATGGGCGTTAACGCCTTTAGGAACCAGCATAAAATAGCTGCCCTGATTCTTCATGCCGCTTGCGGTATGCTGCGCCCAGTCACCTCTGCCAAAGAACACATCCCCGCGTATAGCGCCTTTTATCGCAGAGCCCGTATCCTGCGCGTTCATCAGCCTGTTAAGGCGCTGCCCGCCCGGAAGCGTTGTTTGCAGCCATAATGGAACACCTAAAGGTATATAGGCCGGGTCTACTGCTAAAGAACCCATACCGGTAAGTTCAACGCCAAGGCTTCCATAAGGGCCACCTTGTTTGAATGAGAAGTAAACGAACCTATCATTCATATTCATTATGCTTCTGCCCCTTACAGGGTTACGCTCCAGCCAGTCTACTATATCTTCCGCAGAACCCTTCTTTATCAACCCTTCGCGTAGCATATAGCTGCCTATACCGGTATATTCAGCTGTATTCTTGCCGGCAAAGCCAACCTGTACACGCTTGCCGTCAGGCAGTTTCAATATACCGCTACCTTGTATCTGCAGGAAGAACAACCTTGCCGCACTTTTTGCGTATGCTATCTCCAGCTTTTTACCATTTAACGCGCCGTTCTCTATCTGTCTGCGCGTAAGGTTCATATCAGCCGGGTTGCTTGGCACGCTATATATCGGATATTTATAGGTAGAATTTTTAGTGAAGGATGCCTCTATCTCTTTCTCAAAATATCCGGTGAAGGTGCCTTTATCAGAACCATTGAACGTAACCAGATAAGGCGTGAAGTTGTTCTCAAAGAATTGTTTTGATGAAGCTGCAGAACGTGCCGCTACACATTTTTCCTGCCAGATACGCTTATTAGCAGAAAATAGTTTATTCTCCTGTACCTTTCTGCTGTTAAGCGCGCCACAGGTTTTACGGAAGGCCTGCATGCCAGGCTTTGCAGCAGCCTCACTCCAGCCGGAAAGCTGCGAATAATTCTTCTGTTGTAGCGATACGCCTCTTTTAGATGGAACAGCACAGGCGGCGAGAGAGAATATCATCACCACCAGAACAGAAATTCTTGCTGTCATAAAAACCTTATATGGAAATTATCGTCCAGTTAGGATTGCTCGACCTGATATTGCGCTCGAATTCCCACTCATCTTCAACGGTGATAATAGCTTTAGGATCGCCTTCTACAACGCTATCGTTAGAATCTTTGGTAACATTTATCTGCTCTGTTAAAAAGCGCAGGCCGATTTTTACTCTGCTTGCTGCAACGGTTGCAGAAGCTATTTCAACATCTTCTATCGCAATAAGAGATTTCGTAGCCACAAGCCCTTGTTGCAATTGGCTATCCAGCTGCGCAGACATATTACCGTAAAGCTCGTCAGAAAGCAGTTCTTTCAGCATTGCCTTGTCACCATCAGAATATGCTTTCAGCACCATTTCTACTGCCATTTTGGCACCTTCAATAAAATCTTCCAGCGCAAAATTGCTGTCTTTCTCTATCACTTCTTTCATACCGCTCTTAGCTGTATCAGAAGCAAATTTAAAGTTCTCCAGCTTGTTCTTCTCAACCGGCGGCACTTGCCTTGCCTGCATTGCAGCGGCGGCATCAACTGCTTCCGCAGCTTTGGGCATACCTGGTATGTTTATGGTATTGGCGCGCGCTTCCAAGTTGGTATCGTTGTCGTTCTTTTTACCAAGTATGGAAAACAGTTTCAGCCCCAGGTATATTGCAACCACGGCGAAAAAAATAATATCTGCGTAACCTGCTGTCATATATTTTCTTTATTTTGAGTAGAATATAGGTAATAGTTCAGGAAAATCCAGCTATAATTGGTAAAAAATGTCGGATTTAAAACATAAGCTACCTAACATTCTCACTAATTTCAGGGTTGTTCTTATACCCCTGCTGGTGATAATTTTCTATTCTGAAAAAGGTGACCTGAAAACCATCTCAACTTTGCTGTTCCTTATAGCAGCAATAACTGATTTCTTTGATGGATATCTTTCCCGCAAGTGGGAAGTTACCAGCCGCTACGGTGCCATGCTGGATCCTATAGCAGATAAACTGATGGTTACGGCGGCACTTTGCCTTATCATCACCGATGAATCATGGCTTGCCATTCCTGCCATTGCAATAATCTGCCGCGAGATATTCATTTCTGGCCTGCGTGAATTTTTAGGCAAGGAAGGTAATATTGAAATGCCGGTTACAAAACTTGCGAAGTGGAAAACAACATCGCAAATGGCCGCCATCACTCTACTCATATACACATCCGGCCACATACCGGAAGTATCTGTACTGGTTAACTTTATATATACTCTGGGCTGCATTGGGCTCTGGGCATCTGCCGGGTTAACTTTATATACCGGCTGGCAATATTACCGCGTCGCAAAGAACAATAATCTTTTATAGTTGAATGAATATATCTGAACTGAACAAACGCAGAGTAGCGAATTTCAGAGCCAATAAGCGCGGCTACTACTCGTTCATCATATTCCTTGCGGTGTTCATCATCTCGCTTTTCGCAGAATTTCTTGCGAACGATAAACCTGTTCTCATAAGGTATAAAGATTCCTTTTATTCGCCAGTATTCGTAACCTATGCAGAAACAACCTTCGGCGGCATGTTTGATACCGAGGCCGATTACCGCGACCCGTTCATTGCGGAAGAGATAACGGCAAATGGCTGGATGCTCTGGCCGCTTGTACATTTCAGCTATGAAACCATAAACTTCGCACGCGAAGTAAACCACCCTGCCCCACCCAGTACAGAAAACGTCTTGGGCACAGATGACCGCGGGAGAGATGTATTTGCACGCGTACTTTACGGCTTCCGCCTTTGTGTATTATTCGGTCTTACGCTTGCTGTTTGCAGCTCTGTAATCGGCATAATCGCAGGCGTGGTGCAAGGCTATTTCGGCGGGCTGACAGATCTCCTCTTCCAGCGCTTCATGGAAATATGGGGCTCCATACCAACGCTGTTCCTGCTACTCATTCTTGCAAGTCTCATAGAGCCCAGCTTCTGGATATTACTATGCTTCACACTCCTCTTCAGCTGGATGGGACTTGTCGGCGTTGTCCGCGCAGAAGTTCTGAAAGTACGCAATTTTGATTACGTTATGGCAGCCCGCAGCCTTGGTGTCAGCGAGCGCAAAATAATGTTCCGTCACATATTGCCTAACTCGCTTGTTTCCACCATTACCTTCATGCCGTTTGTTATCAGCGGCGCCATAACCACACTCACCTCGCTGGATTTCCTTGGCTTCGGCATGCCTTCCAGCTCCCCTTCTCTGGGCGAGATACTCTCTCAGGGTAAGGCCAATCTGCAAGCGCCGTGGCTGGGGCTTACAGGGTTTTTCGTGGTAGGCGTATTACTTTCCCTGCTCGTATTTGTCGGGGAAGCCGCCCGCGATGCCTTCTCACCGAACAAGCTTTTCAGAAAATAGCCTCTTAGCCTCTTGATTTGGCAAATATTTTAGCTATTAATCTTAAAGCGCTTTGCTTTGATTAGCAGCCTGTAAAAACTAATAAAAAATACTAAAAAGATGAAAGAATTACCGCAAAATTACGACGCACAACTTGTTGAAAAAAAATGGCAGCAGACATGGCTGTCTTCTGGCGTTTATAACTGGAACGAGAATATCAGCAAGGCGGATTCTTTTGTTATAGATACGCCGCCACCTACGGTTTCTGGCCATTTACACATGGGGCATATTTACAGCTATACTCAGGCAGATTTTATTGCGCGCTTTCAGCGTATGACAGGCAAGAATGTTTTCTACCCGATGGGCTTTGATGATAATGGCCTGCCGACTGAAAGGCTGGTGGAAAAAACTAAAAAGACTAAAGCGCATCTGCACAGCCGCGAAGATTTTATAAAAATGTGTGAAGAGGTTGCAGAAGGTGCAAGGAAAGATTTCCGCAGTTTGTTTGAATCTATTGCGCTCTCAGTAGACTGGAATCAGGAATATTACACGATATCTGATGAATCCCGCCGCATCTCGCAGATGTCCTTTCTCGATCTCTACAAAAAGAATGAGGTTTACCGCAAACTGCAACCTATGTTCTGGGACCCGATAGACCAGACCGCAATTGCACAAGCAGAGATTGAAGAGAAAGAACTGGATAGTTTTGAGAATTATATCTGGTTTGGTTTGATTGATGAGAAAGCTGATTTGAAAACCGCCAAATGGGAAGATTTGGAGAAGGTTGAGATAATGACGACAAGGCCGGAATTACTAGCGGCTTGCGTGGCACTGATGGTTCACCCAGATGATGAGCATAAATATAAAGGCAAGAAGGCTGTAACGCCTATTTTTAATGCGGTGGTGCCGATTGTTGCTGATGAGAAAGTGCAGAAGGATAAAGGCACAGGCGTGGTAATGTGCTGTACCTTTGGTGATGAGACCGACATTGAGTGGTGGAAGAAGCATGATTTAGGAACACGCATAATAATCGATAAATTTGGTAAGCTGCGTGCAGCGCAAACTGAGTTTGATAGCTGGCCGTGCCTGAATGCAGAAAAAGCGAAAGAGGTTTTTGCACAGTTTGAAAATGTTAAGACCGACCATCAGGATAAAAAACTTTCTGCCAAGATGAAGGCGATAGAATTGCTTGAAACAAGCGGCCTCACGGCGGAAGAGAAGAAAGCGATTAAACACAGCGTAAAATGTGCCGAACGCAGCGGCAGCCCGCTGGAGCTTATACCTACCCACCAGTGGTTTGTTAAGGTGATAGACCATAAGGAAGGTTTGAAGGCAAAGGCTGATGAATGTGAGTGGAAGCCTGATTTCATGCGTCACCGTATCCACCAATGGATAGATGGTTTGAGCTGGGATTGGTGCATTAGCCGCCAACGCTATTTTGGCGTGCCGTTCCCGGTTTGGTACTTAGTGCCAGAAGAAGGCGGTGAAATAAAAACTATCATCGCCTCAAAAGATGAACTCCCTGTTAATCCTTTGGTATCACTACCTGAAGGGTTCAAAAAGCTTTCTGGTATTAATGATGGCGTAACTGGCCAATTAAATGGCTGGCTGGCTGAGGAACTTTCTACAGGTAAAATTTATCAAATTTTACCTGAGAAAGATGTTATGGATACATGGGCAACGTCGTCAGTTTCTCCGCAGCTTTCGAGCAAGGCTATCAATAAAGAATTCTGCATTGATATTGAACGCCATGAGAAACTTTTCCCGGCTGATCTTCGTCCGCAGGCGCATGAGATAATTCGCACATGGGCGTTTTACACTATTGTTAAAGCCTATCTGCATGAGCACTCCATTCCGTGGAAGAACCTGATGATATCTGGCTGGTGCTTGGCGGAAGACAGGCAGAAGATGAGTAAGTCCAAAGGCAACGTAGTTACTCCGGTTGAGATAATTGCCGAGAATTCATCTGATGTGGTGCGCTACTGGGCATCTACTTCCCGCCTTGGTGCTGATACTGCGTTTTCCAGAGATGTTCTTAAGATAGGAAGAAAACTATCAACGAAGTTGTGGAATGCTACCAAATTTGCAGCGATATTTTTGCCGCTGATGGAGAAAGAGCCTACATCTGCGAAGGATGATATTGCTAATGGAGTGATAACCGAGCCGCTGGATAAATGGGTTATCTCCCGCCTCGCCAAAACCATCGAGATAGCGACCAAAGAATTTGCAGCTTATGAATATTCTACCGCGCGTATGGCGATGGAAGATTTCTTCTGGAATGTGTTCTGCGATAATTATTTAGAGGCGGTAAAGGGGCGTTATTATGATGAGAGCCCTGAGAATAAACAAAAGCGCTTCTCGGCAATTCATACAATCTACCATGCGTTAGATGGCATATTGCGCCTGTTTGCGCCTATCATGCCGCATATAACGGAAGAATTATACAGCCATATTTTTGATGCGAAACATGCATCAGTTGGCTCTATCCACGCCAAAGGATTCTGGCCGAACGCGGCAGATTATGTGGCTGATGAAAAAGCTGAAAAAGCCGGTGAGCTGCTGGTTGCGATACTGAATGAGGTTCGTAAAACCAAGGCAGATAGAAATGTTTCGGTAAAATATCCGGTGGATAATATCGCTATCACTACAGGTGCTGAGGGCAAAGATCTTGTTTCATCTTTCAATGCAGATCTGTTGAATGTGACCTCGGCCAAGGTTATAGAATTTGCTGAAGGTGCAGAACTTGTGGTAAGCGTAACGCTGGCCGAAAAGGCCGATGTGGCCTAGCCTGCGAGAGCCTATTGTAAAATTTACCGAACCTGATAGATTCCGGTAAAACATATCGGTTTTTATGCGCCACTCCTACAAAAATAGATTCCAACAAAAGGGTTTTACCCTTGTAGAGCTGGCAATCGTGCTGGTTATAATAGGCCTTCTTGTGGGCGGTATAATGGCTGGCAGAGAGCTGATACAACAGGCTCAGGTAAGAAAACACATCCAGATATTCAAAGATTCTCAATTGGCTTGGTCCACCTTCCGCACAAAATATAACGGAATTCCCGGGGACATACGCAATCCAGAAAGATTTTTCCCGGAATGCCGGCTTTTCGGCGGTGGTAACACCGTATATAGCGGTAACGGCAATGGCATAATAGATCAGGGAACCAGTGGGTCCAGTTTTGAGGCTAGTTGTGCGCTATTCCACCTGAAACATGCCGGAATGTTTGAACCAAAAACAATAAAGAAAGAGTTATTTACAGCAGGGGTTCCAGCAGAAGATATAGATTACTCAACCGCATACCATAGCTTCATTTATGATGCCTCACCGGTCGGATTAGGATATTTCCCTAATATTGAAAGCTCTATAATCTCAACCATGTACTCTGCAAACGCCCCTGTTCCTATCAGTAAAAAAACGCAATTACTCGCTGTAAGAAGTATTACAAACTCTATTGCTATGGCTCCTTTCGCCTATACATCCCCCCTTCTTACCGGAGATATAGATAGAAAATTGGATGATGGCGCACCGGGCACAGGTATGTTCAGGGCGCTTTTTGTATCTTGTACAACTGGTGGTGCATGGCACGGCCAGCTATCATATCCAGGCAATGGATACAGAACTAACAATGGCAAATCCTGTGTTCCTATATATCTGCTGAATTAAACATCCAGCTCGAAAATCTTATTCCTGCCGGTTGCGCCCATAACCATATTTATGCGAGATTTCGGCACGCCTAAAAATTTACTTAACGCCTCTATCACCGATTTATTGGCCTTGCCGTCTTCCGGCGGTACGGTTACCCAAACGCGATAGTGCTCGTTGCCGTGTTCATCGGGCAACAAATCCTTCTCCACCTTTGTTCTGGAGGCTTTTGGCGTTACTTTGACTGAAATTCTTTTCACTTTAAAAATTTTCGGTTTTATACTCATCTCATAATCGCAGGCCGCAGGGAAAATGAACAGAGAAAACCTTATTTTTGAACCGCAGAGCAACCTCTACCTTGCTCCTTATGCGTGTTTTTCCAGCAAAAGCCGTGGCCGCCTACACCCTGAATCTATAGGGCAAGGCCGCTCGGAATTTCAGCGCGACCGTGACCGTATACTGCACTCCACCGCATTCCGCCGCCTTGAATATAAAACGCAGGTGTTCTTGTATAATGAGGGCGACCACTACCGAACCCGCCTCACCCACTCGCTAGAGGTCTCTCAGCTTGCACGCAGCCTAAGCCGCCAGCTTTTCATCGATGAAGATCTGTGCGAGGCAGTGGCAATAGCGCATGATATGGGGCATTCCCCTTTCGGCCATGCGGGAGAATATGCCCTGCAGGATTGTATGGAAGACTTTGGCGGCTTTGACCACAACGCGCAAAGCATTCGCATACTTACAAAGCTGGAGCGCAAATACACCGCTTTTGAAGGGCTGAACCTGAGCTGGGAATGTTTAGAGGGCGTTGCCAAGCATAATGGCCCGGTAACGGAAGTTCCGCGCGCGCTGGAAGAATATAACGCTACTTACAACCTTGAACTCTCATCTTACGCCAGTATAGAAGCGCAGGTAGCCGCGATCTGCGATGACATAGCCTATAACAGCCACGATATTGAAGATGGCCTTCGTGCAAAACTATTCACGGTAGATGAGCTGCTGGAACTGCCGGTTATAGCGGGTGAAATAAACAGAATAAAAACCCTAAGCCCCGATGCTGAACAGCAGGTGATGATAAACGAGGTTCGCAGCAGTTTTATAAAACTTATGCTTTCGGATGTTCTGGCACAAACAAGGCTGGATCTGCAAAAACTCAATATTACTTCTGTTGATGATGTCCGCAATGCGGGTCAGCAGATAGTACACTTTTCAGACCCGTTCCTTGAGAAGATAGATGCGGTACGCGACTTCCTTTATCAGAGAATGTACCGCCACCACAAGGTAATGATGATGACCAATAAGGCCAAACGCGTGGTGAAGGATCTCTTCGGCTTCTATCTGGAAAACCCTGAGTGCCTGCCGCCGCAATGGCAAGTAACAACGGGCAGAAATGAGCAGGCCGTTGCGATAGCAGATTTCATTGCCGGTATGACAGACCGCTACGCCTTCGCCCAGCACGGAAAAATATTTGATACAGGTATAACCAACCTATGAAAGTAGAGGATTACGGCATAGTCTTATCGGTAAGGAAGTTTGGCGGAACCGGGTTGGTGGTGAATATACTCAGCCGCTCTAACGGCCCGATACGCGGGCTTGTAAAAGGCCAGAAAAAGAACGGCAACATATTACAGCCCGGCAACCTTCTTCATTTTTCATGGCAGGCGCGTCTTTCAGAACATCTTGGCACCATAACCCCAACTCTGGAAAAGGCCTATCCCCTGCTCCATTTTTCCGATTATCAGCGCATATTAGGCATATCCTCGCTTTGCTCCCTGCTGGACTCCCTGCTGCCGGAGCGCGAACATGCTCTTGATATATATAACAATTTCCTGAAATATCTGGAAGGTCTTTCAAGTGATAGCTGGCTGCAGCAACATGTATTGCTGGAACTCTTTGTGCTTGAAAAGGCAGGCTTCGGGCTGGACCTAAACCGCTGCTCGGTAAGCGGCAGCACCGATAATATAACCTATATCTCTCCAAAAACCGGCTCGGCCGTATCCAGAACAGTGGGCGAACCATATAGCTCCCGCCTGTTCTCCATACCTTCATTTTTCCTCCGAAAGGCAGAAAATCAGCCGCATTCGCTAAAGGAAATCATTGACGGGCTGGAAATTACTCGGTATTTTCTCGCGAAACATTTTTTCACGGAAAGCCTGTCGCAGATACCAGTTTCCTGCACACAGTTCCATGATGAGCTAATACGGATAACAAACCTGAATGACCAGACCGGACAAAATAGAGACTATAAATTTTCGTGATGTCCTGAGCGAGAAATATCTCGCCTATGCGCTTTCTACGATCACTTCCCGCTCTCTGCCAGATGTACGTGATGGCCTTAAGCCGGTACACCGCCGCCTGTTATGGGCAATGCACCTGCTCAGGCTTGATCCTGATTCAGGCTTTAAAAAATGTGCCCGTGTTGTGGGTGATGTAATAGGTAAATACCACCCGCATGGTGATGTTGCGGTGTATGATGCAATGGTGCGCCTCGCGCAGGATTTCTCAGTACGCTACCCGCTGGTAGATGGCCAGGGTAACTTCGGCTCGATAGATGGCGATAACGCCGCTGCAATGCGTTATACGGAAGCCAAGCTCACGCAGGTAGCAATGCTTATGCTTAAGGATATTGACCAGAACACGGTCGATTTCCGCGCCACTTATGATAATCAGGAGGAAGAGCCAGTTGTCCTTCCGGCATATTTCCCTAACCTGCTTGCAAACGGTTCTGAAGGCATCGCGGTTGGTATGGCAACTTCCATACCGCCTCACAACGCGGAAGAGCTCTGCAATGCTCTGCTGCAACTTATCAAAAAGCAAAGCAGCACCACGGCAGAACTGCTGGAGCATATTGAAGGCCCTGATCTGCCTACAGGCGGCGAGATAGTAGAAACTAAAGAATCTATTTATAATTCTTATGAAACAGGCCGTGGCTCTTTCCGTGTCCGCGCTAAGTGGAAGGTGGAAGAATTACAGCGCAACCAGTACCAGATAATAGTTACCGAGATACCTTATCAGGTTCAAAAATCCCGCCTGCTGGAGCGCATGGCCGAAAACCTTGAGAACAAAAAAACTCCTCTGCTCGGCAATATAAAAGATGAATCTGCGGAAACTATTCGCGTAGTGCTCGAGCCGAAGAACAGGAACGTAGAGCCGGAGATCCTTATGGAATCGCTGTTCCGCTCCTGTGATCTGGAGATCAAATACAGCCTTAACCTTAACGCGCTGGACCATAACGGCATACCGCGCGTAATGAGCCTTAAACAGGTGCTGGAATGCTTCCTGGAGCACCGCAAGGAAGTTCTGGTTCGTAAAACCAATTACAGGCTGGAAAAGATAGAAACCCGCCTGGAAATACTCGGCGGCCTTCTAGTTGTTTATCTCAACCTCGATAAGGTAATAAAAATAATCCGTGAGGAAGATGACCCTGCTACAGTGATGATGAAGAAGTTCGATCTCACCAAAAATCAGGTTGAAGCCATTCTCAATACGCGCCTGCGCTCACTCCGCAAGCTGGAGGAAATGGAGATCCGCAAGGAAGATAAAGCCCTGAAGGAAGAGCGCAAAGCCCTGAAGGAAATGTTGGCTGATGAAAAGCTAATCAAAAAAGAGATAGCTGATAACATCAAGGCCGTGCGCGATATGTTCAGCAAAAAAACCAAGCTGGGCAAGCGCCGTACCGTTATCACGCATAAATCCGTCAGCTCAGCTGTTATCTCTATAGATGCCTTTATTGAAAAAGAGCCGGTAACCATCGCCATGTCTGAACAGGGCTGGATACGCGCATTCAAAGGCCATAACATTGATACCTCCTCTATAAAATACAAAGATGGTGATAACGAAAAGTTCCTGCTTAAAGCACAAACCACCGATAAGATTCTGGTATTTGCCTCATCTGGCCGCGCCTTCACTCTTGGCGCAGATAAAATTCCGGGCGGTAAAGGCTTTGGTGATCCTATAAGGCTGATGCTCGGCCTTAACGAGTCGGAAGATATTCTGGACGTAGAAGTGCATGAGGAGAACGCAAAATTCCTTATCGCTTCCAGCAAAGGCAAAGGCTTTATTGTCAACTCAGCAGATGTGCTGGCGCAAACCAAAGGCGGCAAGCAGGTACTTTCTGTTGGCGCTGGTGAACGCGCACTTAAATGCGTTAAGGTAACCGGCACGCATGTTGCCTGTATCGGTGATAACAGGCTAATGCTGATATTCCCTGTAGCTGAAATACCGGTGATGAAAAAAGGTCAGGGTGTTGCGCTGCAAAAGTTCAAAGATGGCAACCTGACAGACCTAAAAATATTCAATCTTGCTGAAGGTTTCCGCTGGAAGAACGGCAGCAAGGAACATGTTCTGGATAACCCTAACACGCTGATCGCAAAACGCGCCTCTAAAGGCCGCGCAGCACCGCAGGGTATCGCGCGCACAAATAAATTCGAGTAGAAATCATGGCAACATTACCTCTGGTCATAGCCCCCGATCCTCGCCTGAAGCAGGTTTCAGCGCCCGTTCCGGTGGCGGATATAAATGATTCCCTGCGCAGCTTTATGGATGATATGCTGGAAACCATGTATCAAAGCCACGGCCTTGGCCTTGCTGCGGTACAGGTAGGCGTACATAAGCGTATTCTGGTAATGGATATCGCCCAAGGCTCCATACGTTATGATGGCTCCCACGACCCGGATGCCTCACCAGATCCCCTATTCCTTATCAACCCGGAAATAGTCTGGAACTCAGATGAAATGTTCGTGTTTGAAGAAGGTTGCCTCTCCTTCCCTGCGCAGTTCGCTTCGGTAGAAAGGCCTAAAAAAGTGCGCGTAAAATTCTTCGATTACTACGGCACAGAGCGCGAAATGGCATTCGAAGGCCTTGCAGCTGTGTGCGTTCAGCATGAAATAGACCACCTCAACGGTATCACATTTGTTGAGCACATATCAAAAATGAAGCGCGATATGATAATGCGCAAGCTGGAAAAGCAGAAGAAGAGAAGGGACTAAATTACAGTCCCGTCACTTTTTTGCGTACAGTTTCAGATTCCTCAGGCTTAAGCGGCATAAGGCCTTTAGCGCTCAGGTAACCTTCTTCACCAACAGCCTCATCGGAAACGAATTCTTTCAGGAATTCTTTCAGGCCGTTAACCTGTTTCAGGTGCTCTGCTTTGGCATAGATGAACAGTGAACGTGAAACACTGTACTTGCCGGAAGCAATATTCTCAAAAGTAGGTGCAACGCCATCTACATGGCTGCCTTGTATGGTAGCACCGTTCTGGTCAAGATAGCTGAAACCAAATATACCAAGCGCATCGTGGTTGTTACGCAGCTTTTGTACTATCAGGTTATCATTCTCACCAGATTCGATATATGCACCATCTTCACGCAGAAGCTGGCAGGCTTTTTTGCGCGCATCATCATTAGCGAATTCTTTCTTGAACTCAGGCAGCTGCTCGCATACGCTATCCATAACTATCTCTGCAAAAGCATCGCGAGTGCCGGAAGTTGGTGGCGGGCCGTATACTTCGATCTTTTTAGCAGGCAGGGAGGCATCAACATCCTTCCATGTTTTGTTAGGGTTATCCACCAGCTTGCCATCTACAGGAACCTTCTTGGCAAGTGCGGTGAATATCTGCTTTTTAGTAAGGTTGTACTTCTCACCTTCAACAGAATTCGCAAGTGTTATACCGTCATAACCTATCTTTATTTCTATAGGGTTGTTAACGCCGTTGGTCTTGCAAAGCTGTACTTCAGAATCTTTTATATTACGTGAAGCATTGGCAATATCAGGGAACTGGTTGCCCGCGCCGCCACAGAAAAGTTTAAAACCACCGCCCGTACCAGTAACTTCAATTATCGGGGTACGGAAATCTGTTTTTGTGCCGAACTCTTCAGCAACTACTGTAGCAAAAGGGTAAACCGTGGAAGAACCCACAACCCTTATCTGGTCTCTGGCATCTGCCTTGCCTGCAAAGGCAAATACCGTTGCAAGAATTGATAAGCTTAGTACTACCTTATTGCTTTTCATGGGCGAGCCTCATTTTTTGTTGCGGTTCCGCATTAGCATTATTTCTATGCCCTTGCAATCACTTTGATGTCGCCCTATAAAATGGACTGAACCAAACTAGGGGCATAAAATGGCAAAACGTAATAAAATAGCGCTGGTAGGCGCAGGAAACATAGGCGGAACACTGGCACATCTTATCGGCCTGAAAGAGCTGGGTGATGTTGTTCTGTTCGATATAACAGATGGCATCCCGCAAGGTAAAGCGCTCGATCTCGCTCAAAGCGCACCGGTAGAGAACTTCGATTCCATCCTTTCCGGCACTACAGATTATAAAGATATCGCTGGCGCAGATGTGGTAATAGTTACTGCGGGTGTACCTCGCAAACCAGGCATGAGCCGCGATGATCTTATCGAAATAAACACCAAGGTCATATCTTCTGTGGCAGAAGGCATAAAAGCCAACGCTCCAGATGCATTCGTTATAGTTATAACCAACCCGCTGGATGCAATGGTTGGCCTGATGCAGCAAAAAACCGGCTTCAAACCGGAGAAGGTTGTAGGCATGGCAGGCGTGCTGGATTCTGCACGTTTCCGCCACTTCCTGGCTGAAGAATTCAACGTATCGGTGGAAGATGTTACCGCTTTTGTACTTGGCGGCCACGGCGATACAATGGTTCCTTCCGTACGTTATTCCACGGTAGCAGGCATTCCTCTGCCAGATCTGGTTAAAATGGGCTGGACGACGCAAGAACGTCTGGACAAAATAGTTCAGCGCACACGTGATGGCGGCGCAGAAATAGTTGCGCTGCTTAAAACAGGTTCTGCATTCTACGCACCTGCATCTGCAGCTGTAGCAATGGCAGAAAGCTACCTGAAAGATAAAAGGCGTGTGCTTCCATGCGCGGCACTTCTAACAGGCCAGTATGGCGTTAACGGCCTTTATATAGGCGTACCGGTCATCATCGGTAAGAACGGCGTTGAGAAGATAGTTGAGATAGCACTAGATGCTACCGAGAAAGCATTCTTCGATAAATCTGTCGCTGCGGTGCAGGAACTGGTTTCAAAAGTAAAAGCTGCTTAAACGGCAGCGCTATTAAAGTGAAGGCCTTAGCTGGTATTTAACGCTGGTAACGGTCTTCGCTTTAGATACATCTACAACAAGCAGTTCACCCTGCTTTTTGAAGGTGGTCGGAGAAAGCTGCGTCCAGCCGAATTGCGGCATTGTACCCGCGTAGAAACTCTGGATCTCAGAAACTTCGCCAAAACCTTCAGCATTTATCTCTGCTATCCTGCCTTCCGCAGAATCAAAGAAGGTTGAAGTATTGGCATCTATCACAAAATTCTTCGGCATAGGAACATCCGGCAGGTTAGGAACAAAGCCGGAATTGCTGCCCAGCACGCGGTTCTTAACGGTTTGTGTTGCTGCGCATGAAACAAGTAACAGCGCGCATATCATTACAAACAGGTTCTTTTTCATATCATTTACCTTCATTATTTTTGGCATACAGGGCAATAATAAGTGCTCCTTCCCTGTTGCACGATACGTTCTATAGAAGTACCGCAATTTAGGCAAGGTTCTTTTTCCCTGCCATATACCTTAAAACGATGCTGAAACCCGCCAACATCTCCATTACTGCGCACATAGTCCCTCAGCGTAGAACCGCCAGATTCTATAGCTTCCAGCAGTACTGTCTTTATATTTTCTGCAAGCTCCTCCAGCTTAACGGCTGAAATTTTGCCTGCAGCTTTTGTCGGGTTTATATTGCTGCGGAATAAAGCTTCGCTGGCATATATGTTGCCAACACCAACTAAATTATGTGCATCCATTATCGCCTGTTTTATCGCCTGCGCCCTGCCCTTCAGCGCAGTATGTAAGTATTTTCCGTCAAATCCTTCTTCCAGTGGTTCAGGCCCAAGCTCACAAAACAGTTTGTGTTTTTCAAGCCCCCTGCCCTCCACCAGCGTTATCAGACCAAACCTTCTAGGGTCGTTAAATACTATCTGGCTGCCATCATCAAAAGTTGCATAAAAATGATCATGTAGCCCGTATTCTTTAGGTGGCTTTTTGAGGTATAGCAGCTTACCGCTCATGCCCAAATGTACCACCAGCACCTTCCCGCCAGAAAGCTCTATAAGTATATATTTAGACCTTCGCTTTAAGCCTATTACCTTCTGTTTTTTAAGGATTTTTACCAAACCAGCTGGGTACTCCACCCGCAGCCTTTTAGGCCCCGTATAGGCAGCAATAATGGCCTTATTTCTTATGTTCGGCTCAAGGCCCCTTTTTACCGTTTCAACCTCTGGAAGTTCCGGCATATATTTCTTCAAAATTTCTTTTAATAAAAGCAAACTCCTTTATATATAGAGCCCCATGGAAAACGGTAAAGTAAATTTCGGTTACAGGCAGGTGGATGAATCCGCTAAAAGCTCGATGGTGCGCGGCGTTTTTGATTCTGTTGCTTCCCGCTATGATGTAATGAACGACCTGATGAGCGCAGGCATGCATCGCCTATGGAAAAAGGAAATGCTGAAAGAGATGCGCCCGCTGGAAGGCTTTAAGCTGCTGGATCTTGCTGCAGGTTCGGGCGATATAAGCTTTGCCTTCGCTAACCATGCGAAAAATAACAATATTAATGTTTCATGTGTAACATCAGATATCAACGAGCAAATGCTTGCCGTAGCCAGAAAGCGCTCTGTAGATAAGAACATCCATAAAAATCTGGCCTTCAGCGTGGTCAATGCTGAACAGATCCCTTTCATAGATAACAGCTTCGATATGGTATCCATAGCCTTTGGTATCCGTAATGTTACCCATATCGATAAAGTGCTGCAAGAAGTGCTGCGCGTGCTCAAACCGGGCGGAAAGTTTATATGCCTCGAATTCTCCGATGTCAGCAACGCTCACATGAAAAAATTATACGATATATATTCCTTCAAACTTATCCCTCTAATGGGCAAAATGGTTGCGGGAGACTCAGAATCTTACCAGTATCTTGTGGAAAGTATCCGTATGTTCCCTAAGGCGGAAGATTTTAAAAAGATGTTTGAAACAGCAGGCTTCTCACAGGCAAAATACAGAAAGCTTAGCGGCGGCGTTGTAGCCATACATACGGGGTTCAAAGAATAATGGCGTTCAAAAATTTCAGAAGAATGGTCAGCATATATAGGGCATTTGCCCGCCACCGCTGCTATTTCTTCCTGAAAGGCACCTCATACCATACAAAAGCATCAATACTCGGCGCAGTACTTGTACCCCTGCGCTCCCCTGCTTCTGTCGGCATGAAGGATGGCGAGAAGTTGGCGCTCGTATTTCAGGAGCTCGGCCCCGCATTCATAAAACTCGGCCAGTCTTTATCCGTACGCCCTGATATCGTAGGCGATGATGTAGCTTTTGCGCTCTCCCGCCTGCAGGATAAACTACCGCCCTTCCCTTCTGCTACAGTAAGGCAGATAATTGAAAAAGATCTCGGCAGAAAAATATCTGAGCTATTCAGAACTTTTGATGATCAGGCCGCAGCCGCAGCTTCCATAGCTCAGGTGCATTTCGGCCGTGATATGGATGGCAATGAAGTTGCCATAAAAGTACTGCGCCCTGGCATAGAGGTAAGGTTCTTCCGTGATATAAACCTGCTATACTGGCTTGCCCGCACAGCCAGTAAAAAATTGCCTAAATACCGCAGGCTGCGCTTAAACCATGTGGTTGCCACGCTCGCCACCTCGGCAAAGATAGAAATGGATTTCACCTATGAGGCCGCCGCCGCGCAAGAGCTGGCAGATAACTTCAAGAACGATGATGAAATAGTCATTCCACAGATATACTGGCAGCTCAGTACCTCTAGGGTTCTGGTAATGCAGCGTCTGCGAGGCATCGCCATAGATGAAACCAAAAAGCTTACAGATGCCGGCCTTAACCTAGATGATATACTGAAAAAATCGGTTAACATCTTCCTCAAGCAAACACTGCGTGATGGCTTTTTCCACGCCGATATGCACCCTGGCAATGTGGTGGTTGATGATACCGGCCGCATCTGTGTTTATGATTTCGGTATAATGGGCCGCATAGATAGAAAGAACCGTATATTCGTAGCAGAGCTGCTGCTTGCCTTCCTAAATCGCGATTACATGAAGGTTGCTGATCTGCATTTCAACGCAGGCATAGTACCTTCAGACCAATCGCGCGAGATGTTCGCGCAGGCCTGTCGTGCCGTTGCAGAGCCGGTTCTGGGCGTACCGCAAAACCAGATATCCGTTGCCAAGCTGCTGCAGAAACTGCTCCGTATGAGTGATACATTCCGCATGGAAACTCAGCCGCAGCTGATATTGCTGCAAAAAACCATGATGATGGCCGAAGGCATCGGCAGAAAGCTGAACCCAAATGTAAATTTCTGGGAAGTATCCCGCGAACTGATAGAAGAATGGAGCCGTGATAACCTCGGCGCAAAGGCAAAAACCGAAGAATATCTGCAGCTTACCAAAGATACCTTCCGCAGCCTTGGAGAATCTATCCGCAAATTCAATGATATAGTCACACCACATGGCATAAAGCTTCACCCGCAGCAGTCTGAATTACAAGCGCGATACAATAATTCAGAAAATTTCTGGAAAGGCTTTATTACTGCGATAATTTTGACTATACTGGTGTTTCTGATACTAACTAAATTTTGAGACCGTAGAGAGGTTTTAGCTTGTCAAAAATTCTGCTCATAGTTACCGGTAGTATAGCCGCGGTAAAAGTGCCAGACCTTGTGCGCCGCGCAAAAGAGCAGGGGCATGATGTCACCTGTGTACTTACACGCTCTGCCGCGCGCTTTGTTACAGCAGAATCTCTTGCTTACCTTTCAGGCAATAAAGTTCACGAACATCTGTTCGATCCGGAAGATGAAACCGGCATGGCTCATATAAATCTATCGCGCGAGAACGACGTTATACTGGTAGCTCCAGCTACTGCAGATTTTCTGGCAAAAATGGCTCACGGCCTTTGTGATGATCTTGCCTCTAATATCTACATGGCATCCGATAAGCCTGTTGTTGCCGCGCCAGCAATGAACACACGCATGTACGAACATCCGGCTACAAAGCGTAACCTTGCGCAGCTCCGTAAAGATGGCGTTACCCTGATAGATCCTGCAAGCGGCATTCTTGCCTGTGGGGAAGAGGGCGTTGGCAAAATGGCCGAGCCTGAAGATATACTGCGTAGTATGGCAAAATTCTTAAAAGCCGGTAAGGGCAGGGTGGCTACGCCTATAAAACAGAAGGGCTTGTTAGGCATAAAGTGTATTGTTACCAGCGGCCCCACCCGAGAGAACATAGACCCGGTACGTTATATATCTAACTATTCATCTGGTAAACAGGGTCATGCTATAGCCGCCGCACTGGCAGAGCAGGGGGCAGAAGTATACCTTATCTCGGGTCCAACTTCTCTGGCAGCACCTAATAACGTGAAGCTGATACAGGTGGAATCCGCACAGGAAATGCTGGAAGCCAGCATGAAAATGCTACCGGTTGATGTAGCCGTTTGCGCAGCAGCAGTAGCAGATTGGAAGCCGGAATCTAAAGCAGACCAGAAGATAAAGAAAACACCGGATCACCAGATACAGATATTATCCCTTATCGAAAACCCGGATATACTCGCGGAATTATCTAAGCAGCCTGTTAAGAATCGCCCATCACTTGTTATAGGTTTTGCAGCAGAAACAGAACACCTGATAGAGAACGCCATGGTAAAAATGGAGCGAAAAGGCTGTGACTGGATTGTAGCTAATAACGTTCTTGAAGATAATGTATTCGGTTCAGATAATAATTCGGTCTGTATAATTACCAAAAATACTCAGGAATGCCTAGAAGGGCAGTCTAAAGAAGTGATAGCGGTAAGACTTGCCGAAATGATATCTGAGCATTTTTCTAAGAATAAAAAGAAGCTTCTTAAGGCTGTAAATTAATCCGCTCCATCCATGTTTCACATGAAACATCTACCATGTTTTGGCAGATGTCTGCTCTATTCAACCGCTATAAGCCTATCCAGGTAGCCGCTGTATTTTGCTGCAAAGAACACGATATAAAAAGCAATGGCAGTGTACGCACCGGCTATTATATCATCTATCATTATCCCAAACCCACCTTCGTATTTTCTATCCGCCCTACCTACATGCCATGGTTTAAAGATATCAAATATTCTAAAAAATATGAATACCACAGGAAAGCACAGATAAGACATTATAAGATAAATAAGATATTCCTGCTCAGAAAATGCCAGCAAACCCGCGTAAACTGTGGCTATTAGCGAAAATGCCGTAAAAACCCCCGCAACTTCGTCTATAACAACAGAACTGGGGTCTTTAATACCAACCCCCTTAGAATAGTTTTCGGCCGCCCAGACGCCTGCAAAGTAGAAAAACGCCGCCAGCCCGATAAGAACATGTATTATATAATCTGGGCTTATTAATACTGCACCCATCTCCAGATAATTAACCCCATCTCTTTCCACCATGTGTGGTTGATAAAAAAGCAAGGCAACAAGAATAGTTGCAACCGCGCTGGCAATTGTTCCCGGCATAAAGGGAAATTTACCAACGCCAAAAAAAGTAGCAAGCATTGCCTCCGGGGAAAATCTTTTCATGAGCCTCCGGCGTTGATTATGAAGAGAAGTCAGCGGTGAACTCTACAAACTTTGTGCCGTTCTCTTCACCATATTTGAAGTTGATATTCACGCCGTATGTTCTGCATGTTTCACGAATGAAGAAGTAAGGAACGTTCTCAACGTCCGGCTCAACATTACCTTTATCCATAAGAATGTCGTGTATTATAACGGGCTCTTTATATTTCTCGGAAGAAGAACGGGCAACAATCTGCCTTTTTCCTTCTCCGGCGAAAGATATGCTAACCTTACCACCATATATAAGTACGCGAGAAAGTGTAAGTATCATACCCACCAGCACCCGGCGTTTCAGGGCAGATATAACTTCCGGTATAGAAGTGCCAAAGCGCAGTTCTACCTGAGATTTGTGGAAATATCTTTTCATGATATCCACAACTTCTTTTACTTGGGTCTCGGCGTTATCGGTATAAACAACACCGTAAGCCATGCGGTATGCCTGTAACCTTGCCAAAGATTGTTTCGCGCTTTCCTCTACCAGATCAACGGCTTGATTTTTTATTTCAATGGCACCTGGGTCATCAGCATTCTTGGCATCATTCATAAGAAAATCCAACCCGTTAGAAACGGCACTCACCGGCCCTGCTATATCATGTGTAAATCTTGTAAGTAGTAGTTCCGACATTCTGACCGGAGAGATATTCTGCGTCATAATTCTAGATTTCCTGGAGCGTGAATAACATTAATGATAATACAGCCTGATATTAATAATATCCTATTACATTTTCAAGTTATTTGCCTTGACTTTTAACTGTGGCAAAAATAGTTTGGCGGTCGTTAGTTTACACACACAATCTACTATTAGACTATGGATTTCGCCCTTACTGAATATCTGCCCGTTTTTATCTTTCTCGTTGTTGCAACTTTGCTTGCCTGCGTAATGATAGGTTTCTCGTGGCTTATCTCGATCAAGCGCCCGGACAAAGAAAAGCTTTCCCAGTATGAATGTGGGTTTGAAGCTTTCTCTGAAGCCAGAAGCCGCTTTGATATACGTTTTTATCTGGTTGCGATATTGTTTATAATCTTCGATCTTGAGATAGCGTTTTTATTCCCTTGGGCGCTAGTATTACAGGATATCGGCCTGTTTGGTTTTTACAGTATGATGATTTTCCTTGCGGTACTGACCATAGGCTTTATTTACGAATGGAAAAAAGGTGCCCTTGAATGGGAGTAACCTGAACAAATAAATTCTATGGCAAAAACATCTTTAAATCCTACTGATCTGCTGAAAGCAGGCGCCTCGCAAGACGAGGTTCTCAAGGCCGTCACTAACGAGATAGAGAACCGTGGCTTTGTTGTGGCTAAGCTGGATCAACTTCTTAACTGGGCACAAACAGGTTCGCTCTGGCCTATGACATTCGGTCTTGCCTGCTGCGCAGTAGAGATGATGCAAACAGCGGCAGCGCGCTATGATATGGATAGGTTCGGCCTGTTATTCCGTCCATCTCCACGTCAGTCTGATGTTATGATAGTTGCGGGAACTCTCACTAATAAAATGGCACCTG
Organism: Rickettsiales bacterium; assembly: GCA_035909535.1. Taxonomy (GTDB): domain Bacteria; phylum Pseudomonadota; class Alphaproteobacteria; order Rickettsiales; family UBA8987; genus JAMHZE01. The sequence continues at coordinate 7,873 of JAMHZE010000013.1, read as the reverse complement.
CGCTTCGCAAAGTATACGACCAGATGGCAGAACCACGTTATGTTATTTCTATGGGCTCATGTGCAAATGGTGGTGGTTATTACCACTATTCATATTCAGTAGTGCGCGGCTGTGACCGCGTAGTTCCGGTAGATGTTTATGTTCCGGGCTGCCCGCCAACGGCAGAAGCGCTTCTTTACGGCGTGTTAAAACTTCAGGATAAAATAAAGCGTACTAACTCTGTTATATACCGTAAAAAGCCGTCAGGCCCAACTCCACCAAACCACGAACAGGTGAAGAAGAATGGATAGAGCAGAATTTTTACAGAACATTTTATCGGGCAGGGCAGGGCAGCTTGTAAGCGCTTCGTCCATTGAAAACGATACTATAATTCTTTCCACAGAACCTGCAAAGTTGATTGCGCTGATGCAGGAACTGCGTGACAACCAGCAGCTTTCTCTGCGCCAGCTTATTGATGTTACCGCGGTAGATTACCCGGAAAGAGAAGGCAGGTTTGAAGTTATTTACCAGCTTCTTTCTCTGCGTCATAATTTGCGCGTTACTGTAAAAACTTCCGTAGCTCCTGGCGTTTCCATACCAACAATGTGCAGCCTTTTCGGCAGTGCAGACTGGCTGGAGCGTGAGGTATACGATATGTACGGCGTGGTTTTCAAAGGCCACCCAGATCTGCGCCGAATTCTAACCGATTATGGTTTTGAAGGCCATCCGCAACGTAAAGATTTTCCTCTTACCGGCCATGTAGAGATTCGCTATGACGAAGAGAAGGGCAGGGTGGTTTACGAGCCTGTGAAACTACATCAGGAATTCCGTATGTTTGATTATCTTTCCCCGTGGGAGGGTGCAGAATATGTACTCCCGGGCGATGAAAAAGCGGAGAAAAAATAATGACGAAAGAAGTTTCTTTAAAGAACATGACTCTGAATTTCGGCCCGCAGCATCCGGCGGCTCACGGCGTTCTGCGTCTTATTCTAGAGCTTGATGGCGAGGTTGTAGAGCGCGCAGATCCGCATATCGGCCTGCTGCATCGCGGCACAGAAAAGCTGATAGAACATAAAACCTACATGCAGGCCACGCCGTACTTAGACAGGCTGGATTATGTCTCCCCTATGAATCAGGAACATGCTTATGCTCTCTGCGTAGAAAAACTTCTTGGCTGTGAAGTTCCGGAAAGGGCACAATATATACGCGTACTTTTCTCCGAGCTCACCCGCGTACTCAACCATATAATGAACGTCACCACTTTCGCCCTCGATATCGGCGCCACAACGCCGCTTCTATGGCTGTTCGAAGACAGGGAAAAGATAATGGAATTCTACGAGCGCGTTTCCGGCGCACGCATGCACTCTAACTATTTCCGCCCTGGCGGTGTAGCGAGAGACCTTCCTCCGGGCCTGTTGGATGATGTCGATACATTCATCCGTGCATTGCCAAAACACATTCAGCACATGGAGGATCTTCTTACAGAAAACCGTATATTCAAACAACGTACCGTTGATATCGGCACCGTCACTAAAGATGAAGCTATAAACTTGGGCTTCTCAGGCCCTATGCTGCGCGGTTCCGGCGTTGCGTGGGATCTTCGTAAATCCCAGCCTTATGATGTATACGATAAAATGGAATTCAACATCCCGATAGGCAAGAACGGTGACTGCTACGACAGATATCTGGTTCGCATCGCCGAGATGTACGAATCCATCAAAATAATCGAGCAGGCTTGCAACGCTATGCCTTCCGGCCCTGTAAAAACACAGGACAAAAAAGTATCACCACCTTCACGCTCCGAGATGAAAACATCTATGGAGGCAATGATTCACCACTTCAAACTATATACCGAAGGTTACCACGTTCCTGCGGGCGAATATTACGCCGCGGTAGAAGCTCCAAAGGGTGAATTCGGCGTATTCATCGTAGCAGATGGCACTAATAAGCCTTACCGCTGCCGCCTTCGTGCACCGGGATTTATCCATTTACAGGCGATGGATTTCATGACAAAAGGCCACATGCTGGCGGATGTTCCGGCAGTACTGGGTTCCATGGATATAGTATTCGGTGAGGTAGACAGATAATGAATATACAGGCGAAAGAAAGCCAGTTCAGGTTCACCCCGGAGAATCTGAAGAAGATAGGGCAGATAACAAAAAAATACCCTGAAGGTAAGCAGCAATCGGCCGTTATCGCCGTGCTCGATATCGCTCAGCGCCAGAACGGCAACTGGCTTTCTGTAGATGCCATGAACGCCGTGGCCGAGATACTCAGCATGCCATATATACGTGTGTATGAGGTCGCTACGTTCTACACCATGTTCAACCTTAAACCGGTTGGCAAAAACTTCATCCAGATATGCCGCACTACACCTTGCTGGTTGCGTGGCGCAGATAAACTAAAATCCCTGTGCAAAGATAAACTCGGCATAGGCAAGGGCGAAACCACGGCAGATGGCCTGTTCACCCTTACAGAGGTAGAATGCCTTGGCGCCTGCGTAAACGCACCAATGGTTCAGATAAATGACGACTACTACGAAGATCTTACGCCAGAGAATTTTTCCACGCTGCTGGATGATATGGCAACCGGTAAAAAGCCGCGCGTCGGTACCCAGGTAAATCGTCTTAACTCCGCACCACAGGGCGGGGCAACCACATTACTAACCAAAGCAGGAGAATGACAATGGCCTTCCCAATGAATCCGAAAGAGTTCGAAAAGTGGACCGAAACGCGTAAACAGGGCAGTACTAAATACTCTGTAAAAACATCTCTTTTTACAACAATAGTAGTGTTCTTTCTGTTTTTCCTTACAAACGCTTACATTCATCTAGATAACATAGATAAATATATTGCCTATAATCTTGGTGATGCACCAAGACTGGGTGTTACCCTGCTGGTAATGTTTATTGCATTATTTGTTTGCAGCAAGATGCTGTTCAACATCACAGAAAAACGTTACCAGGAAACCCTGAAAAAAGGCAAATAGAGGGCAAATGCTTCACGATAAGGACAGAATATTCACCAATCTCTATGGCGCTCAAAGTGCTGGGCTTGATGCTGCGCGCAAACGCGGCGACTGGGATGGCACGAAAGATATTCTGGCCAATGGTTCTGAATGGATAATCGAGCAGATAAAAGCTTCCGGCCTAAGGGGCAGGGGCGGTGCAGGTTTTGCTACCGGTATGAAGTGGAGCTTCATGCCTAAAACACCTCCGCTGGATAAGAACGGCAAACCAAAGCCTTCCTATCTTGTTATCAATGCCGACGAATCTGAACCTGGCACCTGTAAGGATAGGGATATCCTCCGCCATGATCCTCATAAGCTGGTTGAAGGCGCGCTTATAGCAGGCTTTGCCATGAAGGCTGTTGCGGCCTACATCTACATACGCGGCGAGTTCTACAACGAAGCTTCTGCCGTGCAAAAAGCGATAGATGAAGCCTATGCAGCAGGCCTTGTTGGTAAAAATGCCTGCGGCTCAGGTTATGATTTTGATGTGTTCCTGCATCGTGGCGCGGGTGCATATATCTGTGGTGAAGAAACCGCCCTGCTGGAAAGCCTAGAAGGTAAAAAAGGCCAGCCTCGCTTAAAGCCTCCGTTCCCTGCGGGCGCAGGTCTTTATGGCTGCCCTACAACCGTTAATAACGTAGAAACAATAGCAGTTGCCCCAACCATATTAAGGCGTGGTGCAACATGGTTTGCCGGTATAGGCAGGCCAAATAATGCCGGTACAAAAGTATATTGCATCTCTGGTCACGTTAACAAACCTTGCAACGTGGAAGAGGAGATGGGCATTCCACTGAAAGACCTCATAGAAAAACATGCAGGCGGCGTTATAGGCGGCTGGGATAACCTAAAAGCCGTTATACCGGGCGGCTCTTCCGTTCCTATGCTGCCGAAAGACATCTGCGACACAGTGCTGATGGATTTTGATTCCCTGCGTGCCGTACAATCCGGCCTTGGTACTGCGGGCATCATCGTAATGGATAAAAGCACAGATGTTATAGAGGCTATTGAGCGCCTCAGCCACTTCTATATGCATGAATCATGCGGCCAATGCACCCCATGCCGTGAGGGTACGGGCTGGATGTGGCGCGTAATGAAGCGCCTTGTGAAGGGCGATGCTGAGATTTCTGAGATCGATGACCTGCTGGATATAACCAAACAGGTTGAAGGTCATACTATCTGCGCTCTGGGTGATGCTGCTGCATGGCCTATACAGGGCTTAGTGCGCCACTTCCGCCACGAGATAGAAGACCGTATCCGCAATAATCAGCACAAGGCTGCGTAAGCGTTTCCTCTCTTTAATTCTTATTTTATCTATTTTGTACGCTTGAGTTTTAAAGCAACATAGACCCGCTATTGAGCCAGGTTCTTCTTGCTCTGCAGGTGTGTTTCTATCTTTTCACGCACCAGCCCCTTTATCCTCTCAAGGCTGTCTTCAGATATATTACCGCCATGGTCACGTAAAGCCTCTTCTATTACTTTCCATATCTCAGCATGGGTCATACCCGTTCTGTGTTCTGGGCGCAGCGATGCAAACAGACCCTGCTTGCCTACAAAGGCCTCTACTCTACTTGCTAATACTTTGCTGTCTGAATCATTCTTCATAGCTTTCTTCTCATCTATACCGAATGCTTCCTTAAGTTTAGCAACCGCTCTTGCTTTCCTATCTTCAGCGGCCATAGCTTTGTTGTTAGCACCACCGCCCTTCTGGAACATAGAAGACATATAGCTGCCTTCTACCACACTGCCGTTGGCATCCAATTTCTTCAACTTGCCCCTTGCAACGCGACCCATGGTTTCCAGAGTTTTCGGTATAGCACCGGCCTGTCCGCCCAGCAGGCCAAGGCTGAATGCCCCGCCACCGTGATAAACACCGGCTGCTTCACTCTGGCTCCATGCACCATGGCCAACAACACCACGTGATGTACCGTGGATAACAGGCGCGCTGTAATTCTCCCAGCGCGAAAGTGCCTGTGCAAGCTGGCCTATTTTAGAGACAAACGCAGAAACTACTATGTTCAGCAATATCCACATTAATATACCCTGGAACAGAGATTTGAAATATATGCCGCCACCGCCCGGTATGGCCGAGCAATTAGACAGGCACACCGCATTCGGTGCACAAATATCCGGCTCACCGTCGTTATTGGCATCACCACATTTAGAACCGTCCGGCCAGGTATCTGAGACCATTCCATTTATCATAGGATTAAGTGTAGATGCATTATTCACGTTATAGGCAGGCCTGAATTGAGGGCAGTTCTTACGGCACTCAGGGAATTCGCTAAAATTATCAGTACCTTTAGGCTCGCCTACGAATGAATCCAGATCATCCAGCGCCGCCACCCTGCCGTATTTATACAGCTTTTCTAGAGCAGCATAGTTATCGGCATTTGGGTTGCCCACAGGGATAAGGTTATTCAGATAATAAATAATGAACTGCGTATACTGATTCCCCGCACCAACCTTTATTCTGTACTCAGCAAGTGCATCAGGGCCCCTACGATGGGTTTTTATTATATTACCGTTATGGGTATACTCACCTTTGTTCATCAGGTTCCATATACCTTCGTATTGCTGCTTTAGCGTCTGCTGTCCGTCAAGTTCGTTACCGGCTCCTGGTTCATGCATATTCTCTGCAGATATGCCGGCCTGCTCGCTTATATATTTAGCCAGAAGGTGGTTACCTTTACGCAGCAGGTATTGCTGACGCTGGGCACCACTTATGTAAAGTTTTGTAGGGTCTACATCACGCACCTCATCAGCAAAATAGAATCTTTCGTAATAGTCATACGGCACTTCATAAAGCGCGTGTTTTAAGGCAGGGGCGTTAAATACTATCTTCGTGCTATTCTCACCTCCTGTATCTACAAAATACTGTTTAGTAGTCACCTCGCCTTTGGTCAGCTCTAACAACTTATCTGTGGTGGTAAGGTTAGAAAGCATGAACAGAAAGGCCAGCACCAAGAATGGCTGCATGGCGTAGCTTATACATGCGGCAAGCCAGTTCTTGAAGAATTTCTCAGTTATATTGAACAGCGCACATGATATGAATACCGGCGACAGCATGAGCAGGAAGGTAAGCGCAAGCACCGCGGTAACATAGGTCCATATTATCTGCATCACCGCAATAAACATGGTAAGTACGCCCATCATCACCAGCACCGACAGCAGGAAGCCAAGTCCTGCACCCCACAGCATCAGGGCAAGAGCAAGTGCTCCTATGTTTTTAGCACTATCATCGCCCAACACTGAATTGAACAGCGCATCTATTCTGGAAAGCACGCCATTGAAAGGCTTTCTGCATGTCCACCACAGCAGCTCATCGCAGGTTTTATTTAAATCGGCCATGTCCAGCGTATCGTCAGAGCGTTTGAATGGCGTGCCCATAGTGTCATTATATGTCAGCTTTTTCATACGCTGAGGGAAGGTGCGGTACGCATGAGGTGCCGGCTCATCCACGCAATATTCTTTATCGGCATCAACCAGTGGCACTACCCTGTTTGCCATATCAACATCTGCCTGGGTTATGCCACCACCAGAAACAAGGTCGTTCAAGGTGTGGTTATCGCCTACATCCGGTATACCGTTATTATTGGTATCCACCCATGCACTTATCTTGAAGTAGCAGATCTTACCGTAAGGAGAGATTCGCGGCATAGTAGACATAAAGTTACGCTGGCATCTTGGATAGAACTCCATCTGAGGAGTTGGCGTGCTTCCTGTCGTTTCGTTTGGATAAGGATTCCATTTTAGATCGAATATACAGGCAAACACTCTTGTACTTGCCGATGCTGGAGCCGGGCCGGCAGGCAGAGAATCGTATACCGGCAATAGTTTCATATCGTCGCTGCCACGCGGATTAGCCTTATATGTCCACTGCATTGCCAATACACGGAATGGTGAATATTCTTCCTGAGATACGGTCTGACCTGCTACAGCAGGCACACCCTTGCGTATTTTATTAGTGTTCTCATCAAATATTGTCTGATACAGATCTTGGTAAGCAGCAGCTTTTTCTACACCAGAAAGGTTACCGTTCTTTATGTCCGCTTTTCGTGAATCTATGTTAAACAGATAGTTCCATAAATATGTATCTATGTAGCTGCCACTATAGTTTGACCCCTGGCCTAGCACGTACCTTCCTACAGGTGCTGCGGGCTTCCAAATCTCGCCCTTCTCGTTAAGCAGCTTACCGTGCACCATAGAAGGCGTCGTCAGCATCTCTATTATTGGCCCTATTCCTGCGGCATTAAGTATCGGCGCTTTACGGTATGCCGGCTGGCCTGTTTCTGTGGTGTAGGGCTGCAGGTCTATCAACATTTCTGTAAATGCATGCAGCGCCGTAAGGAAACCATTATGTACATATCTTAGCGTAGTTTGCGCACTTGCAGCAAAGATGAATATCAGAAGGATCTTGAATAGGTGTTTAGGCGCCTCTTTTATTGGGTCACGTCCTATACCAAGCATAACAGCCAGGCCATAGAACATGATATATATTATTATCATTGAGTAGAGTATGTTGTAGAACCACAGCAGCACCGTGCAGTAGATCTTGAACATAGAGTCGAACAAAATAGAGTTAAGCACGCAAACCGCGCTGCTTACCAGAAATTCACCTGCTATTGCATCAGGCCAACCATCAAATATCTTGCTGCCAGGCAGCGGGCAGCGCCCTGGATTTTTAATACCGAACATCAGGTCGGCCTGATTCACCAGAAATGGGTTATCTATGGTTATAAGCCTGCCGGGATTAGCAGAATCAAGAATGGCGCCGGTGCTTATCCTGTCATACAGACATCCCGGTATACTCATCACATTTATGTCGGCCGGATCGAATCCCGCATCCCAGGTGGCGCTATAGGTCCAGTCTGTTATGTCTATATCT
>JAMHZE010000012.1:0-2579 GCA_035909535.1 Rickettsiales bacterium | reverse complement strand
TAAATCAAAGTCCCGAAAAAGATAAGCTGCAAACTCAGGCTCGCGCAGATGCAAAAACATATTACCGTGAGGCGAGAAAAGAATTCCGTGAATATTCTTCCAACCCTTCTTTTGATGGGCTGTTCAAAAAAGGTGCGTGGCTTTCCGTTATCGCCAGTAATCTTTCATCCCGCCCTAGTAAGCGCGGCGGTAAAGATGGCGGTGAAGGCCAGACCGTGGCAGAAATAGTGGGTGATAACCCATGCGTATTGCAGCAGCGCGCCATTACGGCAGATAACTTAACGCGCCTTTCAGGTACGTTCCCGCTGGCACTGCTTGGCCAGAAGGAAGCTTTAGAGGCCGTAGTAGCAACCCAGAAAGAAAAGGGTCGCGCTGTAAACAATATGTACGAGAACAGTAAGCCAGACCGTAACCACATACGGGCGCTTGCCATCATGCTGCATACGGTCAACTTTAAAAAGCTATGGACCATGTCCGGCATGGAAAGGCCGCCTTCAGAAGAGGTTGAAAAAATTGCAGCTACATTCGATAAAACAAAACTCAATTCAGAACTCGCCACGCTCTGCTTTATGGAACAATACAGCCATGATGTCGCAAAACTGGTGTATGAGGCCGTATCCGGCAAAAGCCCGGAAAAAACACAAAAATTCAAGGGCAGGGAATTCACCACGCGTGATGTACTGCGCGAAACATGGCCAAGCCTCGCTCACGAGCTGGAAGAAACCTATCGCCGCATAGAACTGGCTGATGTGGTGGAAGCAAGCCTTAACAAAAAACTGAACGCTGACCCTAACCACGTTGTCACCAATCACGAAACAAACCTGCTGCGTGCTGCTGCGGCATCTACAACAATGCGTAACGTGCCGGAAGGCATGCTGGGCGTTTACACCGCAAAAGGCATAGATAAGCATGGTTCAGAGATAGAGCCTGAAAATGGCAATGGCCACAGCCATGTTGAAAAAGTTTCCTCTAAAGGTCTTGTGCTGCCTCCTGTGATGCTGCAGATGGCGGAAGAGGTGGGTGTATCGCTCAAGCAAAGATCAAAATCTTAAATAAGCTTAAAAGAACTTCGGGTGATGCAAACCCTTATGTGATTCCGTGAACAGCTCAAAGCCGTCTTTCGTAACCATTATCGTATGCTCAAACTGTGCGGATAGAGATTTATCGCGCGTGGTAACCGTCCAGCCATCAGCCTTGCTCAGAATAGTATCTGGCTTGCCGGCGTTCAGCATCGGCTCAACGGTAAAGAACATACCTTCTTCCAGTATCGCTCCTGTGCCTCTGCGGCCGTAATGCAGCACGTTAGGGGAAGTGTGGAACACATTGCCAATACCGTGTCCGCAGTAATCACGTACAACTGAATAGCCATTCTTCTCGGCATATTCCTGTATTGCCGCGCCTATATCGCCAAGCGTCGCACCGGGCTTCACCTGCTCAATTCCCAGCATCATGCTTTCATAGGTAACCTGCGTCAGCCTTTTTGCTTTTATCGGCATCTTGTCGCCTACAAAATACATGCGGCTTGTATCGCCGTACCAGCCGTTCAGAATTACCGTAGTATCAATGTTCAGCGCGTCGCCTTCTTTCAGTTTTTGCTCGCTTGGAATGCCATGGCACACAACGTGGTTCACGCTGGTGCAGATAGATTTTGGAAAGCCGCGATAGTTCAGAGGGGCAGGGGTTGCGCCGCGTTCAATTATAAATTTGTGGCATATATCGTTCAGTTCCTGCGTCATTACGCCAGGTTTAACGTACTCGCCTATCATGTCCAGAACCTCAGCCGCAAGCGCGCCAGCTTTGCGCATATGCGCGATCTCTTCCGCTGAGTGTATATTTATTCCGTCTTCGTTCTTTTTAGGCATTTGCCGTTTCCTTACAATATTTTGGCGATATATAACCCGCCTGCGAACAAAAATCCATTGATAAAAGCTATATTCTTGAAGTTTTTCAGGCAGTCCTGCGGGTCATCAAGGTTCATATACTTGGTTATCAGTACCAGCTGAAACGCCGCCGGAACAGTGGTATACAGCGTACTGAACTCGCCGGCCAGCATACCTGCAATGCTTATCAGAAAGTAGGCTGTAAAAAAGCATAACCATATAATGATCTGGTTATATCTGCCAAAGCTCAGCGCCGTAGATCTCACCCCTATAATAGCATCGTCGCGTTTATCCTGATGCCCGTATATCGTGTCATAACCCAGCGTCCAGAATATGCCGCCCAGATACAGCAGATACGCTGCAAGGTCTATATCACCCTTAACGGTTGCATAGGCTATCAGAGCGCCCGCATTGAATGCCAGCCCCAGTACCAGCTGCGGGTAGCCAAAAAAGCGCTTCATCAGCGGGTATATAAGCGCCACGCCAAATGCCATTATTGCACACAGCATCGCCATAGTGCTAAGCTGCACAAATACGTAAAAACCTATCGCCAGCATAAGCGCCATAAGTGCCAGCGCACTTCTTATTCCTAGCTTACCGCTTGCCAGCGGCCTGTCTTTTGTGCGCTCTACTTTTGCGTCTATCTTCCTGTCGGCGATATCGTTGGCTATGCAACCTGCGGCGCGCATAACCACCGCG
>JAMHZE010000011.1:0-9602 GCA_035909535.1 Rickettsiales bacterium | reverse complement strand
GTGAGATGGCCGCGCTCGAAATAGCTGCGCACCGATTCGCCATAGGCGCTGGTAAGGGCATTAAGCACGGTGTTTATGGCATATTCCTGACCGCGCTTTTCGAATTCCAGCGATTCATCACCGCCAATAAAGGCAACCACCAGCGGCTTGCCTGCCGGGCGTGCAAGCATTGCAAAATCATGCCTTATAGCGTTGTGGTGGGTGTGAATTTGCGAGTCTTCATCTATATTGAACTGTTTGAAGAAGCTTTCACGCATGTGAAGTATGACCTTGTTGAACGTACCCATTTTTATTTTATCTATTGCGGCTGTTTTTTCTGCCGAGAGGTTATGCTGTATGCCGCCCTGCCCCTTGTTCTTCAGCACGCCTATTGGCAAGGTAAGTACCGCCCTTTCTGAGCCTATGAGGAACTTTTCACCCGTTACAGTATTTGTGCCGGATGTTGATACCAGCTGCGGAAATATTTGGAAGCCGCTGATTGCATGGTTCAGCAGAACCTTGCTATGTACCGGTTTGGTGAATTCGTGGATGAGCTTTGCCATACCTTCTTTCACCAGCAGGCCTTCATTGCGGAGGAAGACATCACCGAGATCTTGTATGGAAACGTGCTTGTTTTCTACGCCGTGTTCAGCGCCGCCGAACTCTGTTTCTGCGATGAAGCGCATGAACGGGCTTTTACGGGTGAATACGCGAAGTACATCTGCGAGCGAGGTATCGGCCTGATTCCTGCGGTTTATTTTAGGGTTGCCGAGCTGTTGCAGCTTATGGTCTATGCGGGCATCCATTTTTTCTATCTGGCGGTAGAATCTTTCCGGCGAGACAGTTTGTGAGTTGTAAAAGGGCGTTATGCTCTCATCTTCCTTATGGAAGGTGAAGCCATTGGCGCGCGCGAATTGCAGCAGGCCGAGTTCATCTAAGTCTTGTACTATGGCGGCGACCTCTTTGGGGTCTGAGTTCTTATCGTTTAAAAGCTGGTGGGGGATATGCAGCCATGAAGCGCCCAGATCGCCGAATTGCGGGTGACCCAGTACGCGCCCGCCGATGCGGTTGCGGCCTTCGAGTATCACGAAATCTTCAAAGCCATTCTCGAGGAATTCCATAGCCGCGGCAAGACCAGCTACGCCAGCGCCCATTATAACGGCACCGACCTTGCGGGTATTTATTGCAGAAGGCATTACTTACCGGCGGCAGGTTCTATAGCGCTGAGACTGTGAGGGGAGTTGATTGGAGTGTTGTTGACGGCAGCGGCAAGGCCACGGCGTTTTACCGATTGCGGCAGCTGGAACGGATCACGCTCGAGCTTTTCGGACTCGGCCATTTGCTTGTTGATATCTGTATCGTCGTTATCTCCCGCTATGGCAGGAGTTATTGATGCAGCTATTGCTGAAAGTAAAAATATGGAAAGTAATATTGTTCTCATGACCCCATCTCCTTTAAAGATGGCCGAGCTTAGCAGGGTATAAGGCAAAGGTCAATTACACATCTATCTTATCGTACACGTTACCAATAAGCTGGGATTGCTCCTGTATGAACTTGAAGCGGTATTCCGGCTTGCGGCCCATCAGCTGGTCTACCAGTCTTTCGGTCGGGGTGAGTTTTTTGCCTTTGGATTTTGGAGCTTCCGGCTGAACTGCCTCTGTTTGCACGGCTTCAGCACCTTCAGCGCTCTCTACCGCCTCGGAAACTTCTGCATCGATGCTGAGTTCAACAGGGGTTTCAGCCAGTTCCAGCTCATCATCATTTATAATAACTTGCAGCAGCGTGCGCTTTTTGCGGTCCATTGTGGTCTCTTTCAGCTGCGGCGGGGTCATTTCACCCAGACCTTTGAATCGGCCTACTTCCAGCTTTTTACGACCACCCTGAGATAGCTCTTCCATCAACGTTAAACGCTCGGCATCTGTACGGGCGTAATGAGTTTCCTTGCCGACAGAGATACGGTAAAGCGGCGGCTGCGCGAGATACAGGCGACCGTCTTCAATCAGCGGGCGCATCTGGCGGAAGAAGAATGTCATCAGCAGAGAGGCGATGTGAGCACCATCAACATCCGCATCTGTCATTATAACTATTTTGCCGTAACGCAGGCGGGACATATCCATATTGCCCGGAGAAATACCGAGCGCGGTGAAGATATCTTTTATCTCCTGGTTGTTGCCAATTTTTTCATCGCCCGATGAAGCAACGTTCAGGATCTTACCGCGAATAGGCAGTATGGCCTGTGTAGCACGGTCGCGAGCCTGTTTGGCAGAGCCGCCCGCAGAATCACCTTCTACGATGAAGAGTTCCGTAAGCGCAATATGCTCGGACGAGCAATCAGCCAGCTTGCCCGGCAGGCGCAGTTTTGAAGTGACCGTTTTACGCGATGTTTCCATCATCTTGCGGCGGTTCATACGCTCTTCCGCACGGGTAACAACAAGGTCTAGAATCTGGTTTGCCGCAGCAGGATCTGCCACTAGCAGGTGGTCGAAGTTATCTTTCACCGCATTTTCTACCAGACGGGTAACTTCCTGCGAAACGAGCTTCTCTTTCGTCTGACCCTGGAAATGAGGATCGCGGTAGAAAAGTGAAAGTACAAATACGCCTGAATCTATAACGTCATCAGCGGTTATTTTTTCGGCCTTTTTATTGCCGAGCTTATCACCGTAATCACGCAGGGATTTTGTAAGCGCAGAACGGAAGCCGTTCTCGTGCGTACCACCTTCAATAGTAGGAATGGTGTTACAGTATGAATAGCCTTTAGGGTCACAATCCGGCGAGAAAGATACCGCCCACTCTACCCTGCCCTTGCCTTCCGCAAGCTGGGCTTTGCCATTGTATGGCCCTTTGCCAAGTACAACATTTGTGTTGGTGTGTTCCGCCAGAAAATCGAGAATGCCGTTCTGGAAATATATAAGACCTTTTGCGGGAACGGTTGAACCTTCCGGCAATAATGACGGGTCACATTCCCATTTTATTTTAACGCCTGAATAGAGATAGGCTTTAGCCTTGGCAGAATTATATATGCGCTCCGGATTGAAATGGAGTCTTTCACCGAATATCTCTTCATCCGGGCTGAAGGTTACCTTTGTACCCGAGCCTTTACCTGATGATGGCTTGGAAGATATTTTTGTAACGGCATGACCGCGGGAATATTCTTGGTTATACAGCTTGCCTTCGCGCAGAACTTCAACCGTAAGCTTGGAAGAAAGCGCGTTGACCACGGATATACCCACACCGTGCAGACCGCCCGATGTAGCATATGCCTTGTTGCTGAACTTACCGCCTGAGTGCAGCATGGTAAGAATAACTTCCAGCGCAGATTTATCGGGGTATTTAGGGTGCTTATCAACCGGTATACCACGGCCGTTATCGGCTATCATCAGCGTTTTGCTATCCAGCAATTGTATCACTATTTCAGTGGCGTGACCGGCTACGGCCTCGTCCATAGAGTTATCAAGAACTTCCCCAACTAGGTGGTGATATGCGGTGGAATCTGTACCGCCGATATACATGCCAGGACGCTTACGCACGGCCTCAAGCCCCTCAAGAACCTCGATATCCTTGGCGGAATAGCTATCCGCTACTTTTTGTGCCTTTACCTTACCCTTAGATTCTTTTGATTTTTCAACGGGTAAATTAGAAAACAGATCTTCCATAAATTAATTATCTTGAAGCATAAATATCTTTCCACTATATAAGCTACGCTAAATAAAAAACAAGGAAATTCCTATGCAAAACACCAATAAACAGACAATAATACTTTTAGCAATAATCGCTTTCCTTGTGGCGTATATCGCCTTTGGCAGCGGCAAAAGCGCCAGCGTTCTGGAAAGATCTTACGGCGGCGATGTAATAGCTAAAGTAAACGGCAAAAAGATCCACGAGGAAGAATTCCGTGAAAGACTTGACTTTATAACAGGTGGTCGCGGCGCAAGCATAAACATGGGCAACATCGACGAGAAAGGCCTGGAAGCACTTGCTAAAGAAGTTTACGTTCAAAGGAAAGTTCTGGAAGAAGCAATGGATAAAGGCATACAGAACGAAGCTGAACTTAAGAACAAAGTAGCAAGCCTTGTTAACACTATCTATAAAGAAAAGTTCCTTGAAGATATCGCGAAGAAAGATATCAACGAAGAGAAAATAAAAACAACTTACGATGAACTTGTTGCTAAAGCTAAAGTTTCCAAGCAGTACAAAGTTAAACACATTCTGTTTAAAGACGAAGCTGCCGCTAAAGCTGCTAAAGCTAAAATAGAAGCAGGCAATGCAAGCTTTGAAGATGTTGCAAGACTTGATTCTATCGACAAACCTTCTGCTGCTAAAGGCGGTGACCTTGGCTACGTATTCCCTGATGAATTCGTAAAGCCATTCGCTGAAGCTGTAAAAGGCGCAACAGCCGGTAAACTTACAGGCCCGGTACAATCTGAATTCGGCTTCCATATACTTGTGGTTTCTGACAGCAAACCTGCTGAGATAGTTCCTTTCACCGATGCTAAACCTCGTATCGAGAAACAGCTTGGTGCAGATGCAGTAAGAAAGTATGTAGAAAAACTTTCTGAAGATCTGGACATAGAGATAGTTAAAAAGCCTGAGTCTACTGCTACTGAAGCTCCGGCTGCAGAAGCGGCGGCAACTGAGGAAGCGAAATAATTTCGCTCTTGAAGCGCCCGAGGGCTTTACCAGAGGCTGAGAATGAGCCATCTGATATAGACAGGGTTACGTAATGACAGAAAACATCGAAATAGCCGCATATGCCGTTGCCGAGGCCAAACGCCTCGGTGCGAGCGGTGCCGATGCCATAATAGTTGAGTCTGCCGATACATCCCTGCGCGTGCGCATGAATAATTTTGAACATGTTGAACGCTCGGAATCACGCGACCTTGGTATACGTGTATTGATAGGCTCTGGCAAAGGCAATCAATGCGCTGTCATATCTACCAACAACCTCCAGAAAAAGAATATCAGCGAGACCGTTGAACGCGCCATTACGCTGGCAAAACTTGCCCCGGCTGATGAATATGCAAGGCTTGCCGAAGAGAGCGAATGGGCACATAAGACCGATGACCTTGCCCTGTTTGACAGCAGCGGAGTTTCTGCAACCGAGCTGAACGACTGGGCATCTGCCGCAGAAGATGCAGCTTTGGCCGTGAAAGGCGTTACAAATTCTGAAGGCGCTGACGCAAGCCATTCTACATCTGATACGGTGCTGGTATCTTCCAACGGATTCTCAGGCTCGTACCAGAGCTCCGGCTTTTCTGTTTCGGTTTCCGTTATTGCGGGTTCTGACACAGAGATGGAAACAGATTACGAATATTCCTACACGCACTTCCGCAAAGATATGGACGACCCTGCAATTATAGGCAGGCGCGCCGGTGAACTTACAGTTAATAAGCTAAACCCACGCAAAATAAAAAGCTGCCGCGTGCCGATAGTTTTTGATCCGCGTGTTTCCAAAAGCCTGCTCTCATCTCTTTGCAGCGCTATCAATGGCGGCGCTATAGCAAAGAAGTCGAGCTGGCTGACCGATAAGATGGGACAACAGATATTTCCTGCCGGAGTTGATATTGTAGATGACCCGAACATATTGAAGGGACTTTCATCTGAGCCTTTCGATGCGGAAGGCATTCACGGCGAGAAGATGTATCTTGTAAAAGACGGCGTGCTGCAGAACTGGATACTTGATCTGCGCAGCGCGGCAAAACTTGGCCTGAAAAGCAATGGCCGTGCAGGTCGTGGAATATCTTCCAACCCAAGCCCAAGCAGTACGAATGTTTACATGAATGCGGGCGGTATATCTGCGGCAGATATGATAAAGGATATAAAAGAAGGGCTTTACCTGACCGATGCATTCGGCATGGGCGTGAACAACGTGACCGGCGATTACAGCCAGGGCGCAAGCGGCTTTTGGATAGAGAATGGAAAAATTGCCTATCCGGTTTCCGAGATAACAATTGCAGGCAGCATGCCAGATATGTTCATGAACATTACCGCTGCGAATGACCTGAATATGAAGTACTCTAAGAACGCGCCAACATTGCGCGTGGACGGAATGACCATTGCCGGTATGTAGCCGCATGAAAAAACTACTGCAAGATTCCTTTAACACCCTGCCGAGATTTTTGATCGTATTTATACTGGCGCCGAACCTTGTAATATATGGGGCTGCACAGCTTATTGATGTTACCCGCCCGTTACTTTTTGCAGATTATCTGCTGGCGGCACTACCCATGATGTTGCTGCGCACACAGTTTATGAAATATGTTTCTGCGGCAGTGCTGAGCCTGCTTATGACCCTAGACCTGCTGCTGACATTTCTGGGCAAGTTCAATTTTGATATAGAAAAACTGGCAGCATTCCTGACGCCTGAAGTAGCAACAACAGGTTTTTTCGGGGATATCGGCGCAAGCTTTTTTGCCCACAGCCCAGACCTTGCCAAAGCCATGATATTAACGGCACTGGCGGTAGTACTGGCATTTAACCTTTTACCACGATATGCGGGCGGTAATTTTATAAGTATTATTATAGCCGCGATTCTGCTGATACCTACAGGTGCAGCAAAGCTGATGATTGACCCTGCCCTGCTGCTGGAACCGGACATGAAATGGGGCAATATGTATTCTGAGAACTTTGTCGCAACAAAGTTTGAAGGAGAATTTGCTACAAAAGAGTTACTGGCTCAGCCTGATATGGCCGCGAAATACGATAAGGTTCTGCTGATAGCGGTAGAAAGCTTTGGCGTGCTGAAGGATGCAGAAGCGCAGAGGATATTGCTCGAGCCACTGATGGAATTGCGCGAGCATTACAATGTTGAGGCAGGTAGATTTGAGTTTGCGGGAAATACTTTAGAAGGAGAGTTTCGTGAATTATGCGGAATAAAACTGAACAGCCTTACCCTGCCGATAGCAGAGAATGTGAGCCTGCTAAATGGCTGCCTGCCGCAGCTGCTGGCAAGACAAGGTTTTGACGTAGTGATGATGCATAATGCAGATGGGAAGTATTATGACCGCGTGAACTGGTATAATTATTTTACTCCGGATAAAATATATTTTGCCGACGAGATAAGAAAAGAATTCGGCCTGAAGCCTGTTTGCGGCACATCTTACAAGGGCACCTGCGAGAAGGAATTGATAACAGAGGCTCTGCCGAAGATACTTACAGGCAAAAAGTTTTTACATTTTATGACCGTGGTTTCGCATATGCCTGTGGCTGATGACATAGCAGTTAACAGCAGCTTCAGCAAAAAGGCAGCTGAGAATGGCTTTTTCAGCGAAAGTGGAAATGAGGAGACAATGAAGTTCAGCTCGCTTATATATGATACGCTTGAGGCTTTAGCAGAGCTTGCCTTGCAGATGAAGGATGAAAATATTATGATAATAGTTACGGGCGACCATGCTACACCAATGATAGGCAGCGCTGGGCGTAACTACCAACCGAACATGGTACAATATGTTAGAATTCAAAGTAAATAGCACCAGCGGCAAAGCGCGTACAGGCACACTAAAAACGGCTCATGGCGTAATTGAAACGCCGGTGTTCATGCCGGTGGGAACGGCGGCGACGGTTAAGGCTGCAACGGTTGATGACCTTGAGAACTTAGGCGCGCAGATAATTTTGGGCAATACCTACCACCTTATGCTGAGGCCGGGCGCAGAGCAGATTGCTGAGCTGGGCGGCTTGCATAAATTTATGCACTGGAACAAGCCGATTCTTACGGATTCTGGCGGGTTTCAGGTTATGAGCCTTAGCAAGATACGCAAGATAACCGAAGAAGGCGCGAAGTTTCAGAGCCATCTGGACGGCACGGAATATATGCTTTCCCCTGAGCGCTCGATAGAGATTCAATACCTGCTGGGCAGTGACATTACCATGATATTTGATGAATGCACCCCCTACCCCGCAACGCATGAAGTAGCCGAGAAATCTATGGAGCTGAGTTTACGCTGGGCAGAACGCAGCAAGAAAGCCTATGTAGAGCGCGAAGGCTACGGGTTGTTTGGCATTGTGCAGGGCAGCGTTTATGAGGAGCTGAGGATAAAATCTGCCACCGAGCTACAGAAGATGGGCTTTGATGGCATTGCAATTGGCGGGCTTGCAGTTGGCGAAGGTCAGGAGAAAATGTTCAGCACGCTGGATTATACGATACCAGTTATAGCGGAAGATAAACCGCGCTACCTGATGGGCGTAGGAAAACCGCTTGATATAATTGGTGCTGTAATGCGCGGCGTGGATATGTTCGACTGCGTGCTACCGACAAGGAATGCCCGCAACGGCCAGATATTCACCAAGCATGGCGCGATAAACATCAATAACGCGAAATACGCGAGCGACCGCAGCCCTATTGATGAGGCATCACCAATAAAAGCGTGCAATACATATTCTAAGGCGTATCTGCACCATTTGATGAAAGCGAATGAGATACTGGGTTGCATGCTTTGCACTCAGGCCAATCTGCATTTCTATATAAATATGATGAGCGAGATAAGACTGGCCATTACTGAAGGCAGGCTGGAAGCTTACTACGAACAGATGGCCAGAAATTACTCTAAGGCATTGTTTTAACTGAAAGCAGGTTTAAGTTTAAGCCTTTGCTTTATCGTGCGTTTTCTGGTATAATACGCGAATAAGGAGCTTTTATGAGCGGACATGATGATGGCGGCTTAGGCCATAGGGTAGCCTCCGGACAGACCGGTTCAGGCGGCGCAAAAGGCGGCGCACCGATGGATATTAACAGCAATTTCGGGCGTAAGGCTGACGAAATGTATGCGCTTATGCACGGACATGATGTAAAAATGAGCGAGCCCCTTGAAGAGATAATACGCGCTCTGGCAAGCAGTAGCAGCAATTCCGGCGGTGGTGATAGCGGTGGCGGCTCGGCGCAGGCACAAAGCAGCGAAGGCCCTATTTTAAATTCTACCGCATCTCAGCAGAGCATGGCCGACCTGGTGGGCGGCAGAAATGCATCTTACACGCCATCCAGCCGCAGTGATGACGGCGGCGGCAGAGGCATCTAGCAAAAATTATCCAGTAATATTTTCCAACAAGCCCTTAAGCCGGCAAAAATTGCCGGAAAATTTTGCCGATAAGGTTTTTACACCCTAACACACCCAGCTAAATCGCTGATTCCTCAAAAACAAATATGCAACAGCGGTTTGGCACGCATCTCGCTTCTTATATAGCCGGAACATAACACCAGAAGGTTATATAATGGATGCAAGTATTATAGCATACTCGGCTCAGAAGAGCATGTTCGACAGGTTGGAAATGGTGGCCAATAATACGGCCAATGCCAATACCACCGGATTCAAGCATGATCTTGCCGTATACTTAAAACCGCAAGGCACAATAAACGGCAAGCCTAACCCCCTGCCTAAACTTCAGGCGGCGACGATCCTTGATCAGGGCAATATAAGACAGACCGGCAGACCGCTGGATGTTGCCATTCAGGGCGATGGCTATTTTGCCGTAGAAAGCCCGCTTGGTGAAAGATACACACGTAACGGCGCGTTTACCATAAACGCAGAAGGCGCACTGGTAACAAAAGATGGCTACACCGTTGGCGGCGTTACCTTTCAGCCTACCGATACAACTATAAATATTACAGATACCGGCACCGTATACGCAATGAC
>JAMHZE010000010.1:0-3479 GCA_035909535.1 Rickettsiales bacterium | reverse complement strand
TATAAATTATTCAATTATTATTTCAGGGGCTGCTTGCTAAAACCAAGGTTTAACAGATCTTCATTAAAAGCTATAATGGTGGCCGCCATATGCTTCTGCACGCCTGCCAATGCCCTTACCGCACCCGTAGATAACGCCAGCGCCGCACTTATATATAAGTTTACCAACTTTGTTGATAACCTTAACCTTACCAAACCGGTTTGCGTTGTAGGCAACGAAAAGGTTCTGGAACTGCTGCGCAACTTCAATGAAAAAGGCAAAAAATTCAGCGCAGTGAATTCCATCAGCTCGGCAGATACCGCTGCCTCCTGCGGCATAGTTTTTGTCAGCAATGACAGGGGTATGATGAATCAGGTGATAAAGACCACCACCGGTAAACCGGTACTTACAGTTTCTGACATTAAAGGCTTTGCCGCAGCAGGCGGTATACTGGAAACAAAACTGGTAGATGGCCGCCCTTCCTTCAGTATAAATAACCGTAAAGCTAAAACATCCACGCTGGAAATCAGCTCTGATGCACTGAAATCTGCCGACGAAGTATTCTAAAATATCCTTTTTATTCAACGCGTTATTATACTACTAATGCTGGCCTGCAACAGGTTGGCAATCGCGCTTATTTTCTGTGAATTATGTGCTTGAACTATTGAACTCTGTGCTTTAGGAAGCCTACAGACGCTTACATAATTACGGCATGGAAAATGGATAGGTATCAGTTGATAATAGCGGCGGTGATTCTTGCTCTTGTAGCCTTTCAGTTAGGCACAAGAAGGGTAGCGGCGCTCGCAAAAAACACAACACCTACAGGCTTTTCCAACAAAACAATGCGATCGATACCGCGCTATTACGGCTACTGTACAGCCATTTGGAGTATTGTACCGGCAGCCGCATTACTTGTTCTTATCTCCATCTTCGACTCCTCCCTCATCAGCATCACCAGCATAAATTCCAACCCTTATATAATATTATTCACAGTGCTTGCCACAGCGCTGATGGGTATAGCCATATGGTTCATCAACCCGGATTTTAACGCACGCGACCACTTTGAACGCTGGCTGAGAAGGCTGTTTGTATTATGCATGCTGATATCGGTTTCTATCACCGCATTCATTTTTGTATCGGTGCTTTTTGAATCGATAAAATTCTTCGAACAGATAAATGTTTTCGACTTCCTGTTCGGCCTTGAATGGAGCCCGCAAACAGCGCTACGCAGCGATCAGGCCGGCAGCTCCGGCTCGTTCGGTATAATTCCGGTGTTCCTTGGCACTGCGCTTATAACCCTGGTAGCTATGTGCGTTGCGATACCGCTGGGCCTGATGAGCGCGATATACCTTGCTGAATATGCAAAGCCGCGCGCACGTAATATAATAAAGCCGGTGCTGGAAGTTCTGGCCGGCATACCTACCGTTGTTTACGGTTACTTTGCCGCGCTGACAATGGGCCCGCTGCTGCGTGATGTGCTGGCCGCAGGCGGAATACACGCATCATCTGAAAGCGCACTGGCCGCCGGTTTGGTGATGGGCATAATGATAATTCCTTTTGTGATGAGCCTTTCTGACGATGTTATGTCTGCCGTGCCGAGGTCGCTGAGAGATGGTTCTCTGGCGCTGGGAGCTACACGTTCTGAAACGATAAAAAAGGTTACGATACCTGCTGCACTGCCGGGTATAATGGGTGCGTGCCTGCTGGCGATTTCCCGCGCTATCGGCGAGACGATGATTGTTGTGATGGCCGCAGGGCTTATCGCAACGCTTACCATTAATCCACTGGATTCTGTTACTACGGTTACCGCGCAGATAGTGAAACTGCTTGTGGGCGATCAGGAATTCGATAGCGCGAAAACGCTTGCCGCATTTGCGCTGAGCCTTGTACTGTTTATTATCACTCTGGCGCTTAACTTTGCGGCGCTGCTTATAGTTAAGAAATACAGAGAGAGGTACGAATAATGCCGCAGAACCCGTTCATACTCTCCGAGAAGAATCCTGCACATGCGGGGCTGATACGCCGCCGTGGCGCTGAAACAAGATTCCGTTTTGCAGGCGTTGGTTCTGTTGTGGTCTCTATATTATTCCTTGTATTTCTGCTTGGCACGATATTAGGCAACGGTATACCCGCCTTTGAACGCACCATGATAAAGATACGCATTGATATGGGCCCGGAACTACAGGCGCAGGAACTTGAGCCGACGCTGGAAAATGTAAGCAACCTGAATTTCCGCAAACTGGTGGCAGACCATTTTAAAACCCGCTTCCCTGATGTTACCGACAGAAGGCAGGTGATGCAGATGGGCGAGCTGATAGCGCGCAACGCCTACGTAGAAGCAAAGAACAAGGCAGTCAACCGTTTCCGTAAGGACGGCAAGCTGAATAATATTGTTATATGGGTTCCTGCAAGCTCTCGCGTGGATATGCTTATAAAAGGCCATGTTGATACAAGCGTAGAAGAACACAGAAGGAACATAACCGACATGCAGATTGAAATGGTTGAGAAGCTGCGCTTTGAGAATTCTGTTAAGCGCGTGTTCAACTGGCATTTCCTGACCCAAGGTGATTCCCGCGAGCCTGAGATGGCCGGTATTTACGGCAGTATCGTGGGCTCGTTCTTCGTGATACTTATATGCATGATGACAGCCCTGCCGATAGGTGTTGGCGCGGCGATTTACCTTGAAGAATTTGCGCCGAGAAGCCGCGTGAAAACGCTGGTGGAGATTGCGATAAACAATCTGGCTGCCGTGCCCTCCATTGTTTACGGTCTGCTTGGCCTTGCAATATTCCTCAACCTGATGCAACTGCCGCGCTCTTCAGCGATGGTGGGTGGTTTAACGCTGGCACTGCTGGTGCTGCCGGTGATAATTGTTTCCACGCGTAACGCTATCGGCTCGGTTCCCCCTTCCATTAAGGATGCAGCTATTGGCCTCGGCGCTTCCAAGATGCAGGTTGTGTTCCACCATGTTCTGCCGCTTTCACTCCCTGGCATCATGACAGGCTCGATACTTTCTATGGCGCGCGCGCTTGGCGAAACCGCTCCGCTACTGCTTATTGGTATGGTTGCGTTTGTGCGCGATGTACCTGAGAAACTGACAGACCCTTCCACCGCGCTACCTGTGCAGGTTTTCCTGTGGAGCGACCTGCCGGAACAGGGTTTTGTTGAAAAGACATCTGCCGCGATAATTGTGCTTCTGCTGTTTTTAACAGTGATGAATGCAGCGGCAGTTTATCTAAGAAGAAAATTTGAATATAAATGGTAATTGGTAGGTTGTTATGTCTTACAATGCAAAAATAGAAAATCCGCGTATCAGCGCAAAAAAAGTGGATGTTTTCTACGGTGAGAAACAAGCCATTTTCGGCGTTGACCTGGATATTGCAGTTAACAAGGTTACGGCACTTATAGGCCCTTCCGGCTGTGGTAAATCTACGTTCCTGCGTTGCCTTAACCGCATGAACGATACGATTGAAGGCTGCCGCGTTGCCGGCAAAATAAAT
>JAMHZE010000009.1:0-1836 GCA_035909535.1 Rickettsiales bacterium | reverse complement strand
GATATTGGCGGTGGTACAACAGAAGTTGCAGTTATTTCCCTTGGTGGCATTGTAATGGCAAAATCAACCCGCGTCGGCGGCGATACCATGGATCAGGCCATCATCAACTATATCCGCAAATACCACAACCTTCTGATAGGTGAATCTACTGCCGAGGAAATTAAGAAGAAGATAGGTTCTGCGCAAACTCCTGCAAGCGGTGAGGGCGAGCTTACAACCATTAAAGGCCGTGATCTCGTGAATGGCGTTCCAAAAGAGATAGAACTTTCTCAGCGCCAGATAGCGGAATCTCTGCAAGAGCCTGTTAATTCCATCCGTGATGCCGTGCATGATGCTCTGGAAAAATGCCCGCCGGAACTTTCTTCCGATATCGTTGAGCGTGGCATAATCCTAACCGGTGGTGGCGCTCTCCTGCGTGATCTTGATATGCTGCTGCGTGAATCTACGGGTCTTCCTGTATTCACCGCTGAAAACCCGCTTCATTGCGTGGCAATAGGCACAGGTACCGCACTGGAAGATCGTAAGAACTTCAAAACAGTTCTGTTCAAGCAGGAATAGTTTTACGTTTCAATTTTCTGTGATAGTTTCTGGTGATGAGCTTCATCACTTCCATACTCAACGACCATGCCATGTTACAGCAGGTGCTGCTTGTGCTGCTGATGGCAATGGTTATTGTGCTTATGTTTTTGCTGGTTGTGTACGCCTATCGTGCAGAAAAATACCAAAAGCTTTACCACTATACCAATAAAGAAGCCCGTTTGCTGGCCCGCCTTAAAAGCCGCTACGAAACGGAATTGAAAACCTTCGCTAACCTGATGGACGAGATAACCTTCCCTATCTGGCAGCGCGATAAAGACCTTAATATAATCTACTGTAACACGCGTTTCTGCGAGATAACCGGAGAGATACGCGAAAACATACTGCAAAAGGGTGATGTTGAACTCTCGCGTGATAGCCGCGATTTTGCCTCGCGCGCGCTGCGTACCGGGCAGGTGCAGGTGATGGAGCAGAACATCGTGATAGCTGGCAGTAACACACTTAATCAGATGGTAGAGATACCGATAAGTGACCGCAATTCCACCTTTTCTGCGAAAAACGGCACTATTGGTTTTGCGCTGAATCTTGTAGAGCTGCAAAACACCCGTGAGCGCTTAAAACTCAATATGGAATTGCAAAAACGCCTGTTAGATTCCCTGAATTCTGCGGTGGCTATATATGGCGTTAACCAGAAGCTGGAATATTATAACAGCGCCTTCGTGGAACTGTGGAAGCTGGATGATGACTGGCTGAAAACCTATCCTACTTACGGCGAGATACTCGAGCAGCTGCGCGAAAAGCGTAAACTGCCGGAGCAGGTAGATTTCGTGTCCTTCAAGCGCGATAACCTTGGTATGTTCAGTAATCTTATCTCCAAGAAGGAAGACTACTACTACCTTACGGATGGCCGAGTATTAAAGGTTATTATCATACCTTACCAGAACCGTGGCCTGCTGTTCTATTACGAAGATCTTACTACCCAGCTTTCGCTGGAGCGTAATTACAACACGCTTGTTTCGGTGCAGAGCTACACGCTGGATAATCTGAACGAATCCGTCGCGGTGCTTAGGGAAGATGGCAAGCTGGAACTCTTCAACCCTAATTTCCTGCAGCTTTGGGGTTTTACAGAAAGTCTGCTGCGTTCGGAGCCTCATATAAACCGCCTGCTTGATGAAATGATGGGGCAGTGCACGGGCGATGATACCGGGGAATTCCGCGATGAATTTATTTCTGCACTGCAAACCCGCCAGCTTAGTGAGCGTAAAATAACCCGCAATGATGGCAAAGTGCTGGTGCAGC
>JAMHZE010000008.1:0-18350 GCA_035909535.1 Rickettsiales bacterium | reverse complement strand
TATAATCCCAATTTCCTTTGGTGGTATCGGCATAAGGGAGTTCACCTTCATATCACTTGCCGCACAAATGGGGCTCAACAGCAATATCGGCGTTGCTGCATCATTCCTGTTCTATATTCTTTACACTGTTGTGGCGCTTATGGGCTTCTTCCCGTATTACCTGCTGCGCAAGCTAGATGCCCGCGAACTGCGTTACCAGCGCCGTGTCACCCGTGAAAGGCGTTACAAAATGCTGGAAGAATCCGAGATACAGGAAACTGAGGAAGATGGAGTTAAAGCCTAGAAAGATAACCATTCCGCAGGAAGTGCTGGAAGGCCGCCCCGAGATAGAGCTGGAAGTTCCCGGTGATGAAACGAAGGTGCTGCTTCACAGCTGCTGCGCGCCTTGCAGCGGAGAAGTTATCGAAGCTATGGTAAAATCAGGGCTCGACCTTACCATTTACTTCTACAACCCAAACATCCACCCTCTCAAAGAATACGAGATCCGCAAGAACGAAAACAAGCGCTATGCCGACAAACTGAACATAGAGTTCATCGATGCCGATTACGATGTGCAGAACTGGTTTACCAAGGCAAAAGGTATGGAACGTGACCCGGAGCGCGGCCGCCGTTGCAGCATGTGCTTCGATATGCGCTTTGTACGCAGTGCAGAATACGCCAAGGCCAATGGCTTTAACATATTTACCTCATCGCTCGGCATCTCCCGCTGGAAGAATATGGAGCAGATAAACAAATCCGGACTTGATGCCGCAGCCCATGTCGGCGGCGTGGAATATTGGACGTATAACTGGCGTAAAGAAGGCGGCGGCGCGCGCATGTACGATATCGCCAAGCGCGAGGAATTCTACAAGCAGGAATATTGCGGCTGCATCTATTCACTTCGCGATACCAATGAATGGCGCGAACAAAACGGCCGTGACAAGATCAAGATCGGCGAAGAATTCTACGAGCAAAAGCTCGAAGACAGCACAAAATAGAATTCCCTTATTGAAATCCTTTTTTCCTGCCCCTATCTTTTTGGGGTCAATCTCAAAAAAGGAGAACCAATGAATAAACTTAAATATCTTGCTCTTGCTGCGGCACTAATGCTCAGCTTTAATGCACAAGCCAAGCCTATGATAGGCGCCGCCGCACCGGATTTCTCCGCAACTGATATAAACGGTAAGGAAGTTAAACTGGCTGACCTGAAAGATAAGGTAGTTGTGCTGGAATGGCATAATCCGGAATGTCCGTTCGTTAAAAAACACTACGGCCCAGGCAATATGCAGGCGCTGCAACGCAACTTTACCAATAAAGATGTTGTGTGGATAACCGTTAACTCAGGCGCTGAAGGCAAACAGGGCGTTTACGCTGATGATGCCGCCGCTCAGGCCGCGCTGAAAGATAACTCTTTTGCAACCCACTATATCCGCGATCTTTCCGGCACTATAGGCAAAGCTTATGCTGCTTCAACAACCCCGCATATGTTCATCATCAATAAAGGCCTGCTGGTTTACATGGGCGCTATAGATAGCATTTCATCTGCTGATTCTGCTGATATAGCAAAGGCTGAAAAATACGTGGAGAACGCTCTGAATGAAGTTCTTGCCGGTAAAGAAGTAGCTACTGCCATCACATCTCAGTATGGCTGCTCTGTAAAATACGCAGAGTAATCTAAACTGCAATCCCGGCTGCTTTTAAAGCATGCCGGGATGACAGCCCTCCCGTTTCCTACATATCAAATATAAAGTCAGAACTGCCCAGCGTACCGCTAAAGTCCTGTATCTCCATAGTGTGACCGCTCATCTCTATTATGGTATTGGCACCGTTAAGGGTTATTGTACCCACTGTGTTACCATCTATCTGTATCAAAAAGCCGTCATTGCCTGCCACTATATCCAGCACGCCGTTCGTAGCACCCTGAACATAGAAGTCGCCTAAATAAGCCTCATGGCCGAATATCTTGATGTTATCCACGCCCTGAGTAAAGTTCAGCACAACATCATTACCCGCCGAGAAGCAGAATATATCGCTGCCATAGCCAATATCCACGGTTCTGCCAACAAGCGTGTCGTTACCCTGGTTACCGTTCAGTATGGCCGTATTATAACCCATTATAGAAGTTATAACGTCATTACCCTCGCCGCCATTCACAATGTCGGTACCGTTACCATAGCCAACGCTAATGTTATCGTCACCCGCACCCCCGTCAACATAGTCGTTGCCGCCGCTTAGGGCTTCAATGGTGTCGTTACCGTCACCGCCAAAAATGGTGCTGTTACCTCTATCCACACGAATATAGTCATCACCGCCGCCGGCATCTATAACATGGTCACCCACCAGCTCGGTCAGCCTTATATTATCATCGCCGTCACCGGCGTTTATAACAATGTCACCAACCTTCTGGAACGAAGTGATAGTGTTATTACCATCACCGGTAGTTATGGTGTTATTACCGTTACCAACTTCTATACGGTTATTACCGCCACCAACTTCTACGCTGTTATTACCGTCACCGGTATATATCACGTTGTCGCCGTTGCCTGCGTTTATCTGGTCGTTACCCGTACCGGCGTTGATGTAGTTATCACCACCACCTGCGTTTATCACGTCATTACCCGCACCTGCAACAATGGTATCAGAAGCTGTAGCGCTGCCTGTTATCACATCATCACCAGATGATGCGTATATAAAGTTACCATTATCACCATATGCGTTAACAGTGCCTGCACCGTATATGGTCTGTATAGAATTTCCGTTATTTATATAATCGTAATAGCCCACGTAATAGTTCAGCGGATCATGCGGAACCACTATAAGCCCTACTTCTTCAAGGCTGTTAAAATTCACGTTTTGCAGAACTATTGTATTATAGCTGTTAGCATTAACGGTATAGCCACCGCCCGCGCTGATAGTGCCGCCTATGGTAATAACATAGTTCGCACCGTCGTTATAACCTTCAATGAACATGTAATCGTGGTTTATAACTATAACATCTTCACCTGCGTTGAAGTCCGTTACGGTATGAGTATGGCCACCAACTGCACTGTACACATACAGCGTATCATTACCCTCACCCAATGTAACGGTATCACTGCCAAAGCCCACCCATACAATGTCATTACCGCTGCCTGCATCAATGGTATTATAACCGCTCGAGCCGTTTATATAATCATCACCGCTGCCGCCATAGATAATATCATTACCGCCTGCGCCGAATATATGGTCGTTACCGGCACCGCCATCAAGTATGTTTGTAGTGCCTGCATCGGCCGTATGCGGACATCCGGCAGAATGCGCCCATATGTAGTCGTCGCCATCGCCGCCGTAAATAGTATCACTACCTTCATTACCCCATAATTGGTCATCACCAGATGTACCATTTATAACGTTGTCACCATCATCACCGCCGGTATTTACACCGGTTTCTTCCTCTTCTTCACCGCCACCGGTCTCACCGCCCTCATCTTCGTCATCAGGCTTGCCGTCATCAGGTTTGCCATCGTCTGGTTTACCATCAATAACAGGGCCGCTGCCTGGCTTACCTTCCCAAGGCTTACCCGTATTCACATCAAAAGGCTTATCAGGCTTGCCATCACCATCAGTATCAACCCACACTATATTAGGGTTACGGCCATCAGGCCACGTATCATCAGGGATACCGTCACCGTTGAAATCGAATATCACACCATCCGGCTTCTCTTTATCGTCCGGCTTACCATCACCATTGGTATCAACGTAAATAACGTCAACAACACCATCGCCGTCCAGATCCACATAAGTATATGTCGGTTTTGTAACCGGTTTACCTGTAACAGGTTTGCCCGGCTTGCCTTCAAAAGGCTTGCCGCTATCGGCATAGAAAGGCTTATCCGGCTTATCATCGCCATCGGTATCAACCCACACAACGCCGGGGTTGCGGCTATCTGCCCAGGTATCATCGGGCTTACCGTCACCGTTGAAATCAAATATTATGCCATCCGGCTTTTCCTTATGGTCTGGCTTGCCATCACCATCGGTATCTACATATATAATATCTACAATACCGTCACCGTCTGTATCCACATATGTATATGTCGGCTTTGTTACCGGCTTAACATCAGGTTTTTCTGTTGTTGGTTTACGCGTTTCTGTTTTTATAGCATCAGCTTTAGATACTTCTATCTTAGCAGCTTCAGCTTTTATTGTTTCAACCTTGGCTATTTCAGCCTTCACAGCCTCAGCTTTTACCGCTTCAGCCTTGGCCATCTCGGCACGAGTTTTTTCAGCCCTGTCCTTTTCAAGCTCCAGAGCTTCTTTTAAAATCGTTTCTTTTGAAGTAAGTTTGTCTATTGGCGTCATGCGCTTCTCCCTCTAAAATCACCTGACCCATTCTAGCACAGAAGAACTTTCCTCAATACAAGTTTCAGTTCAATTTTAGTGGGGTTTTAGTACGAATTTTAGATTGTTTTAGCACTTTATATCAATAACTTACACTAAGCATCTCTCAGGCTGCCGCCGGTAGCGCTGCGCACAGAATCAACAATACTTGCCGAAGCCGCTTCTATCTGCTCATCTGTAAGCGTTGCAGAAGCCGGCTGTATACGCACGTTGAACGCGATAGATTTTTTACCTTCGCCAAGCTTCTCGCCTTCGTAAATATCAAATATACGAATATCCTCTATCTCGGCACCGTTTATGCTCTTGCCGCTTTTGCGTACCGCTGCCACAACATCCTGAGCCGCCACTTTGCTTTCAACAATAAATGCAAAATCGCGCTCAATGGCCTGGAAGTTGGAAACCGAATAAGCCGCACGCGCAAAGCCGCCTTTGGCTTTTGCTTCAGGCAGCTCACCGGTAAATATCTCAAATGCGCAGGCATCGCTCTTCAGGTCAAACTTTTTGCGTATGGAAGGGTGTATCTCACCAAACACCGCTATCAGCTTGTTACCAAGCCTTACAGTGCCGGAACGCCCCGGATGGTAATAACCAAACGCCTCGTTCTTCTCCACGCTCAGCTTAGATGCATCCATATAAAGGCCTATCACAGCAAGCATATCCTCTTTCGCGCGGAACACATTGAAGGTCTTTTCCTTGCTCAAAGCTGTCTTTTCGCTTTCTACACCGCAGCGTAAACCTGCAAGGCATGGCCTTTGTACAAACTCGCCGTTCTTACCGTTGGCAAATATGCTGCCCGCTTCAAAAAAGCTGAATGACCTTTTACCGCGCGCCTGATTGCTCGCCGCCGCATCAAGTAAATTCGCCACTATAGAAGGCCTCATAACACCAAGGTCAGAAGATATAGGATTGGCAAGCGTAATAAGCTGCGCACCCGCGCTGAAGTCAGCCGCTTTCTTCTCATCCATAAAGCTGAATGTAACAACCTCATTCATGCCCCTGCCCGCAAGTAAGCGCCTTGCAACACCAAGCTTCTTCTGGGCAGCGGAAAGCGCAACAACCGGCTTTTCAGGCTTTTGCATATATTTCACTGGAATATTATCGTAGCCAGTTAGCCTTGCATATTCTTCGGCGATATCTTCTTCTATCGCAACGTCATTTCTCCAGCTTGGAATACCAAGCTTGCTGCCTCTTATCTCAAAGCCAAGCGCTTTAAGCATCTCGCGCAGTTTTGCGCTATCCGGCTTCATGCCCGTAACCTTTTCGATAATGCTATCGTGGAATTCTATTTCCCTGCCGGAAAAGCCTCGCACACCCGCAACCGAAGGCTCAGAAGCCTCACCGCCACAAATATCGCTTATCAGCTTCATCGCTTCATCTATCAACTCGTGAGATGCAATATCAACGTTCCTTTCAAAACGGTATCGCGCATCACTGTCTATCTGCAAAATACGCCCAGCGCGAGAAACCGCCTCAGGCACAAAATGCGCCAGCTCAAAGTAAACATTGGTGGTCGCATCGGTGCAGCCGCTTTCCAAGCCGCCGATAACACCTGCAATAGCAACAGGGCGCTTGTCGTCGGCAATCACCATCATGCTGCCATCAAGCGTGTATTCCTTCTCATCCAGCGCAACTATCTTTTCGCCTTCCGATGCAATACGTACATTTATATTACCCTGCAGTTTATCGGCATCGAACACATGCGCCGGCCTGCCATAGGTGAATGTTAAATAATTTGTTATATCCACCAGCGCCGATATAGAACGCTTGCCGATGCTTTCCAACCTGCGCTTCAACCACTCAGGCGAAGGGCCGTTCTTAACGCCCTTAACATAAACGCCGATGAACCAGTTGCAGCCAACACCGCCAATTATATTAGCACGTATCGGGTTGCTGAATTTACCTTCAAAGCCAAGCATCTCCGCATCGTCTTTCAGCTTGCCTATGCCGCTTGCCGCAAGATCTCTCGCTATACCGCGCACACCAAGGCAATCACCTCTGTTCGGAGTTATCGCTATTTCAATAAGCGCATCATCAAGCCCGATAAATGGCGCAAATGGCTGGCCAACAACCGCCGCCTCAGGCAGCTCCAGAATTCCCTCAGCTTCCTCAGAAATACCAAGTTCAGCCGCCGAGCAAAGCATACCATTACTTTCTACACCGCGTATCTTGGTCTTTTTTATTTCCATGCCGTTGGCAGGAATTATCGCACCAATGCGCGCCAGTGGTATCTTTATACCAGGCCTTGCATTGCTTGCGCCGCATACAATATCCAGCACACCGTTACCGGTTTCCACTTTGCAAACTTGCAGCTTGTCGGCTTCAGGGTGTTTTTCGGCAGCAATTATCTGCGCCACGGTGAACGGTTTCAGTATCTCCGCATAATCCGCAACAGATTCCACCTCAAGGCCAATACTTGTCAGCCTATCGCATATCTCGTTTAAAGATGCCTGCGTATCTAAATGTTCTTTAAGCCACGAAAGGGTAAACTTCATGCTACTCCCCTGTCAGTATTCTATCCACAAGCTGTTTCACCGTTGGCACAAAGCCATTGGCGTAGAACGGGTCATCAGCAAATCTGTAGGCGTTATGCCCTGCAAACATCAGGTTGTTCTCAACATCATCAGGGCTGTTGCCGTGAACTATCTGCTGTAAGCTCTTCTGAATACAGAAAGAGCGCGGATCAGCACGTTTGCCGGTAGTATAATCGTCATGGTCCTTCCAGTTAGAGAAGGCACAATGGCTCAAACAGCCCATGCAGTCTATCTGGTCTTTCAGTATCTCGTGAGACTGGTTCGGCGTAACAAATATCAGCGTCGAATCAGGCGTTTTCATCGGAGCGTTGTAGCCATCTGCCATATATCTCTTGGCGCGGTCAACATCATCGGCATTCAGGTAAACCGGCCTGCCACGCGGAGGCAGAGGCAGAGGCTCAGTAAAGAAACCTTCCGGCTCGGTGCGGTATTCAACCTGCATCTCGCCACGCAGAATAAGCTCGCGCAGAAATTTGTTTTCCACCGCAGAAGAGTAGAACCCCGTAGGAGAGAATCTGTTCAGGTAAACATCGCCTTTCTTCAGCGTTGTCAGCCTGTCCTTCCAAACCTGAGGTATAGGGCTTTCAACCGTCAGCAGCGGCCTGGTGCCGAACTGGAACGCAACAGGGCCGATCTCAGGGTTATCAAGCCAGTGTTCCCATTCTTTCAAATGCCAAACACCACCCGCCATAATAACAGGTACATGGTTCAAACCAACTTCGTTCATGAACTTGCGCAGTTCTGCAACGCGCGGAAATGGATCTTCCGGAACCTTAGGGTCTTCCGAGTTGGAAAGGCCGTTATGCCCGCCAGCCAGCCACGGGTCTTCATAAACTATACCGCCAAGCAGATGCGCCGCTTTCGAGTAAGAACGCTTCCACAACGCGCGGAATGCACGCATGGAAGAAACGATAGGGTAATACATCATGTCGTATTTCACCGCTATCTCAGAAAGCCTGTAAGGCATACCTGCGCCGCAGGTTACACCGTCTATCATGCCTTTCGCCCTTTCAAGCACGCCATGAAGGATACGTTCTGCACCACCCTGCTCCCAAAGCACGTTCATATGCACAAGGCCTTTGCCGCCGGATATATCTCTCGCACGCTGAAGCTGCTGTACACCGGCCTCAATGCCCATGCTTACCAGCTCTTCATGCCTTTCAACACGGGTCTTGCCGTGATAAACTATAGGAATAACGTTCCCCGCAGGGTCATATCTGTCGCCGTTCACGCCGGAAACAGTACCAATGGCACCAGCCGCGGCAAATGCGCCGGAAGACTGACCGTTAGTGGCAGAAACACCTTTACCACCTTCAATGATAGGCAGGAATTCCTTGCCCCTCACTACAATGGGCTTAAGCCCCTTTATCCACGAAGTATTTTGTTCAACAGCCATTACACAATCTCTAGATTTAGCAAACGGATAATAGGCAAAATAAAGCTGATGGCAAGGTTTTAATTGGTCTGGCGGCAGCCCTTGCACCGTGTAGAAAATAGGTGTATATGGTCAGTGTCATTATATCTAAATATTCTTATATAGTATGAAAATAGCAGTACTCGGCTCCGGCGTTATCGGTATTACAACGGCTTATTTCCTTGCCCGTTCGGGGCACGATGTCACCATTATAGACAGGCAATCAGGCACCGCACAGGAATGCAGTTTTGCCAATGCTTCGCAGCTTTCATACTGCAACGCGCAGCCATGGTCCAATCGCGGCTCGCTTAAAAAGGCAATTCAATGGCTTGGCCGCAAAGATGCCCCTTTACGCCTTAACTTCAAGGCCGATATAAATATGTGGCTGTGGATGGCGCGCTTTGTTGCCAACTGCACAGAATCCCGCGAGAACGAGAACACCAAGCGCATACTGGAACTCTGCCTTTATTCGCGTGATGTGTTGCTGCGTAACCACGCAGATTTCGACTTTGATTTCAGCTACAGCCGCGGCGGCAAAATATTCACCTTCGAAAACAAGGCAGATATGGAAAGCTACCGCCGCCAGTGCCAGTTTCAGGAAACTCTCGGCGCTCCTTACGAGGTTCTAAGCTTTGACGACCTGCTTCAATACGAACCTAATATGGCGCATTTACGCGGCACCGTTGTCGGCGGCGTTCGTGACACGCTCGATGACACCGCAGATTGCCACCGCTTCTGCCTCGGCCTGGAAGAGAAGCTGAAGAAGATGGGCGTTACCTTCATGTACAACACCAACATCACCGCTATCAACAAAAACGGTAAAACCATCACTTCCGTTTCTACCGATAAGGGAGATGTCACGGCAGATAAATATATACTAAGCCTTGGTGCATACAGCCCGTTCCTTGCAAAGTCGCTTGGTATAAAGCTACCGATATATCCGTTCAAAGGCTACAGCATCACCGTAGATATCAAAAACCCGGATGCCGCACCGCATAACAGCATAACCTACCAGCCAGAGCGCACCGTGTTCAGCCGCATCGGCAACCGCATGCGTGTTTCCGGCACCGCAGAACTTACCGGCTACGACCACAGCATAACCCCGTTCCGTATCGAAATGCTTAAAAAGCTTACGCGCAAAGTATTCCCGGAATGCGGTGATGTAGAAGCCGCTAGCACATGGTCTTGTCTGCGCCCAAGCACGCCGGATTGCCGCCCGATTATCGGCGATAGCGGCTACGATAACATGGTGCTAAACACCGGCCATGGCTCACTGGGATGGACAATGGCTTTCGCCTCTGCCCAGCTCGCGGCAGATATAGCCGAGGGCAAAACCCCGGCGCTAGATATGCAACATTATTCAATGAAAAGGTTTTAATGCCAGCTATCGATAAACTCCGCAAAAAACTTTATGATGCCAACTTAGATGGCTACCTGATACCAATGCGTGATGAATATGGCTGCGAATACGTGCCGCCTCACCTCAACCGCCTGCGCCATATAACTGGCTTCACAGGCTCGGCAGGTGCAGCAGTGGTGTTGCGCGAATCCGCCGCCTTCTTCACCGATGGCCGCTACACACTGCAAGCCGCTAAAGAGGTGAGCAAAGAATTCACCCTGCTCGATAGCACAGAAGTTCAGGAAGCCACATGGATAGCCGAAAGTCTTAAGCGCAACGCTCGCCTTGGCTTTGACCCGCGCCTTATTTCCATATCTTCGCATCGCGCACTTAAAAGAACGCTCGATGAAAAAGGCATAAAACTGGTCGAGCTTGATAAGAACCTGATAGACGACATCTGGTCAGAGCGCCCAAAACCGCGCACACCGGAAGCATTCACCTTTCCTAAAAAATTCCATGGCCGCCGCGCCAGCCGTAAAATAGAATCCATCTGCGGCAAAATGAAGGGCGACTACCTGCTCCTTACCTCGCCGGAATCTATCTGCTGGCTGCTCAACATCCGCGGGAACGACCTTCCTAACACCCCGGTAATACTTTGTCAGGCGCTGCTTGCCTCTAACGGCGAGATATATCTCTATGGCGATATACCTTCCATCCAGAAAATAGAGAACAGCATGGAAGCCGATATCCACCTCCGCAAAGCTTCTGATATCTTCGCTGACCTTAAAAGCTGCACCGGCAAGTGCATCGAGCTTGACCCATCTTCCGCCGCAATAAAATTCCGCACTCAGCTGGAAAAATCCAACTGCACTATTATAGAATCAGCCGACCCGTGCCTGCTTGCCCGCGCGATAAAAAACAAGACCGAGCTGGAAAACTGGCGTAACTCCCACATCCGCGATGGCGCCGCGCTTACAAGCTTCCTCCACTGGCTGAGTGAAATGAAAGAAAAGCACGATGAATATACATTAGGCGAAAAGCTGGAGCAGTTCCGCGCCGCAGGGGAAAACTTTAAAGGCCTTAGCTTCGATTCCATCATCGGCTTCAAATCTAACGGCGCAATAATCCACTACCGTGCAGATAAAGCCACGGCAGCGCGCATCAGCGGCAGCGGTATTCTGCTTATAGATAGCGGCGCGCAGTACCTGGATGGCACTACAGATGTCACCCGCACAATAGCAATCGGCACGCCTACCAAAGAACAGAAGCGCAGCTTCACCCTTGTTCTCAAAGGCCATATTGCACTGGCCTCACAAAAATTCCTTAAAGGCACAAGCGGCGCCAATCTAGATATCCTCGCCCGCGCAGCACTCTGGCGCGAAGGGCTGGATTACAAACACGGCACAGGCCACGGCGTAGGTTATTTCCTAAACGTGCATGAAGGCCCTTGCGGCATCAGCCGCATCAACAACACGCCCCTGCAAGCTGGCATGGTGGTTTCTAACGAGCCCGGCTATTACGAAAAAGGCGCTTATGGTATTCGCATAGAAAGCCTTGTAGCCGTGCGGGAAAGTGCAGAAAAAGGCTTCCTTGAGTTTGAAACGCTCACAAAAGCACCGATAGACAGAAACCTCATCGAAAAATCCCTGCTGACAGCGCAAGAGGTTGACTGGCTTAACAAATACCATGATGATGTTTACAACAGCCTTATCCCGCTGCTTTCCAAGTCGCAGAAGGAATGGCTGAAAGCTGCAACAAAAAAATTATAGGCTGAAGCTGCAAATTTTATGTCAGAAAAAAATTATATACTAACCCTCTCCTGCCGCGATGCCAAAGGCATTGTAGCAGCGGTATCAGGCCATCTTGCTAAAGCGGGCTGCTTTATAAATGAGGCCACGCAGTTCGGTGATCCGTTCACCAAGCGCTTCTTCATGCGCATAGATTTCACCTGCTCAAAACCATGCTCCGCGCTGGAAAAGGGCTTTGCTCCCGTTGCCAAAAAATTCGGCATGGAGTTCAGCTTTAGCGATACTACCCGCCGCCCGAAAATACTTATCGCCGTATCGCATGCCAGCCATTGCCTAAGCCACCTGCTGCATAAGCACGAGGTCGGGGCGTTGAATGCCGATATCGCGGGCGTGGTATCAAACCACCCTGCCCTTAAGCAATGGGCAAAGCGTTTCAACATTCCATTCTATCACCTGCCTGTAGGCCGCGATAAAAAAGCGCAGGAGAAAAAACTTCTCGCCCTATATAAAAAACTCGATTGCGAACTTCTTGTTCTCGCCCGTTATATGCAGGTGTTAAGCGATAACATGTGCGCAAGCCTAAAGGGCCACGCCATAAACATCCACCATTCATTCCTGCCGGGTTTCAAGGGCGCAAAGCCTTACCATCAGGCTTATGACAGGGGCGTTAAAATCATCGGTGCTACGGCACATTACGTTACGCCAGATCTCGATGAAGGCCCGATAATCGAGCAGGAAGTTACCCGCGTAGATCACTCCATGAAGCCGGATGATCTCAAGCTCACCGGAGAAGATATTGAAGCCCAAGTGCTGTTCCGCGCCATCAAATGGCATCTGGAGCACCGCGTTATACTCAACGATAAAAAAACGGTAATATTCAGATAATGAAAAAGATACACTGGCCAAATTGTGAATTTAAGATAGGCGCTGTAAATCTGGAAGATATACCGCCAACCTTCCATAACGAAGTAGCTTTCGCAGGGCGTTCCAACGTGGGCAAAAGCAGCCTTATCAACGCCATTACGGGTCGTAACTCGCTTGTGCGCGTTTCAAAAACTCCGGGCTGTACGCGTCAGCTTAACTTCTTTCTGGCCGATGAATCATTTTATCTGGTAGATATGCCGGGCTATGGCTTTGCCCAGCGCGGCAAACGTGAAAAGGCTCACTGGGGTCGTTTGATTGAAGATTATTTAACTGGCCGCCCTAACCTGCGCCGCATATTTCTGCTTATAGATAGCCGCCACGGTATCAAACCGGTAGATGATGATATAATGAAGCTGCTGGACGAGAAGGCTGTAGTTTACCAGATAGTTCTTACCAAGGTAGATAAAGTAAATCAGGATGAGATGAAAGCCGTGCTGCAAAAAATAGAAGCAGCTGGCAAAAAGCACCCGGCGCTCTTCCCGGAAGTTATACAAACCAGCTCTGCCAAAGGTTATGGCATTGAAGATATCCGCCGCGAGATGATAAAAATAGCCAGCGGCAACTAGCCTGTAAAACTAAGGCAAAAACTTCTCAAGAAAATCCGGCATGCGCTTGCCTGCGCGGTCATAAGCCTTTGCCAGATCTATATTATTGAACTGGATGCCGGCGATTGGGCTTCTATCAGCCTTTATGGCTATCTTAAACGTATCGGCTATCACTTTATTATCGGCAGATGGCGCAATAGAATATGTTTTCTCAAACTCACCCGGAACCCTGTCCTTCGCGCCCGGCATACCGTATATCACCTGCCGCTGCTGCTCAAAATCATCGGCACTACCGTTTAAAGCTGCCTTAGCCAGCTCGCGCTCGTAATTGGTATCGTATATCACCATACCGCCGCGCTTGATGAACTGGTCTTCACCCCATGGCGCGCGCATCACAAAATTGAACGGCACATAGCCCGCATATACGGGCTTGCCAATATAGTGGTAGCGCTTCAGGTCTTTTAAAAAACCGCCGTCAAATTGCGGGTTATCCATGTTATCCATCATCAACTGCTGAATAAGCTCAAGCTCCATCACAGGCGTAAGGCCCAGCTCGGCATTTGCCAGCCTGTATAAATACTCAAAGTTCCTGCCGCATATGGCGCTCTTTTCACTATTAAGTAACTTATCAGAAAGATTCTTGAACTCGCTCGTGCCGATATCATAAACCAGCCAGTCGCCGGTTGCTGCGGTGTTTATGGTAACAATATCCTTCCCGCATCTGGTAATTACTTTCACAGCGCCCTGCTTTACCTGTGCGGCAACCACGTCGGTCACCTTCTGTACCAGGGTCATTTTTGTAGTATCAATATCATTGGGGTCTATGCGAACATATTTGCGCCCCTGATGACTGATAACCTCTGCACGTTTTTTATCGTGAATATCCATGAAGTAAGTTTACCAGTTTACAGAGGTACAAGCAACCTCTCGAAACTCGCTGACCTTGGGAGGAATTGACAGTTTTTGAGAACTATACTGATATAAACTCGCTAGAATCGAGAGGAAATTGCCTGGTTTTTGAGGAGCGGAGCTGCGCATATACTTAATATGTAAAGCGAGCACCGGAAAAAATCAGAAATTTACACCGATTATAGTAGAGTTTAGAACTAGCCTTCCATGTTCAGGCGTTCTTCCATCTCATGCTGCTCTTGCGCAGCAATGGTCATTGTCGCTATCGGGCGGGCTTCAAGCCTTTTTAAACCTATTGGGTCACCGGTTACTTCGCAGTAGCCGTATTCACCTTGTTCTATGCGCGCAATGGCAGAATCAATTTTGTTTATCAGCTTGCGGTAACGGTCACGCGTGCGCAGCTCAAGGCCGGTCTGTTCAACTATTGTTGCCTGATCAGATGGGTCCGGCTCGTTCCAGCTTTCGGTCTGCAGGTGTTGAATGGTCTCGGTAGATTCCATCAGCAGCTCGCGCTTCCAGTCTTCCAGCTTGCGTTTAAAGTAGGCCAGCTGAAGCGGGTTCATGTAATCTTCTTTATCGGTAGGCTTGTAATTTGCAGGCAGGTCTATCTTTTTTGTCAGACCTTCTTTTTTTGCGAGTGTTTTTGGCATGGTTATAACATTGCTCTTTTTAGATTTAGGAGAGCTGTTTATAGTTTTTGCCTTGGCTTTAGCAACCACTTTTACGGCTGCCGGTTTCTTCGCGGCAGGTTTAGCTTTTGCTGCTGGTTTTTTAGCTACAGTTTTTTTAGCTGCCGGTTTTTTGCTTACGGCTTTTTTCACCAGCTTGGATATTTTTTTGACAACTTTTTTAACGGATTTTTTTACCGGCTTTTTCGCTGCGGATTTTTTTGGTTTTTTTGCGGCAACTTTTTTAGTTTTTTTAGACATTATAGTCCTCGCTGCTGTTATTATTAAAAACCTGAACGCTTTCAGATAGCTTCTTTAGTTTTTCCAGTTCAACCGCGGCGCGTATTTCTATTTCCTGAACTATCGAGCGAAGTTTATGATCTGCCGGGTTCACAGGTATATTGTTTAGCCGTTCTTTGAGGTTTAGTAAAGTACTATATGAAATTTTTCCATTTAGAATCTGATACTTAATTGCCTCAAGCTGATCCAGAACATCTTTACCCCAGCTAACATTCTGTTGTTTAACGAATTCTTCGTCTCCGGCTTGAGCCAGCAGCCCTATGGAATCTATGGAAAGAACCGAGCCTACGCCTATAATTCCGCCGGTTTCCTGTATTGGGGTATCTGAGCCGCTGGCGCTTAAGGCAGCGCTGAACGCGCCTGCCGGAGCGGATTTACCCGCGCCTTTCTTCTTTTTTATGCCATCTGCCTTGCCAGCAGAGCTTGTGCCGTCTATACGCATATAAGCGGTTACTATACAGTTAATTAATATGAACCTCAATAACATTTCCATTATCCTCGTGCGTCCGCAGATGGGCGAGAACATAGGTGCAACAGCGCGGGCGATGAAGAATTTTGGCCTGCGCGGTCTGCGCATTGTTTCCCCGCGTGATGGCTGGCCTAACCAGAAGGCGCATGATATGGCTGCGCAGGCCGCAGATATCATAGAATCTGCACAGATATTCGAAAGCGTGGAAGCCGCCGTGGCCGACCTGAACATGGTATTCGCCACCGCTTCCAAATCACGCGATATGGCTAAAGAGGTTATAACCCCGCAGCAGGCAGCTACCCTCGCCTCGCCTCTCACATCGAAAACCGGAATATTATTCGGCCGCGAATCATCCGGCCTTGATAACGATGCCATCTCATTCGCGCATCGCCATATCTCCATACCCGTTTCTGCAGATTACGATTCCATGAATCTTTCTCAGGCTGTTTGCGTGGTCTGCTACGAGCTGTTCAAAGCCGGCAACAACCCTCAACCTCAGCCTGCTGAACCTCTTTCAACGCGTAAAGATATCAACGAGATGGTGAATTTTCTCGAGCGCGAATTATCTGAAAAAAATTTCTTTCAGGTGGCAGAAAAAAAGCCGGGCATGATGATAAACATACGTAACATCTTCACCCGCCACTTCTACACCGAGCAGGAAGTCCGCACTCTCCGCGGCATCTTCAATGCGCTGAGAAAATAACTATAAAAATCTCTCGAGCATGAGAGGAATACAATTCTTTAGGCTTAGTCGTCAAAAACACGCTAGCGTTGAAAAGAAATTAATAATTCAGGAGCGAATGATAATGAGCGAAAAAATTCTTTAGGCTTTAGTGGAAATTGACGGTTTTCAAGAGATGAAAGCGGAGTTTACAAGTAGTAAATGAGCATTTCAGCTCGATGAAAATTGCTCAATTTACACAAAGCATAATGGATTTTACTGAACGAATTTGCTCAACCCATGCTCGGTCTTATTCCAATGATGCGGCCTAAGCATAAGCTGCCATGCGGCGCCGAAGCTTGCTATGCAATGCAGCACCCAATAAATTGGGAACAGCGCCATGCCAAGCCCACATTTATACCATTTATTCTTTATAACTATGTATGCGCCTATGGCAAAATTCAGCAGCAGCGTTGCCTGCAGGTTAAAATAACTTAAGGCCACCAGTGGTTCCGGCAGGCCAAGGTCGAACAGTACCGCCAGAATTGTAAGCGTGCATACTATCGGCACGGTAAGGTATATTATCCCTGGCGCTCCCACGAAAAAGAAGAAGCCGAGAAATCTCATAGCGCCAAGTTTTTTGAACATCTCAATCGGGCTTCTCATATGCACCAGATATGTTTGCAGGTAGCCTTTTATCCAGCGCTGACGCTGATGCATCCACCCCTTAATGGTGATAGGCGATTCCTCCAGCGTAACCGAGTCCACAACTTCCGTTCTCAAACCTGCAAGGGCAAGCCTTATGCCAAGGTCTGCATCTTCCGTCACGTTGTATGGGTCCCACGCATACAGGTTCTTCAGCATCTTCACGCGGAAGTGATTACTTGTGCCGCCCAGCGGTATCGGCAGACGCATCTTCTGCAACCCGTAAAGCATGTAGTCAAACCAGCTCGCATATTCTATCGAGAATAGCTGCGTAAGCGCGTTCTCCTCGCGGTTATAATAGTTCAGCCTTGCCTGCACGCAGGAAACACCCGGTTCGCTGAACCTTGTAAGCACCTTGCGAAGCTGCTGCGGATCCGGCGCATCTTCGGCATCATATATGGTAACAAACTCACCCTTGCAGAATTGCAGCGCGTAGTTACAGGCCTTCGGCTTGGTTTTCGGGTAGCCTTCCGGCACGCGGATTATCTGGTAATTTGCGCTAGGGCGAAGCTCCTTTATAATGCCTATCGTCTCAAGGTCGTTCACTTCGCATATAAGTTTTATATCCAGCTTCTCGTTGGGATAATCGAAAGCCTTCAGGCTGGTTAACAGCCTTTCTATAGTGCTGCGCTTCTCGTGGTACAGCGGCACCAGAACAGAGTACACAGGCAACTCGCGGTCATCCAGATTAAGTGGCTGGCCTCTCAGCAACTCTTTTTTGAATGCGAAACCCGTACCGAAGAATATCAGCTTCGACACCAGCGATGAAAGGAAGAACAGGTTCATGGCAAACAGGAAGAGTATCAGGAAGCCCTGATTGGTAAGAAAATACGCCATACTTACAAAGAACGCCGCCAGCAATATCTTTGAATAGGCGCTGTCGAATATGAACTTGCTGGACGAGAATGGCAGGTTCTCAAAAAGCTGCTCTGTGGCTACGTGCTGGTAGTTCTGGTTGAACCGCCTTTGCAATGCCCATAATATATCGTACGGAGATGTAATGAACAGCGTGTAGCGCTTGTATTTCTGCTCCAGAAAATCCTTCATGTCGTCGCTGTCATCTGCTGCGGCTATCTGGTAAACGCCGCCCTTAACATCAAAAGGCAGGTATTGCATCTGCTGGTATTCGTCACGGTCTTCAACAACCATCACACCGTTGTTTACTTCGGTCTCTTCCAGATTGATAAAATCCACTCCGCGAAACTGCGCATATTCCTTATAGAACTTATAGCTGGATATCTCGCCTTCCGACTGCAATATCTCGCCAAGGCGCGAACCCGTGCGCTCTTGCACCTTCAGCGCAGCCTCTATTGCGTTTTCAGATACCAGCCCCTGCTGTTGCAGATGTTCGCCTATTCGTTTCATGGTAACAGTTTAGCCCGCTGCGGGGCTGTGGTCAATACTCTGCTAAAAGCGGTGCTGAACGCCAAGCCTTATACCCTCACCCACACCGGTATTGCGTGCATGTGCGTAAGATACAACCCCAAGCTCTATAGAAAAATCTTCAAACTTTCTTACTACAGATGTGCTGTACTGCAGAAGGTCGTAACCGTAGCGCTCCATAAACGCACCGGCAGCGGTGTAGCCGCTTAAGCTTTTTGTATAATCAACGCCAACATTCATGCTCCATTTCGCTGTAACAGGTTGGCTGGCTGTAAAACTTACTTTAAATGCACTGCCGCCATCACTACCGAAAGCGTCGGTAAAGCGGCTGCGAATGCCCGGCTCTATGTTTATATAGCCGTAATTATTGCCTATATTATTGGTGTTCATGCCGA
>JAMHZE010000007.1:0-15364 GCA_035909535.1 Rickettsiales bacterium | reverse complement strand
GTATCTGATCTGACCTGACAGAATGATCATCTGTTAATAGACAGATAGTAAACTGTCTTTTATTTTTTAGTACGCTCTCTGTAAATTTTCCAATCATAAGGTATATAACTAATTTACTAAATTAACGAAGAACATCTTATCATAAATTTATTAATAAATCGTTAACTAATCTCATAAAGATTTGCATATATGTCAGTAAGTTAAAAGAAACTTTAGAAGCAGGTTTTTTAGATTGAAGAATAAGCAATGGTTGCAGACAAAAAAAGGGGCGCAAAAAGCGCCCCTTTCCGATTGGTATTTACTGAGTTCTAGTCGTCCAGATCTTCACGGGCG
The DNA here is from genome assembly GCA_035909535.1 of Rickettsiales bacterium. Taxonomy (GTDB): domain Bacteria; phylum Pseudomonadota; class Alphaproteobacteria; order Rickettsiales; family UBA8987; genus JAMHZE01. Next base: position 15,031 of record JAMHZE010000007.1, on the reverse strand, counting down.
CCTATTACTTCACCAGTTTCTGCGTTCACGTGAACTTCAAATATCTTGTCATCCTTTACAACGCTTATTTCAAAAACTGGTTTGAAAGAATCATCATCAAGGCTTGCTTCAACAGCTTTACCGCCCTGATGCTTTTCAGCTGTAGCGATAGCATCTGTCAGGGATATTTTTGCAGCTGCAAGGTTGCGGATATCTTCTCTATCTGCAGCGTGAGCAGCAGCAGGTACAAGTACGGCCAGTGAAAGTGCAGCAAGTTTCAGTTTATTCATAAAAATTTTGCCTATTGTTTATATCAGGTGCTTGATCGCCCCCGATAGCTAACGGATACAGCAGAACCCTATAATTTTTCCATAAGAAAATGCATCGTTTTGACATTTTTTTCAAAACTATAAGTAAGTTATTGAATTAGTATAAAAGTTTTATTAGAGCTTATTCATGCAATTTAAAGCTACAAAGAAAAGGCTGCTTGCAGCCCTTATGTTGTTGTATCCACTGGTACTGGCTACCCCATCCGCACAGGCAGCGTGGTGGTGGCCGTTCGGCGATGAGGGCATAGAATACGAAATAAAGCTGGAAGGCGCGAATAAGACCATCAAAAAAGCCGCCAAGCAGGTTGGGATAACCGAGGTGGACAGCAAGAACCTGCCACAAAATATGGATGATCTGCAAAGGCTGGCAGCAGAGAAGAGTGCAAAGCTTAAAAAGCTGGTGGATTCTAAGGGTTATTATGATGCTGCCATAGACCAACAGCATGACTTTGAGGCAAAGCCCCCTACCCTGCGCTACCGTATAAATCCGGGAGTAAGATATAAAATAAGCTCTATAAATATTAACTGGCCCGGTAGCAGGCTAAAAGAAATAGAACTTTCTCAGATAGAAAGTAAGAAGTTCGGCGCAGTAGATAACGACCTTATAGTTACAGATGCGGTACTTATCCGCGAATTGATAGCCAAAGATTCCTGCCTGCTTTCGCTGGAAGTAAAGCCTTTGCTTAAGCTGCATCACCTGAATAAAAATGCAGAGCTGGAGTTTAATGTTGAACATGGCAAGAAGGCCGAGTTTGGCGGGCTGATAATAAAAGGGAACGAAGCTGTAAACGCCGAGGTTATAAACCGCGCAATAGCATGGAAGGAAGGTGAATGCTTTGATGCCGCACGTCTGGACAAAATGCAACGCAACCTTGTTTCTACGCAGTTGTTCTCATCTGTGCGGGCAACGCCTATGGCAGAAGATATGAAAGGCAGGCTTGTACCGATAGAACTGGTGGTAAGAGAGCGTGTACCAAGAACCATAAGCGCAGGTATGGATTTTAATACCGATCAGGGCATAGGTATTCACACCGGATGGGAACATCGCAATTTTTTCGGCAGCGGCGAGAAGTTCATCAGCGAGCTAAACCTGGGACAGCAATTACAGGAGCTGAAGGCATCCATACGTATTCCGGCATATTGGAGAGATGACCAGACACTGGTAATGAATACAGGTATCAAACGCGAGGATACCGATGTTTATGTGTCTGAATCGATAGATTTTGGTGCGGCGCTTGAAAGAAAGCTGCTGCCTAACCTGAATGCCGGGCTTGGCGTTAACTTTTCTATCAAGAGTACTGAAGATGTACTGACAGGCAAAAGTAATTACGGGCTGCTTTCGTTTCCCGGTTTCATGGAATACGATACGCGTAACGATATAATGGATGCAACCAAGGGCGTATTGGGCAGGCTTTCTGTAACACCTTATACCGAAACAGTAGGTGACGGCGGGCGATTTATAAAAACGGTTGTTACAGGGCAAACCTACCTTACCGATACTGAAATGACCATGAGCCCTACAATTGCACTGCGCGGTTCTATGGGAAGTATTGCCGGACAGACAGGCGACAAAGTTCCTTCTGACATAAGGTTCTATGCCGGAGGTAGCGGTTCAGTGCGCGGCTTTGGCTACCAGACCATCGGCCCGCGCCTGCTTGCAAGACCTATAGGCGGCGCAAGCCTGATAGAATTATCTACAGAATTACGCCTGCGCTTTTCTGAAGATATTGGCGGTGTGCTGTTTGTTGATGGTGGTAACGTAACCAATAACCAGATGCCGCAATTTGCCGAGAAGATATATTATGGCGCCGGTACGGGCTTTAGGTATTACTCTCCTATCGGGCCGATAAGACTTGATGTTGCATTTCCTGTAAACGGGAAGGACATAGGACAGGAAGGTTACCAGCTTTACGTAAGTATAGGACAGGCTTTTTAGATGATAAGATTCTTAAAGATAATCATCATTTTTATACTGCTGCTTGCAGTGGCCGTTATAGGGGCGTTCTATTACGCTATGTCTGAGCGTGGGCAGGAATTTATAATCAGCAAGATAAATGAGGCTGCAAGCGCAGAACAGAACGGCGTTAGGATAGAAGGACTGCGCGGGGATCTGTTCTCTCATGTGTTTATTGACCGCGTGATTGTTTCTGACCAGGTGGGAGATGTTGTTGAAGTAAATAATATAGAGTTGGTGTGGAACCCTATTAGGGTTGCCACAAGAAAAGAGCGCGTTAAGAAGCTGACCGCGGCACAGGTAATATTGCATCGCCTGCCGGAAGCAGAGGAAGCTCCTGCAACACAGGACAAGGGGGGTTCTGCCGGATCGCCGCTGGACATGTTAGGATTTTTACCGGAACTGCTGGCGGTTGATAACATAACCATAAAAAGTGCCGTAGCCGGAAAAGAGCAGCAGCTGAATTTTGTATCTCGTGCGGAAGACAAGGCATATTATTTGGAGTTAAAAACCATAAAAGGCCCTGCCACCAGCGTTTCTATAAAGATGGATACTTCTGCAGAAGAGCTGGACTCTCACATTACAGTAAATATATCTGATCTTTCTGTGATCCCTACAGGCGGCACGCCGCTAAAAGGCTTTTTTAAAGCCGATACCAATATTACCGGAACGCAAAAGAAACCTATCATCAAAATTACATCTGCAGGTGATGTGATGGCAGGGCCAGACCGCATACAGATAAAATCTGACACGCTATGGCAGGAAGGCCGGATAGAACAGCGCATTGAAGCGAAGACCATGCAGGCAGGGTTCAATGCCGACATAAAGATACCTGCGAAGATATCTTTGCAGCCTTTTGATACGGATATATCTGAGAACACAAAGCTTGATGGGGTGGTAAAAGGCGTGATACCGCTGGATATGCTGAACCCGATAATAAGGCCGATGGGACACAAGCTGGCTGGTGGCATAACTACGGATATAAAGATAGGTGGTGTGCTTGGAAAACCTGAGATAAACGGCACTGCATTACTGCGCAAAGGCGATTATGAGAACGCAGCTTCTGGCGTTTGCCTGCGTAATATAGAAGGTGACGTTGCCCTTTCTGCCGAGCAGGTGAGTTTAAGAAGGTTAAGCGCTACCGATGGTGATAAGGGAAGGCTTTCTGCCAGTGCAAATGTTAATATGGAAGGCAGCGGAAATGTAAGCGGCAATATTGAATTTGCTGAGCTTAAGCTTTTCTGCGGCGGACTGGCTTCCGGCTTTATAGATGGCAGAACATCTGCCAGTGGCAGTTTTAACGATATGAAGGTGAAAGGTGAGCTGAGGCTTGGCCCACTGCATGTGCAGATACCCGGCGCAGGCGGTGGTGAGATAGCTGAGGTTGAGACCATCTGGGTAAAAAACGAAAAGCAAAAACAGGATGAGGAAGAACAGGCGACAAATATTGCGCTGGATATAAAGATAAACGCACCTAACAGGATATTTGTAAGCGGCCGCGGGCTTGATGCTGAATTTGAAGGAAACCTGCATGTAACGGGCGATGCTGTTGCACCAGATGTTGTGGGCAGTCTGAATTCTGTAAGGGGTTCTTTCAAATTTCTTGATAGGAATTTGAGCCTGAGAAAAACAGCGATATTATTTGAAGGGCAGATACCACCCTCACCTTTCCTTGATATTTCTGCAGGAACAAGAGTTAAGACAACCGATGTAAGTATCAACCTTACGGGCACGATAAATCAGCCCCAGCTTTCGCTGAGCTCTACGCCTTCCCTGCCGCAGGATGAAGCGCTGGCGCTGCTGCTTTTCGGGCGTGATATAAACAGCATTTCACCATTTCAGGCACTTAAGCTTGTTAATGCCGTAAGGGTTCTGGCAGGCGAAGCCGAACAGGTTGATCTGCTGGCTGGCGCAAGGGAAAAACTTGGGCTGGATACTTTAGAGCTGGAAGCAGGCGAAGATAACCAGACATCTATCAGCACCGGTAAATACGTTACTGATAAAGTTTACGTAGGAATAAAACAAGGCAGTACGATTGAAAGCAAACAGGTTGTTACCGAGCTGGAATTAACGCCTTCCATATCTGCAAGAACAGCTGTGGATGGTGCAGGCAGCCAAAGTTTCGGTATCCAGTGGAAAAAAGATTATTAGATATTGCTATTACTTTGTGCTGGCGGTTTGTAGATGGCATCTTTATTTTTGTAGAAGATGCGCTCCATAGCGAGATATATAACAGGGGTTGAGAAGAGCGTTAGTACCTGGCTTACAGCAAGACCACCGATAACGGCAACACCAAGCGGCTGGCGCAGTTCTGAACCGGCACCCATACCAAGTATAAGAGGAATGGCAACAAGCATTGCCGCAATAGTTGTCATTATTATCGGGCGGAAACGCTTAAGGCAGGCAAGGTGAATTGCCTCTTGCGGCTTCATACCGCCACGCTGTGCTTCCAGCGCGAAATCTATCATCAGAATACCGTTCTTCTTCACGATACCTATAAGCAGTATTATGCCAATGAGAGCCATGATGGTGAATTCCATTCCCGCCAGCCAGAGTGCTAGCAGCGCACCAAGACCCGCAGAAGGAAGCGTTGAAAGTATGGTAAGCGGATGCACGAAGCTTTCATACAGAACGCCGAGAATTATATATACGGCAAGCAGTGCCGCAAGGATAAGTATTGGCTGAGATCGCAGAGATTCCTGATAAGCCTGAGCCGCACCCTGGAACGAACCGGTGATAACAGAAGGCATGCCGAGATTTGACTGTATGGCATTAAGCTCTATCACGGCATCACCCAGAGCCATGCCCGGCGCAAGGTTGAACGATATATTTACCGCAGGGAACATACCCTGGTGCGTGATAGAAAGTGGGCCAGTTGTTGGCGGCTCGAGCTTGGCGAATGTTGAAAGTGGAACCATCTCGCCTGTTACAGGAGAGCGCAGATAGAAGTAATCTAGCGTATCAACACGGCCGCGAACCGAAGGATCGAGTTCCATGATTATTTTATACTGGTTAACCTGAGTCTGGTATTCACCTATCTGGCGCTGGCCGAATGCATTATAAAGCGCCTGATCAATATCAAGTACACTGATGCCGAAACGTGAAGCAGCCTGCCTATCTATAGTAAGGCGTGTTACGCCGGCATTTGTCTGCTGGTCGTTAGAGACATCCCGGAATTTATCTGACTTACGCATCTCGTTAGTGAGGCGTGTTACCCATGTGCTGAGCAGGCGAGATTCTGCGCTTTTCAGCGTGTACTGGTATTGCGTGCGCGAAGCCATACCACCAAGGTTGATATCCTGACCGGAACGGAGGAACAGGTTAACGCCTGTTACCTGAGCTATCTGCGGACGTAGCCTGCCGATGAATTCATCTGCCGATACATCACGATCAGAAAGAGGTTTTAGCCTTATCCAGAAACGACCATTGCTCATGGTTTGGCTGCCCGCCGTTGCACCTACAGATGTGCCGTACCCAGCCACCGCCGGGTCTGCGCTGATTATTTTGGAGAGTTCTTTATGCTTTTCTACCATGTCGGCAAAAGATATATCCTGAGCAGCCTCTGTAGTACCGAACACAAAGCCGGTATCTTGGTTAGGGAAGAAACCTTTAGGTATTTTTACATAGCCGACAACAACAAGCGCCAGCGTGATAAAGAATGTGACAAGCATGAAACGCTGATGCGCGAAAACCCACTTTAGGCCGATATCATATTTTTCTATCAGCTTTGCAGTAAAGCCGCCTTCATGCCCGTGTGGAAGGCTTTTCATAAAAATAGATGCCATCATCGGCGCGAGAGTAAGAGAGGTAACGATGGATATAAGTATGGCCGCAGTGACCGTTATGGCGAATTCGCTGAACAGGCGGCCAACAACACCACCCATGAATAGCAGCGGTATAAAGGCCGCGATAAGCGAAAGGCTTATTGATATTACGGTAAAGCCTATCTGACGGGCGCCTTCCAGTGCGGCATCAAAATGCGAGAGACCTTCTTCCATGCGGCGGTGAATGTTTTCTACCACAACTATCGCGTCATCCACCACGAAGCCCACTGCTATAACCAGCGCAACCAGTGTAAGGTTGTTAAGGCTGAAGCCAAGCGCATACATAGCCGCAAATGTAGCAACAATGGAAACGCACATAACCATTGTGACTATTATTGTTGCAGACTTTTGGCGCAGGAAAAGCGACATGATGAATATTACAAGAACCGCTGCAAGAACGAGGGTTATTTCCACCTCATGCAGGGATGATTTGATGGTATCTGTACGGTCGTTCAGTACAGTTACTTTTACGGTTGCCGGAAGAAGATCATGCAGGCGTGGCAGATCTGCCTTGATACGATCTACAGTATCAATGATGTTGGCATCGGGCTGGCGCCAGATAATTATATTCAGACCCGGCTTATCATTCTGCCATGCAGCAACATATTCACTTTCTGTGCCCTGTATCACATTGCTGACATCTGATAGCTTTACAGGGGAGCCGTTGCGGTAAGATATTATAAGATCCTTATAGCCTTCCGGATCGAAAAGCTGGCTGTTGGTTTCTATGGTAGTGGTGCGGTTGTCACCGAATAACGTACCCTTAGGGCGGTTGGTGCTTGTAGCTACTACCGCGCTACGCACATCTTCCAGCGTTAGGCCGAGTGTTGCAAGTTTTTCCGGGCTGACCTGAATACGCAGCGCAGGTTTATGCTGGCCGGAGATACGTATATCCGCAACGCCTTTTAACTGGCTGAGCTGGCGAGAGAGAATTATCTCGGCTGCATCGGAAAGCTCTGTCAGCGACATTGTTTCTGACTGCATAGTAAGAACAAGTATCGGGCTATCCGCCGGATTTATTTTACGCCATGTAGGCATATCCGGCATATCTGATGGCAGTCGGCCAGCGGCTGCGTTTATGGCCGCCTGAACTTCCTGAGCGGCGGTATCTATGCTTTTATCAAGCTCAAATTCTATGGTGATGCTGGTACTGCCGAGGGCAGAGCTGGAGTTCATCTGCTTAATGCCAGGTATGGCTGAGAATTGCACCTCTAGCGGCGTGGCTACGGCAGATGCCATTGTTTCTGGGCTGGCGCCAGGAAGGCGGGCATTCACGCTTATGGTTGGGAATTCTGTTTGCGGCAGCGGTGCTACCGGAAGCATAGGGAACGCAAAAACACCAAGCAGGAAAAGTGCTGCTGTAAGCAATGTTGTTGCCACCGGCCTTCTGATAAAAGGTTCTGATATGTTAAGCCTGTCGCTATTCATTCTTTCCGGATACCTTTATTTTAGAGCCGCTGCGAAGGCGAACCTGACCATCAACTACCACCTTATCTCCGGCACTTAGACCTTCTGATATGACGGCTTCTTTCTCGTTCTCAAAATCACGAACTACGTTCACCATCTCGGCAACATCACCCTTCACTACAAAAACACTGTCACCCTGAGCACCTATCTGCACCGCCCTTACAGGTACCACCAGCGCATCTTTCCTGACATCTGCCTTCAGGCGAAGGGCTACAAGCTGACCGGGCCACAAGGCCTCGTCATCATTAGGGAACATTGCTTTAAGCCTGATCGTGCCTGAGGATGCGTTTATCTCGCTATCTATGGCCTGAAGTTCACCACGTGCTATAACTTCTTTACCGTCACGGGTGATGGCTTCCACCACTACATCGCCTTGTGAAAAAGCTTTTTGCAACGCAGGAAGTTCTGCCTGTGGTAGAGAGAATATACCCGCGATAGGTTTTATCTGGGTTACTTTTACGATGCCCTGAGCATCTGAAGTGCGAACTATATTGCCGGGATCAATGCGCCTTATGCCTACCCTGCCCGATACCGGAGAAACTATTTTTGTATAATCAAGGCGAACTCGAGCGCTTTCTATTGCGGCATTGGCAGCATCTACCTGAGCCTGCAATTGTTTTACACGCGCCACCTGCTGGTCTGCTGCTTGTTTTGCGATAGCGTTCTGCTTAAGAAGGTTCTCGTACCTTGCAGCATCTTGCTGTGCAGTTTCAAGTTGAGCGGCAGCATTTGCCTTTTCTGCACGAGCCTGTGCGAGTTGAGCTTTTATAGTACGGGAATCTATCTCTGCCAGCAGCGTGCCTTTTTCAACATCTGCACCTTCTGTAAAGTGAACCGCAACAAGCTCACCATCTATCTGTGTGCGGATCTCTGCACCGTGGAGAGATTCTACCGTGCCGATACCCTTTATATAATAAGGTACATCTTTAACTTCTACACTTGCAAGCTTGACCGGTACTGTAGCATCTGGCACTACCTGCTGCTTGCCGCCACTTAACCCCCAAACCGCAACGCCTGCAATAATTCCTGCCGTTGCAATCCATTTTATAAAGCCGTATTTACTATTATTTTGGGGTTTTTGATATGGCTGCATATTTACTTATCTGTTTCATGACTTATCTATATAGGTTATATATATTCAGTATCAACTTTTCAAAGTGAATTTATTTTAGATGAAATTAAATAGCTCCCAAAACATTGCTCTGACCTGCCTGTGCCTTGTGCTTACCACTAGCGCATGCAATAAAACAAAATATGATGCGGCCAATGTTAAGGTGCCTGAGAAGTGGCGTGAGCAAGTGCAGACACCTGCCTTAGATAATGTTCAGCAGAACAATGTACAATGGTGGAAGAACTTTAATGACCCGGTACTTGATGATCTGGTTGAGAAGGCTTTAGCAGGCGGACTTGATATGATAGAAGCTGAGGCACGTGTACGTGAAGCGCGTGCGCTGGCATATGGCGCCGGAGCAGAACTGCTGCCGCAGGGTAATGCGAAGGTTGGGGCAACAAGAGGCTCTAACAGCGCTGACCTTTATGAGGCGGGATTCGATGCTTCATGGGAGATAGATATTTTTGGCGGCAACCGTGATCTGTATCGCGCACGCAGCGCAGAAGCTGAGGCAACAAAAGAAGAGCGTGATGCAGTTGCGCTCACTCTCGTTTCTGAAGTGGCCAGGAATTACATAGAATTGCGCCTTTACCAAGGCAGGCTGAGGCTCGCTAAAAAAACTCTGGAAACCCAGAACAGCACCGCCCTTATAACTCAGGCCAGATATAATGAGGGCATTGAAAGTGACCTTGAACTGTCGCGGATAAACTCTCAGCTTAGTACGGTACGCGCGCAAGTGCCGATGTTAGAAAACCTGCTTGGCGCAAGCGTTTACAGACTTGAGTTTCTGCTTGGACTTACTCCGGGCAGCCTGAACCATATTGCGGAAGCAGAAAGCAACCTGCCGCTGATAGACCCGGCGATAGCAACCGATACACCTATAGCTACCATATCGCGCAGGCCTGATGTACGCGCTGCCGAGCAACGCCTACTGGCCTCCGGATATATATATGATGCGGCTATATCCAGTATATTCCCTAAAATTACCTTATCATCTGTACTTGGCTTTGAGAATAATACGGCAAGCGGTCTGATAAACAGTTCCAACAAAGTATGGTCTTTGGGAGGCGCAGCACTAATGCCACTGCTTGATTTTGGCAGGATACACGCCGGAATAAAAGCTACCGATGCAGCACAGGAACAGGCCTTTATACAATATAGACGCGCCGTGCTACTAGCCCTGAAAGAAACAGAGACCGCCGTTCTTGCCTATTCAAAAGAATGGCAGAGGTTGGAAGCACTTACTGATGCCGCTACAGCCAGTAAGAAAGCCATAGAGATATCTCAGACGCAGTACAGGGAAGGTATAATTTCCCAGCTTGATGTGCTGCAGGCACAAAGTACCCTGTTCAGCGCTCAAACGGAATTGCTGGAGTCTCTCGCGAGTGTTTCATACAACCTTATAGCGCTATACAAATCGTTGGGGCTTGTTCCTGTAAGCCAGTAGGATGCAATCTTACCGCAGATCAGTAAAATAGTTTTTTATAAGGCTTTTTGCCCGCACGATTATCGTTGTACGATAACGCTGGCCTGTATATCTGTGGATATAGACAGGAACAACCAACCCAATTTTATATATGAAAATTAGCACACGCACTGCTGAACTCAAAGTAAATCAGAGCCAGAATACTGGCACCATACGCCATTATCTTTTTGGTACTGCTGCCGCTTTTGCACTTGGTGTTGCGGGTCTTGCGCCGATGCAATCTAATGCACAGGTTGCTTTTACCGTTCCTGTAAATAACGTTGCTACGGGTGCTGCCGAAGCTGCTGATGGCACATCTCCTGGCACGGGCTCTAACGGGCTTAATGGTTATTCCGGTGGTTACAGCTGCCAGCAGCTTACAATGGGTTTGGCTTGCGGTGCATTTTACGCCTTTGGTACATTCAACACTCACCACGCCACTAATGGTTCTGATGCGCCAAGCGGCAACACTACTAGCCAGATGGTGAATAACAACCCTACAGTTATATCTGCCGCTGTTAACGGCAGCCCGGATGAAGGCCAGTATGAAATTGAAGTTGTACAACTTGCCACCGGCCAGAAACAAAGTACCCGTAATACTACTAACGTTGTTTTAGGCAGCACATTAAATGGTGGTTTTGCTTTTGATGTTGTAATTACCCCTGATGATGTTGGTAACCCTGCAATAACGCTTGAGATGGATCCAGGCTCTACACTTCAGCAGGTTATTACTAAAATCAATACTGACCCCGATGTTATTGCAGCTGGCTACACGGCAACTACTACTCGCTCTGGCAGTACGGATGTTATAACTATTACAGGCCCTGTTGGCAGCGGTAACGATTTTGTTATATCTACCATAGCATATGATGTTGACGGCCTGCCTGTGGCACCACCGAATGATAAAGTTGTAGTGCTGGAATTCGCACCTCCTCCTGCCATAGAGTATGTTAACCCTATCAAAGAAAATCCAACCGATCCTGACGAGATCATAGAAGAAACACCTCTGGGCGCCGTATCTCAGGGCGCGATAATAAATATTACAAACCTTACGACCAACGTAACAACCAATCACGTATCAGATGATAACAATTTCAATGAAATAGGCCTTGATATTGGCCTTCAGGGTATCGGTACATCTGTAATTCTTGTACAGGAAGTTGGCAGTGTAGTAGATAATGGTAACAATGGTACAGGTAATGCATCTAACGCAACCCATGCATATAACTTTGTTGCTAGCGATATTGATTTAGCAGGAACCGCAATTAACGTTGATGTAACAGGCGGTGCAGGCGGTGCAGCGCAGATAGGTGGTAACGGTGGTACTGGCGGTAACGGTGGTAATGCTCAGGTTGGCACGGTGCCTTCTCTTAACGTAATAATATTCCCTCCAATCATTCTTCCTAATACGAAGGTATACGGCTCTAACTCTGGTTTTGGTGGCAGAGGTGCTGATGGCGGTCAAGGCGGCATAGGCGGCTTTGGTGCAACTGGTGATGTAGTATCACTGGTACTAGCAGCTGATTCTGCTGAAGTTGGTGCTGTTGCCTCTCTTATTTCTACCGGTGGTATAGGCGGAGCAGGTGGACAAGGCGGTAATGGCGGTAATGGCGGTAATGGTGGACACGGGTCTGCTGAAGTTGAATCTAATGATATGACGATTGTTTCTGCTACTGCTCCGAGCAGCATTGGTGGCGCAGCAGGCACAGGCGGTGAAGCCGGCAAAGGCGGCGCAGGTGGCACTGGCGGTGTTGTATCAATAAATTCTACCATAACAGAAACCACGGCAAATAATGGTTATATTGTTACCAGCCAAGGTGGCGAAGGTGGTCAGGGCGGTCAGGGCGGTACAGGCGGCAGAGGTGGTAACGGCGGTAACGGTGCGGCTGTAGTAAGCGGGCTTGGTGCACAATCTACAGATGGCGCTGGCGGCGCTCTTGGTGGCACTGGCTTTATGGGTGGTGTTGGCGGTGATGGTGGCCATGGCAATACAGCGACCGTAATACTTGGTGAGGGCGAACTTAACGCAAGCGGTACAGGTATAACAGCACGTAGCATTGGTGGTGATGGCGGTGTTGGTGGCACTGGCGGCACTGGTGGTGTTGGCGGTGAAGGTGGTACAGGACGTGGCGCTACTAACCTTGTTGCCCTTGGTCTTGCACATACAAGTTCCAGTATTGGTGGCACAGGTGGCGTTGGTGGCGACGGCGGTACTGGCGGTGTTGGTGGTATAGGTGGTAACGGTGGCAATGTTTTTGTTACAACCAATGGTATTGATGGAAGAATTACGGCAGGAATTAATGCTATATTGGCAGAAAGCTTAGGCGGTACCGGTGGTACTGGTGGTATTGGCGGTAACGGCGGACAAGGTGGTAAAGGTGGTAACAGAGGTAATGCGGTATCTCACTTTCCTGAATCTACAAGTTTGAGCCCAAGCCGTACAGGCGCTACCGGTGGTGATGGTGGTGATGCCGGAAATGGCGGCGATGGTGGCCATGGCGGCAACATAACCATAAATAATGCCCAACAGCTTGTAACTACAGGACTGACATATTCTTCTGCGATACTGGCGCAAAGCCTTGGTGGTATGGGTGGCCTGAGAAGTGTTACCACAGGCACTGGTGGCGCGGGTGGTGCAGGTAGTGATGCGGGAAGCGATCAATACTGCACATTTGATGATGGTTGTACCGGACAAAGCTGGGGAGCCGGTGCAGTTGGCGGCCTAGGTAATGACGGTGCAAATGAAGGTGACGACAGTTACGTTGGCGGTGCAGGCGGGATTGTAAGCATTGTTAACACAGGTAACATCTGGACCGTTGGTAACAGATCTAACGCTATTACAGCCGTAAGCGTTGGCGGTGTTGCAGGACTTGCCGGATTTAATGCACAGGATATTTTCTGGGACGGTCTTAATGCAGATGCACATTCAGGCGCTTCTGACGATGTGACGGCAGATAACAGCGCAGTTTTTGTTACGGATGGCGATAATTCCAGCGGTATATCTGCACTCAGCTATTCGGTGGGAGAGGCATCTGGTACTGCACAGGCTACGAATACCGGTTCTATAACCACTACGGGTAATAATGCACCTGCTATAATAGCAGAATCACGCGTGCATGATTTTGCAGGAGCTGCCGCGGCAGATTCCGGTAATGTTACTGTTACCAATACCGGCGCTATGATAGAAACTACCGGCACAGATTCTGGCGGTATAATTGCGAACAGCATCTCTGCGCTGGGTAATTCCGGGAAAATAACTGTCACTAACAACTCAAATGGCCGTATAATTCTTTCCGGCGATGGCAACAGCTCTGCTATAAGTATAAATTCTGAAGCAATGGGTACTACAGGCAATTCAGGCGATATTGATCTATTCAATATGGGAGGCAGGATTTTCAGCTACACCGGAGGTTCAACATCTGTTATTTCAGCTGTAACTCAATCTGCCAATGGTAATTCCGGAAGTATACTTTTTGATAATACCGGTGGTGAAGTACTTTCTGACAATGCGGGTGTGGCTATTTACCTTGCTTCTATAGCTGGTGGTGGTACATCTGGCAATATAACCGCAAGAAACCACAGCTCTATGATATGTACGGCAGACAACTGCACTGCATTGGAGATGAACACCGGCGGTAATATGTTGCTGGAGAACTCTGACATTATCAGAGCTGGTACTGGAGGTACGGCAGTATCTATTGTTGGCGGTAATAATAACAGCATAATCAACGGATTTGCGGGTGCGGCTGATGCGATTATAGAAACCACCGGCGGCATATGGGATACTGTTATACTTGGTACTACCGGTAATGATTCTATACAGAACATCAGCGGCGCTACTATTATAGGTAATATAGATCTTGGCAGCGGTAACAACACGTTCTTCAACGGCCTTGATTCTCTTTACATGGTAAGTAACACGCTTGATCTTGGCGGCGGGTTATTCACCAACGAAGGTATATTCTCTATCGGCGGCGATATGAACATTATGTCTGCCAATAATACAAATGGCTTTACTACCATTAACGGTGACTTTACTCAGGGCGCAACCGGCCATACGCTGATAAATATCGGCTTCCAGACCGGTGCGGCACTGAATGACTACACAGACTTTATACAGGTTACCGGAAGTGCTGATCTGGACGGCTTTATAACGCTTGAGCCTTCTACAGGTGCGGGTAAGCCAGGCAGCTTCCATATTGCCCTGCTTAATGCTACGGGTGGTATAACTTACAGCGGAATATCTATCTTCAACGACCTTATAAGTGGTACTTCTTCTTCCACGCCTATATTCCAGGCTGTGCTGGAGGTATTACCCGATGCTGGCTTAGGCGGCGATACGCTATACCTGAATTACGACATAGATTATAACCCGGCAGGGCTGACACCAAATGCCAGCACTTATGCAAATGTTGTGAACCAGATACAGACAGATGGTGTACCTGCTTTCCAGCCTATAGCGGATGAGCTGCTGCGTATAACCAATATGGTAGACCTGCAGAAGGCCTATGATTCACTGACAGGTGAAGGAACTATAGCTTCTCAGCAGGCTGTGCTGGAAGGTCGTGGACAGTTCTCATCTGCTGTTCTTTCCGGTGTTAACGGCATGATGTTCTGCAATGAAGAAAAACGTAAGGATCTTTCTGACTGCCAGAAAGATAACCGCTCGTGGTTTGAGATATCGTATGTGGAAGGAAAACAAGGCGGCAACGCCGATGTAGCAGGAACAAGCCTTGAGATAAGAAGCGCAAGAGCCGGATTTGAACACAGACAGGGGGAGCGTTCAGTTCTGGGCCTTGCATTTGATATAAACCATACATCTTTTGCAGCGCCTGGCAGATGGACAATGGGCCATTCAAAAGGTCTTACATCTGCGCTGTACGGTTCTACCTGGACCGATTC
>JAMHZE010000006.1:0-2840 GCA_035909535.1 Rickettsiales bacterium | reverse complement strand
CTGCATTATACCGCGCATTTTTTTAAGCTGGGAAGCACTGCGACCTTTTTCTGCGCCGCTGAAAATGGTTTCCATCCATTCACGCTCAGCCGGCTCTGCGTTCATATAGGCATGGATAACAGGAAGCGTTGATTTACCCTCACGGAAATCATCACCTGCATTCTTGCCAAGCGTTTCTGCATCTGCGCTGTAATCCAGCGCATCATCCGCTATCTGGAAGGCTATGCCAAGATTACGCCCGAACTGCTCAAGCGCGGTGCATTTTTCCGGCGAAACGCCCGACACAATGCCACCAACACGGCAGCAGGCCGCGAAAAGCTCCGCAGTTTTGCCGCGGATTATATGGATGTAGTCATCATAGGAAATGGTGACATCTGTTTTATGCATAAGCTGCTTTACCTCGCCTTCGGTTATTACCGAGGAAGTACGGGAGAGCAGAGACATTATCTCCAGCGAGCCTATCTGCGACATTATCTGGAAAGATTCCGCAAGCAGGAAATCTCCCACCAGAACGCTGGCAGAATTTCCCCAGAGTTCATTAGCGGTTTTGCGGCCACGACGCAGCTGGCTGCCATCTACCACATCATCATGCAACAGGGTTGCGGTGTGCAGCATTTCTACGCAGGCGCCCATATCTATGTGATGCGGAGATTTGTTTTTACACATACCCGCAGAAAGCACCACGAATACAGGACGCAGACGCTTGCCACCCGAAGTTACTATATGCGCGATAAGCCCGCCGATAAGTTCGGCACGGCCTTCTGCAGCAGATTTTATCTTCTCGTCGATCAGCTTCAGCTCGTTTGTGTATAAATGTTTATATTTTTCCAGCGGGTTCATATAACAACTTCAGTTTTTCAATAAATGTGAGTTTTATATCCTTGCGATCAAAAAGGAAGCGCTTCCTTTTCATCTTCTCCAGATATTTCAGATAAACATGCTTCATCAGCAGTGCAGCACGCATATTATCTCGCTCTTCTTCCGGAAGTATCTGCATTGCAGAATCAATATATGCTTCTGCGGTTGCTGCCATCTCTTTCAGCAGAGGCTCCAGAACCACTTCTGCATGAGCGTAGTTACTGTATATCTCCAGCGGGGTGATGTTGCCGATGCCTGCTTTTTGCAGCTTTTCGGCAGCCAGATAGATGCGCCCTACCCCAGCATCTTCCCGTACATCGCGGATGATGTTTATGTATTGCAGACCAAGGCCAAGCTCGGTAGCAAATTTTTCTACCGCCTGCCTGTTGCTTTCAGAGTATCCGAATATGCGCGCCGATACCAGACCAACACATGATGCAACGCGATAGCAGTATGTGTTAAGCAGCACAAGCTGCGGGCGTAACATAAGGTTATTGGCATCCATGCGCTGGCCTTCTATCAGTTCCAGCAGATGCTGTTTTTCAATGCCGTAGCAGCGCACATAAAGTGCCATCTCTCGCGCGAGGCTGTGCTGAGGAAGGTGAAGAGCTTCTGCGCTGTACATGGATTCTATTTCATCATCCCATTCTGCCAGTTTTGTAAGAACAACATCTTTCGGCTCGTTTGAATCTGCTATGTCATCTAAATGGCGGCAGAGAGAGTAGTAACAGAGCATGGCGCGGCGACGTTCTGCCTTTAGGCTAAGCAGAGGCGCGATGAAAGAACTGCCCGAACCATAGGCCATATGCCCGGAAGAATATTTTTTGGTGAATGTACTGCGTGCAGCCCAGAGAACACCCTTTATGGCGGCACTACGTTTTTCAGCGCGAGATAGCTCCACGCGTTTTTCCAGGATATCTGACGTTGAAAGCTTATCGAGCAGCTTTTGTGCAACCTTGTATATGGTTGCTATTTCTGCACGGACGCGGAATGAGCTTATCTGGGGGATAAGGGCTGATGCGGGGTTCAGCATATCGCGCAGCTTTGCAATTACCTTATGTTTACCTTCGGTTACTGAAGGAGATTCTTTCTGCTGCAATACATCTTCCACATTCGGGAAAAAGCTTTTGTCGAAATACTGTCGGGAAAGCTGTTCACGGTCTTTTTTGAGATCTTGCAGGTGGTTGATGAGTTGCAGCACGTTACATATATCATCGCTGAATTTTACATCGGCACCAAACTCTCCACAGGCTTCAAGCAGGCTGCGGCCTATTGTAGCGGCAGAGCAGCGGCAATAGCTAAGGGTTTCTTCCCATGAGGCATATTCCTGCTTTTCGGCATCCTGTATAAAGGCATCGAGCAGCGAAAGGCCGTGCTTGAGGTTCATTTTACCTGCGTTGCATGCGCGCCAGTAATCTCGCGCATCATAGGCCATGCTATGCACATCACCCTGCTGTAGCGCTGCGCGCAGCTGCTGTAGCTGCTTTTTCTTTTCTGATGAAGCGAGAGTTGGGCTATCTGCGATCTCATCTGCTGCACGGGCAAAGCGGTACAACGCAAGCACCGCAGACCTGCCACGTGATGGCAACAACAGCGAAGCAACCGGAAAATTCTCGGCCTTCCTGAACTTCTGCATATTTTGCTGAGATGGCATTACTTGGCTTTTTCTATAGCATCCTTAACCGACTTCTCGGTAAGGACTGTAGGCAGCACGATGCCATTAACAGCGGAAGGTCCGTACACCTTGTTGAACGGTATGCCATAGGCCTTGTTGGCCGTGAGGTAGTTATTTATTTCTATACTTGGTGTAGTGTAATCTGCCTTCATCAGCACAATTTTTTCAGCACGCAGATAGTCTATCATCGGATAGATTATATTGGCCTTGTTGAACTTGCAGGTAAGGCACCAGTCTGCCGTAACATCCACATATATCACGCGGCCCTCTGCAATATTCTGCGCTATTGAAGCCTCACTGAATACCA
>JAMHZE010000005.1:0-4294 GCA_035909535.1 Rickettsiales bacterium | reverse complement strand
CCGGCATGATGGAAAGCACCTTTGCCGCGTGTGATGTGCGTATGCGGGAAAGTATCAGTGCGATCGTTTGCGGGTATTCATTCTTCAGGTAAGCGGCAAGCAGTTCTTCATCCACGTTATTCAGCCTGTCCCAGGTATCTTTGCCTACAGGGCCGGTAACGTCGCCCAGCATCATATCTACTTTATCTGCGCCGAGTGCTTTCGTAAGAATCTTTCTTGCGCTGGAAAGATCGCCCACAATAGTGCGCCCGCCAGACATCTCATCCGTGAATTCCGATACCAGCGTATCAACCTGTTGTGTATCAACCTTGCCGAGGGAATACATGCAATAAGATATTCGGCGTATCTCATCTTCCGTCATCATGGAAAATATTTTGGCCGCCACTTCCTCGTTAAGCGACATCATCAGTATAGAGGCTTTCTCTACGCCTGTTATTCCGCCTGCTGAAGTTTTATCGGATGGTCCCATAATTTAAAAACGTGTCTTAGGTGGTTGTGTTATCTGCAAGCCAGGCCCTTATTATGCTTAGCGTTTCATCAGGGTTGCTGTCTATCATTTCGTTCACTCGCGTAGCAGGAGATGAATCGCTGCGGCTCTGTATCATATCAAGGTTTATGCTTGAAGGCAATTCATCCGGCATACTGCTTGTTGCCGCTACCGTACCAACTGCTGCTGCAGCCTGGGCCAGAGCTTCGTTGTTAGCCATCATTTTTATTTCCTGAGCTTCTATATCAGCTGCAGAAACATTGAACGCCTTGTTCACCAGCGGCCTTATCACCAGCATAATGGTAAGCACTGCAACAATACCCAGTACCAGAGTTTTAATTATCGAGTTCAGGTCACGTTTCAGCCAGTCCATCACACCTTCTTCCTGCAATATAGCGCCACCACTGCGGCTGAACTGCATGTTCACAACATCAACCCTATCGCCGCGCTGTTCGTTGTAACCAACGGCAGAGCGTACCAGCGTACGTATCTGGTCAAGCTGTTCATCACTGCGAGGGGCGTAGTTTTCTTCACCGTTATTGTTTGTTGTGTAAAGGCCATCAACCAGTACCGCTACAGATACTTTCTCAACATCGCCGCCATCTTTCACGCGGTTAACAACACGCTTGGATATTTCGAAGTTGGTTATCTCATCGGTCTTCTGGCTGTTCTCGCCACCGCCGCCTGCACCGCCAGCGCCTGTAAGCTCATTCGCTACAGAAACCTCGCCGCCTGTGCCTGCGGAAGATGCTATAGCCTCAGTAGTCTGAGTAGAACGTGCCACCTGTCCATCCGGATCATAGGTTTCAGATATCTCAGAGCTCTTCTCGAAAGACATATCAACGGTAACATTGGCTTCAACCTTACCAACGCCAATAACCTGCTCGAGCATGCTCACTATCTGGTTGCGGTATCTTTCTTCCATCTGGAATTTGTAATCGGCCGTATCCATACCGCTGCCTGCACCTGCGCCTTGGTCGCCTTCATTACGCGCTTTCGCCAGAACCTTACCGTTGCTATCTACAATGGTTATACGATTGGCAGAAAGTCCCGGCACCGCAGATGATACAAGGTGCCTGACAGCCTGCGCCTCGGCTTTAGGCACATCCAGCAGGTTGTTGAGCGTAAGCACTACAGAAGCACTCGGCTCAAAATTACCGCGGCGGAATATATCGCGGCGCGGAATTACCAGATGCACTCGCGCTGATTTGATGGAGCCCATAGAGCTGATAGTGCGTGCAAGCTCGCCTTCCAGCGCCCTTACAAGGTTCACGTTCATCACAAAGTTGGAAGTTCCAAGCATACTTTCCTTGTCGAATATCTCGTAGCCGACAATGTTAGCCTTGGCTGGCAGGCCTTTCTGCGCCAGCAGCATACGTACTTTCAGCACTTCAGGGCTTTCCACAAGTATCTCAGAGCCGCCCGATTTCACTTCAAACTTAACGCCCAGCGCGCCCAGCTCCGTTACCACCGACACAGAATCCGACGAGTTCAGGTTGGTGTACAGCGTGCTCATAATAGGCTCAGAAAGCCTGAAAGAAAGGAATGAGAATACCATCAGCAGCGACACGCCTATTATCGTAAGCGTTATATATCGCGGCGAAGCAAAGTTTTTAAGTGAATCAGCGACTGCCATAAAATTACGAACTCAATATTGAAATCATATTGTTAAGCTGTAATTTTATACATTTTCCTCAGTTTCTTTACACAGAATAGATAATTAACAAAGGATTAATTTCCCATAAACAATATATGTGTGGTAGTTTTGTGACTAGGTGTGTTATGCAGTTTAGCTTGCTTGTACGGGCAGGGCGGTTATGCCAGAATGCCAAAAAGATGTTTTTAAACTGAGGCGAAGCGTGGAGCGGGTAGAGGGAATCGAACCCTCGAGATCAGCTTGGAAGGCTGGAGTTTTACCACTAAACTATACCCGCAAGAGCATTGGATAGATGCTGATAAATAATGATTACTATTGAACAATGCAACAGAAATTAATTTTTACTAAACCTGTTGAAAGGGCCTTTTAGGACTGATGATTTAGCTCTATCTATGATATTGGTGTTTGGAGGGGTGGCATCTCTGGCTCTGACTAAATTTTCTCTGGCTAGCAGTTCTTCCTCTGAGATGTCGATTGGCCTGAATCTATGAACGTGAGGTCCGGAGGCTGAGTGTGCTATTTCATCATTATCAAAATATAATGTTAAGGATAGTTCATTTCTGCCGCTGCGCCTTGCATGCTGGTCTGCTGCTTTGTAGGCATCGCTTTTTAGCAATTCCTCCATGCTATTGATTGTCTGGTCGGTGTCAGATTTTCCTGCCCATCGCGAAGAGTCGACCTTTATTGTAGCGCTTGAATATCCCATGTCTCTTAGCGTATCTCTGACTTTCAGTAGAAATCGTAATTCGTCTTCGTGGTCCATCAGATCTTTTTTCTTAAAGCTTTCTTCGGCTTCAGTGCCTGTAAGTATAAGGCATGCGGCGTTTTCTTTTGCGGAAGGGTAATGGGCTTTCTGTCTTCTGTTCAGTAGAGGTTGCAGTACCCAACTTCCGTTTGCAATCACATCTTCTGCGGTTTTAGTGGAGGGTTCTTCTCGGCGGTCCCTGTCAAGGCCTTGCTTAAAGCCCTGTTCGGCGACCATTGAAGATACTTTTTTTAACTCATCATAATCTGCGTATAAGGTAATGTAGAAGGGTGTCTCGTTATGTAGTGGGTCTAGGCCTTCTCTTTTTGCAAGCTTATAAGGGGTTGCTTTTTTTAGGTCGTTATAATCTTCGATCAAGGCCTTTAAGGTTGATGTCGCATCCATTTCACCTCTGTTGAAGTAGAGTTGTACTCTAGCGCTTGGAACGCCTAGCTCTCTTAGCTTATTCTTGGTTTCGATAAGATGATACAATTGCGTTTTTCTGCTTGTGAATTCGGTCATGGCCTCACCGAGAATAAAGCCACTAAGAGCTGCCGAGGCTCTGCTGAATCCCCATTCGTATTTCCTTTCATCGCCATTTTTCAGGCGGTGTACATCCCAGTGCTCGCTTTCTATAAGATGTTCTGAGGTTAAATCTTTTTTCATATTTGGATTGTGGTGTAAATCAGGTTGTAAAATCCTAGTTAAAATTCTTAAATATCAATTGGTTGGCCTCATCTTCCTAAGCCGCGCAGGTCTTGCATCAGCGATTGCCATTTTGCCAGCGCGTCTGTACTAAGTGCCAGTGTTGCAATGCCTTTCTGCTGTATTTGTGTGGCTGGTCTTACGCGCACTATCGGGTTCTCATCGAGAGACCTCTGTGCCGCATCGTCAATGCGGTCCATCACTTTTCCAACCAAAGATGCGTGGTCTTCAAGGTTTACGTGGCGAGAATCCCGCAATGGCATAAAGCCGGATATGGCGGTTTTTACTTCATTGGTTTCTTGCCTCAAATCTCTTCTGTCGCCAAAGCCTCTTTGCAGGGTAACTGTGTCAAAAATATTCACGCCTGCCGGTGTCAGGGCAAGGTTGGCTCCGTGTCCGTCAAGTGCAAGGCCGTGTTCAAGCGAGTTGCGAATGCTTTTGAACGTGCTTGCGAATGGGTCTGATAGTGATGAAATTCGTTCCATCACCCGCTTAAATGCTGCATTGGCAGCGTCGCGTACCTGTGCGCCGCTCAGCATCATAAGCTGTTTTTCATGTGTGTAGGCCATGTCCAGCGCTTCGCCTGCATTCACCACGAACGATATATTCGTATCGTCTCTGGTCGTATATAAAAGCTTCTGGCCGGAGGTTCCTGCCAGTACGTTCCTGTCCAGCACAAGTCGATCAGACTCCTGTAGGC
>JAMHZE010000004.1:0-9899 GCA_035909535.1 Rickettsiales bacterium | reverse complement strand
CGTTATCATCGGTACTAACGACGGTATCGAAGCGGTAGATGATTATGCTGGTACTGTTCCGGTTGGCGCTGTTGTTAACCTTAACATACTTGCTAACGATATCGACCCAGAAGGTGAAGACCTAGATGTGTCTTCTATCAACTCTATCACTATCAATGGTGTAACTTACACAGATCCTGCTGTTATATTCGCTAACCTGACAGTTAACAACGAAACTGGCCAGATCACTTATAACACAAGCAACATGAACGTTCCTGCAGGTGGTGTTGTTAACGTAGTTATCAACTACACTGCGGTTGATCCACATGGCGCGACTGATTCAGCTAACATCTACATAACTATACAGGGCCCAGATGTAGCTCTGATAGCTTCTAACCAACGTTTCGTTGATGATGAAGATGCAGTAGATGGTACTGGCGCAAGCGCAGTTATCAACGGCGTAACAGTAACAGACCTTGATGATGGTCAGCCTGGCGCGCTTCAGTTCACTATCAATAACTTCTCTTACAATGGTACTGCACCGGTAACTTTCACCGCTCTGCCTGCTACTGTAGTTGGTTCAGATGGTAACACTTACACACTTACTAACCTTGGCAATGGCGCATTCTCTGTAAATACTGCAGATTTCCAGCACCTTGTTCCTGGTCAGTTCGTAACTCTTACTTTCAACTACACAGTTAATGCTGGTGGCCTAAGCTCTACAGCTCAGGCTCAGGTAGTTATCATCGGTACTAACGATGGTATCGATGCAATAGACGACCACGCTAACGTAAACGCTGGTGAGTCTGTTACCCTGCATATCCTGAACAACGATATCGACCCAGAGAACGAAGATCTTGATGTATCTTCTATCAACTCTGTAACTATCGATGGCGTTACAATACCTCAGGCTCAGTGGTCTCAGTACTTTACTGTTAACCCAGAAACCGGCGAGCTGGTATTCAATTCAGCTAACGTTAACGTTACACCTGGTACAAACTCCAGCGTAGTTATCAACTACACTGCGGTTGACCCACACGGTGCAACTGATTCAGCTAACGTTTATATCACTATAGTAGGTGATGATGTTCGCCTGATAGCTTCTAACCAGCAATTCGTTGATGACGAAGATGCGGTAGATGGCACTGGTGCTACTGCTGGCGGCTTCACAGATCTTGATGATGGTCAGCCTGGCGCGCTTCAGTTCTCTATCAACAACTACACTTACAACGGTACAGCTCCTGTAACTTTCAGCGGCATACCTGCAACTGTAGTTGGTTCAGATGGTAACACTTACACTCTAACTAACCTTGGTAACGGTACTGTTTCTGTTAACACAGCAGCATTCCAGCACCTTGCAGTTGGTGAGTTCGTAACTCTTACTTTCAACTACACAGTTAACGCTGGCGGCCTAAGCTCTACAGCCCAGGGTCAGATCGTTATCATTGGTACTAACGATGGTATCGATGCAATAGATGACTACGCTGGTACTATAAACGCTGGTAGCTCAGTTACTGTTCATATCCTTAACAACGATATCGATCCAGAGAACGAAGATCTTGATGTTGCTTCTATCAACTCTGTATCTATCGGTGGTGTTGTTATACCTCAGTCTCAATGGTCTCAGTACTTCACTGTTAACAACGAAACTGGTGAACTGGTATTCAACTCTGCAGCTGTGAACGTACCTGCCGGTACTTCTAAAGATGTTGTTATCAACTACACAGCAACTGATCCACACGGTGCAACTGATTCTGCAAACGTGTACATCACTATACAAGGTGAAGATGTTCGCCTGATAGCTTCTAACCAGCAATTCGTTGATGATGAAGATGCGGTAGATGGCACTGGCGCTGTTGCAGGTGGCTACACAGATCTTGATGATGGTCTGCCTGGCTCTCTGGAATTCCAGATCAGCAACGTTTCTTACAACGGTTCTGGCGCTGTAGCTTACAGCGGCATACCTGCTTCTGTAGTTGGTTCAGATGGCAATACTTACTCTATAATCAACCTTGGTAATGGTAAATTCTCTGTTAACACAGCAGCATTCCAGCACCTTGCGGTTGGTGAGTTCGTAACTCTTGCCTTCACTTACACAGTAACAGCTGGTGCTCTAACATCATCTGCTCAGGCTCAGGTAGTTATCATCGGTACTAACGATGGTCCTGTAGCGGTAGATGATCACGTAGGCACAATAACTGAAGGTTCTACTTTCACTGTTCCTGTAATGAACAACGATTCTGATCCAGATGGCGATCCTATCGATGTAGTTTCTGTGAACAGCATCACTATCGATGGAGTTCTGATCACTGATCCTGCTCTGATAGCTGAATATGTTACCATACTTCCTAACGGTGAACTGTATGTTAACACTTCTTCTATCAACAAAGATCACGATTATAACATCGTTATCAACTACACTATAACTGATCCATATGGCCTGACAGACAGCGCCAATGTATACATCAACGTAGATAACGTTGATAAGGTTATATACTACGGTGATAACGAGAACATCGTTTACAAAGTACAAACCAACAATGCTAACGCGCAAGATGGCGTTGTTATCAACTCTGATACCATCTCTAACCTGAATGTTACTTACACTAATAACACTCAGAGCCTGGATGATGCAGATGCATATGGTGATTTCGGCAACTTCAAGCTGGAAGCTATAGCTGGTAACGCGAATGCTTACGCTAGCCCGTTCTCTGAAGGTGGTACAGAATTCGCTCTGGCCATAACAGATGCGGTTATCTCTAACAACACGTTCAACTTCGGTGATGACCTGATAACGGTTAACCGCGGTCTGATAGTTGGTGATGTTGGCAACTTCGTAATATATGGCAAGCAAGGCAATGCAACTGCTAACTTCGATCCGGATTGCTTTAATCCTTTCGCGCAGGCATCTGCTAACGTAGAGATCCGTAACAACACCTTCAACTTCGGTGACGATAACCTGAAAATAGGTAACGGCACTATAATCGGTGATGTTCAGACTCTTACATTCACTTATGTTAACGGTTCTGCTTCCGGTACTGGTATCACTAACGATAACGATAACTGGAACTTCAACAACACGTTCAACTTCGGTGACGACAGACTTGAAGCTCGCGAAGGCACTCTTACAGGTGATATCGCGACTGTGGTTGTTAACGGTGTTACGTATAACCTGGCTATCGCTTCAGAACTTGCTGCGTTCCAGACTACTACGGCTTACACTGGTAATACATTCAACTTCGGTCACGATGTATTCGCATTCGATACAGATGAAGCATTCAACGTAACTATCACAGATTTCGGTATCGGTGGTGTTGCAGATGCTCTGGAATTCGGTGGTGCTGGTATAAACAACCTTGCACAGCTGCTTTCATCTTCATCTGTTAGCAATGCTGGTGGTTTCGTACAGCTTGATTTCACTATCAACGGTGTAGATAGCCACATTCTGTTCAGCAACATCAGCTTCGTAGCTGGTCAGCTGGAAATAACAGACTACATAAACAGCGGCGATATACTCTTCTCTTAATAGTTAGGGTTAACGCTAAAAGGAAAGGGCCTCATTTGAGGCCCTTTTTTTTAACCGGAGTAGGGCAATATGCCGGATACAATACAGCAAAGAGATAAGATAGAGTTCATAATAGATTCCTGCAGCATGGGCCACAAAGTGTACAGGTCCCTTTCTTCTTATGTTAACCATATTGTTCAAAAGCAGCCTAGGATTTATGAAGACTACCGTTTTGTTATACCATTGCAGATAGGTATAGAAACAAAACGCCGCCTGTTCACAGAATTCCTGAAGAAAGAACTCTCCGAGCCTGATAATGATGGCTATCTGGAAAGGTTTTACCAGCATCACAGGGAAGATGTTAAGGTGGTAGATACGCGTTCCTCTCATATCTATAAGTTCATGTTCGGCCTAAAGGCTATAACAATGGTCGGTAATGATGTAAAAAGAATAGAGCGCGTAGCTTCAGAGGCAGCAATTCTACACAGCACTTATACCAATAATAGACCCGGTCTTGATACAGAGCATTTTATTAAGGCTTACAAAGAATTCCGCTCAGAGATAAAATCCGAGTACCAGCATCATAAAAAAGAGTTTGCCTCAAAGGAAAGGCTGATAAAAAACTTCAATACCAGAATATTATCGATAGATAACCCTAAGCTTATCGGCCAGATAAGCCGTACTGCTCAGGAAACCAGTATCGCACGCCTGTCGGAGAAGTTCTTCAAAAAATCTCCGGAAGAATATAAATACATCCTGCAAGCCATGTATTCCAGACCGGAGATATTCCGCTCCCTTAAAGATGATGATGACTTCAGGCATTACAGGGCGGACAAGGGCGAGCGCGCAATAGAAGAATTCCTTTACAGCAAGCGTTCCGAAAGAGACCCAAAGCGTGTAACAGTAGTGGTTTCAGAAGATATAAACGCCAGAAAGAACATTCAGGAGCTGCGTAAAAAAAGTACCAATACCATTATCGTCCTAAGCAAATACGGCTTCGCTCTGGGTATGAAGGAGCTAGGTATAATAAAAGATATGTCAGATATCCTCGATAGCAGCTATTCAGCAGCCATTTCTTCAAGAAGGAAAAAGTACACGGGTCGTAGTGATGAAAACATAATAGATCCTGAGATTGAAGAAAAATTCGCAGGCAGGTTTGTAGAGCTGGATGAAAAAGGCTATTGGCACCAACACGAGAAGGGCGCGGAAAAGAAGCGCATTTCCTCAGGCTGGTCTCGCTGATTTCTATTATTTCTTAGCTTTAGGCTTTGCAGCTTTTTTAGCGGCTGGTTTTTTGGCCGCAGGCTTCTTAGCTGCCGCCTTTTTGGCCGGCTTCGCTTCTGCAGGTGCTTCCGTAGTTTCTGCTTCAGCGCCTTTCTTGCCTTTACCCTTTTTGCCGCGGAATCCACCACCTTTGCGAGGCTTCTTAGGCGTATTCACTATCACCACGGCTTCATCAAGCTCTATGGTGAACAGCTTGTCAGGGTCTTTCAGCGAGTAATACTGCTTGTTATGGAACAGGTAAGGGCCAAACATACCAACTGATGCCTTTATCTCTTCACCGCTCTCAGGGTGCACACCCACCACGCGCGGCAGACTTAACATCTGCTTGGCATAGGCCATATCTATATTATTTATATCAACGCCTTTAGGCACAGAAGCGCGCTTAGGCTTAACCTTGCCTTCCAGCTCACCAACCTGTAGATAAAAACCGTAAGGGCCTTTACGCAGCGTTATATCTTTGCCTTCATCGTTCTTGCCGATAACTTTGGTCTCAAACTTGGCAAACTCTTTCTTCCTGGCTTCGCGCTCGGCTTTTTCTTCCGGTGTTTCGCCTTCGGCTATGGCCTTTTCTTCGGCCTTTTCCGCCATCATCTGGTCAATATTAACTATGTTATTACACTCAGGATAGTTAGAACAGCCAAGGAAAGCACCAAACTTACCGGTCTTCAGCTCCATTCTGCCTTTGCCGCATTTAACGCAGGTTCTGGCCTTCTCAATATCTTCGCCATGGAAGAATATATGCTCCATATTCTTATCGATACTGGCCAGCACGTCCTGTATCTTAACTTCCATTGCCTCATCTACGTTCTTCTTGAATGGGTTCCAGAAATCACCAAGAGCCTTTTTCCAGTTCAGCTTACCGTCAGAAACAAGATCAAGCTCCTCTTCCAGATTAGCGGTAAAATCGTATTCCACGTATTTGTGGAAGTAATCTTCAAGGAAGTAAGTAACCAGCCTGCCGCGCATATCTGGCATAAAGCGTTTCTTTTCCAGCCTTACATAGCCCCTGTCCTGTAATACAGATATGGTTGCAGCGTAAGTAGAAGGTCGGCCAATGCCAAGTTCTTCCATACGTTTAACAAGGCTTGCCTCGTTGTAACGTGGAGGTGGTTGGGTAAAGTGCTGGTCTGCGTTAGGATTCTCGCCCTCAACTTCGCGGTTGAAAGAAAGTTTTTCGCCTTCACTCAGATTCGGCAGATAGCCTTCCTTATCTTCATCTTCGCCGTCATCAACATCTTCGCGATACAGTTTTAAAAAGCCGTCAAACACAATGCTCTGGCCTGTTGCACGGAAAGTGAACTTCTTATCATCGCTTTGAATATCCGCAGTAACCTGATTCAGCTGCGCACCTTCCATCTGGCTGGCTATCAGTCTTTTCCAGATAAGCTCATAAAGTTTCTGCTGGTCGCTATCAAGGTGGCGCGCAACCATATCCGGCGTTCTTGCCGGATCGGTAGGGCGTATCGCTTCGTGCGCTTCCTGCGCGTTCTTCAGCTTCGATTTATATGCGCGAGGAGAACCCGGCAGGTATTTATCGCCAAAGTTCAGGCTTATCGCCGTGCGTGTACGCGTCAGCGCTTCAGGTGCAACATCCACACCATCGGTACGCATATAGGTTATCAAACCCGTAAGTTCACCGCCCAGGTTAACGCCTTCGTAAAGCTTCTGCGCCACCATCATGGTCTTCTTCACAGAAAAGCCCAGCTTGCGGCTCGCTTCCTGCTGCAATGTAGATGTCGTGAACGGAGGTTTAGGGTTACGTGATACCTGCTTTTTTTCTACTCTGCCAACGGTGAAGTTCTGCGCTTTTACTGCGTTAAGTATATTATTTGCTTCTGCCGCATTCTTAATTGAAAGCTTATCCAGCTTGTTGCCGAATGCGTAGTTCAGGTTGGTATCAAAATTCTCTTTCCCATTGGTCAGGAAGTTAGCATGAACGCTCCAGTACTCATCAGCCTTGAAGGCCTCTATCTCGCTTTCGCGCTCGCATATCAGCCTAAGCGCTACAGATTGCACCCTGCCGGCAGAGCGGCTGCCAGGCAGCTTGCGCCACAGCACCGGGGAAAGCGTAAAGCCTACTAAATAATCCAGCGCTCTGCGTGCCTGCTGTGCATTAACAAGGTCCATATCCAGCTCGCGCGGATTCGCCATTGCGTTAAGAACTGCATCTTTGGTGATAGAATCGAATGAAACGCGGCTTACCGGAAAGCCTTTTTTTACTATGCCGTTATCTTTCAGAACTTCCAGCACGTGCCACGAAATGGCTTCACCCTCGCGGTCAGGATCGGTTGCCAGTATCAGGCTTTCTGCCTTTTTTACTGCGTCTTCTATGGCTTTCACATTCTTTTTAGAATTAGTGTCGACCACATATTTAATTGAAAAATCATCTTCCGGCAGAACGGAGCCGTTCTTGGAAGGCAGGTCACGAATATGGCCGAAAGAGGCCAGCACTTTGTAGTCACGGCCGAGATACTTCTCTAGCGTTTTACATTTTGCCGGTGATTCTACTATTACTACGTGTTTCATTATCTGCTAACCGTCTCGCTTATCCAGTTTAAGAATTCTTTCGAACCGTCTTTTATATCAAGCATAATAATGCAAGGGTTCTCGTAAGAGTGCATTTTCTTTATCATATGTTCTAGTTGTGCAAATTTATCTTTGGTTGTCTTCAGCATTACAACATATTCATCGCTGCTTTGTACAACACCTTCCCACCAGTACATAGAAGTTACTTTAGAACCCACATTCGCACACGCTGCCAGCTTATCCTGAACCGCAGTTTCGGCTATCCTGAAAGCCTCCGGCTCGCTGGATGCGGTAACATATGCAAGTATGTATTCGTTATTGCTGGTCACTCTTTTCCTCAACTTTTTTGGCCACCGCCACCATTGCAGGCTTCAGTATGCGTTCCTTCAACCTGTATCCGGCATGGATAAGACTCACCACGCAACCATCTTCCACTTCGTTGGTAGGCACCTGCGCTAGGGCCTGATGCATGTTGTAATCAAACTTGTCACCGCTATTCGGTGCAATACGTTCTATACCATGTTTGGTAAAAACCCTTTTCAGCTCTTCAATGGTAAGGTCTATGCCGCTCAGCAGTTTGCTGTAAAGCTCGTCCTCGGCATTGGGAATAGCTTCTCGTGCGCGATATATATTCTCAGAAAGCGCTATCATATCATTTGCAAAGCCAGAAACCGCGTATTCGCGTGTATCCTTCATGTCCTTCTGGTGGCGAGCGCGCATATTCTGCATTTCAGCCAGTAGTCGCAGGTTCCTGTCCTCAAGGTCTAAAACCTGTTCTTCTAAGGTCATCGCAGGCTGTTTTGCCTCTGCCTTAGCTTCAGTAGTCTCTGTTGCTTCTTCTGCAGCTGCATCCGCCTCTGCATTCAGGGTTTCCTGCTGGTTTTCTTCTGTCTGAGATGTCTTTTTATTGGTCATGTCTTTTTAGGTCGATATATTATAAAATCCTGCTATTACATAATATTAAAACACAAAAATTCAAGGTATTTCTTATGGTTAGTCGTCCATCTGGCAGAAAACATAACGAACTTCGTAAGATAGAGATAATTCCGCATGTATCAGAGTATGCCGAGGGCAGTTGTATGGTATCCTTCGGAAAAACAAGGGTTTTATGCACCGCAACGGTAGAGGAATACGTGCCTCCATTCTTAAAAGGCAAGGGCGAGGGCTGGGTGACGGCAGAATATGGCATGTTACCGCGTTCTACCCATACCCGTAACCCGCGCGAGGCCGTTAAAGGCAAGCAGGGCGGCAGAACAGTAGAAATTCAAAGGTTGATAGGCCGCTCCCTCCGTGCCGTGATAGATACCGAAAAACTTGGTGAGCGTCAGGTAACGATAGATTGCGATGTCATCAATGCTGATGGCGGAACCCGCACAGCTGCCATTACTGGTGGATATGTCGCTTTATATCTGGCCATGCAGAAGCTGAAGGCTAATCGCCGCGTGCATGAATTCCCGATAGTAGATTCCGTTGCGGCGGTATCATGCGGTATCTTTAAAGGCCAGCCCGTACTCGATCTGGAATATAAGGAAGATGTTGATGCCGAAGCCGATGCAAATTTCATTCTTACAGGCTCAGGCCGCATAATAGAAATTCAGGCCACCGCGGAAGAATTCGCCTTCGCAGATGAACAGTTCACGGAAATGTTCACTCTCGCAAAACAGGGCATCGCCGAACTGGTGGAGATACAGAAGAAGATTCTGGGCTAGATTTCTAGAAATTGTGATTCGCTTCATTCACCCTTCGGGCGCTGCGGCGTCCAATTTTTGCTAGAAGTTGTCGAAACCGTATTTCTCTTTAAGCATGGCCTTAACATCATCCGGAACATCGTCGCCGTAGCCAGAGGCCACTATCTTGCCGTAATCAGCCAGATCGTAGCTATCGCCCGGCTTGTGGTTCAAAAACTGATCCTTCTTTTCCTTATCTACCAGAATAAAATACCAAGCGGTCTTGCCGGTAATATCCTTACCCGTAACCTGATAGCAAAGGTCACTGCGGGAGCGTATCAGGTGGTCCATGAAGCTGTTCTTGTCGCGCTCCAGATAGGCGCTGTCATCCTCGTCTTCAGGCATATCCATGGCAGGGCCAATAGTTTTCTTCGCCTCCGGTTTTTCGGGTGCTTTTTTGCCTAGTCTTTCCAGGAATGATTTCTTTTCCTCTGTCATATCAACCCACAATATATAACAATATCTACCTAAAGTTTAACATTTTTCAGCTTATAAACATACGCAATTATCTCTGCAACGGCCTTATAGTGTTCAATTGGTATCTCTTCATCTATCTCGGCGTTATCGTACAGGGCTCTTGCCAGAGGGCGGTTGGTAACCACCGGAACATCGTTCTCTTCAGCCACTTTTATGATGTTAAGGGCTATCAGGTCCTGCCCGATTGCCACTACTAAAGGTGCTTTCATAGAACCCTGCTCGTATTTTAGCGCTACGGCATAATGTACCGGGTTCCTTATCACCACATCGGCCTGAGGTACGGCTGCCATCATGCGGCGGCGGGCACGTTCCTGCCTTATCTGGCGCAGCTTGGATTTTATTTCCGGGTTACCCTCGGTCTGCTTGTATTCCTCTTTCAGCTCCTGCTTGCTCATACGCAG
>JAMHZE010000003.1:10000-15325 GCA_035909535.1 Rickettsiales bacterium | reverse complement strand
GCTTCTCTGTGAATTGTTTTTCATGCGCATTGTTCTTTGTACTAGCCTATTTTTTATACAGGCCTGGGGCAGATGGCTCCGGGATCACACTGATATTTATTCTGATAGCCACTGTTATACCTATTATGCTGCATGATGTTATGCGCGGGAAAAAAACGCATGAACCGTACGCGACCAGTATGCGCAGCAAACTTCGCGATTACGACATAAACAGAGGCCTTACAAAACTACTGGGGCTTTATGTAACATTTGCCGGCGTGGGCTTTTTATACTGGCTGCTGCCGGTTTATAACGACAAACTGTTCGACCCGTTCTGGCAGCATTTATATTCTGTGCTGCCATGGCTTGCTGCGCTTGCCATCCCTTATTTTTTCTATGTTGATGCGCGCATGAAAGAACCAAAAGATGCTTACTGGCATGTTGGCAGGCTTGCATTACTGAAGTTCAGTGACGTAGATAAAAGATATATATGGGAACATATAAAAGCATGGCTGGTGAAAGGATTCTTTTTACCCCTGATGAGCGTTTACCTTATAGGAAACCTGCGCTTTCTGGCTGGATTTGACCATAGCAGCATGCTGCACTTTAAAGGTATGTATGATTTCTATTACAACCTGC
Organism: Rickettsiales bacterium; assembly: GCA_035909535.1. Classification (GTDB taxonomy): domain Bacteria; phylum Pseudomonadota; class Alphaproteobacteria; order Rickettsiales; family UBA8987; genus JAMHZE01. The sequence continues at coordinate 14,707 of JAMHZE010000003.1, read as the reverse complement.
TGTTCACTATAGACCTGCTTTTTGCAGTGCTGGGATATATCTTCACCATGAAACTTTTCAACTCGCAGATCTATTCTACCGAACCAACAATGCTGGGCTGGGTAGCGTGCCTGATGGGCTATGCACCGTTCTGGGGCAAGCTGTTCTACGACAACTATTTTGCCTATGATGATAATTTTTTCTGGGGCAATATGTTTGAGATAAACAGCATAGCTTATATGCTATGGGGAACCGCGATACTTATCTGCCTTGCACAATATGCCTTTGCCACAGTTGCATTCGGCTACAGGTTTTCTAACCTTACTTATCGCGGCATAATAACCAACGGCCCATATGCACTTACAAAACATCCGGCCTATGTATTCAAAAATCTTTCATGGTGGCTGATATCCGTTCCGTTCATCTCTAGCATGGGCTGGGAACATAGCCTGAAATGCTGCCTGCTGCTACTGTGTATAAACATAATGTATTTTATACGTGCACGCACCGAAGAGAATCATCTTTCAAACTATCCTGAATATGTGCAATACGCAGAATACATGAACAAGAAGAGTATATTTGCATGGCTTGGAAGAATATGCCCGCTTATACGCTATGACCGCGACAGGCATTTACGCGCGAACAGTTTTGTTTACAAGCCGTTCACCCAGAGGCTTTAGGCGCGCCCGCTGCGTTGCTGCTGGCTAAGCAGCTTTTCTGTTCTTTCAGCATATTCCTGCGTTGCAACAGGACATTCCTGGCGGAAGGATAATATCTCCTTCGCCAGCAGAACGCCGTTCCAGATATGGTTACGGGCGCTGCCGGAATTAGCACGCTGCACATACGAACCTTCTTCCGCACGGGAGCGGTTTGGCGTTACCATCTCACCCAAATGAGCATCTGCAGCACGGTAGTTTATGTTTACAGTAGCAAATAGCTTTTCCTCGCGCGCGGGAATACCCACTGCAAGCAAGGCATTATCGCAATATTCGTTAATGGCATTTTTAAGCGAAGAGCGTGAACCGGCGGCGGCAAGCATGTGCTTACGCACCTGCTGGATGTTCTGCATCGCCTCGCCTATCTGCTTAGGATAATCGGCATAGAAACTCTGGTCGTTTTTCTGGACGACATCTGCAATACGGTTGAAGAAACCCAGCAGGTGACCATCTTTATCAGAGCGGTTATTAAGCTCTACGCATTTTACAAACTCTCTACCCTGCTCGGCCTTTTGCGAGATGTCACGTTCCAGATCGTTTATACGCTTATCATTACTTTTCAGGCTTTCGGCCGTATCTATTATTGAGGAAATTTGCCTTATCTGCTCGGAAGCGCTTACAGAAAGAAGTTGCGTTACAAGTATCAGATCCGGCGTCTCAGCAAGCTTTCCAGGACTGATCTTAAAAGTATGGCCGTTCGTTCCGATGGTCATCATATCCTCAAGCACCTGCTTATCTACCTGCGGGTTGATGATAGTAGCTGAATACTGGATATCCCTTTCGATCTTTGTTGTTTTACCTTCATGGCCAAGAGCCTGCCTTTCAGGCTCAGTGAAAACAACAGGGCTCTCACCTTTTGCGCCATCTACCTCATCTAAAAAGAATAGCGGACTCTTACCGGCGGTAAGCTTATTTTTATTTGTCCTTATTTCCTCTAAGCGCTCGCGTCTTATGTGCTCGCTGGCGCTCAACACCGGAATTTCAGGCCTGCTACGATAGACAACAAGCTCACCCGCCTTGGCCTGCTCTGCGAATTTTTCCAGGGCTTCTTTGCGGGCGTATAGTTTTTCCAGCTCGGCATCAAGATCTTTCGGAGAGATTTTATACTTTTGAAGTTCCGCACCGTATTTTTTGTTAGCATCTTTGATACTTATGTATTCAGCGCCATCTCTTTCTATGGCGGTAAGCAGTGCACCGGCTATCTCTGCCGCTACGGCCTTTTTCTTTGCAGGCTCCTGCTCAGCTTCATGCCATTGCTTCAGCTCATCTATCGTAGATTCGGAATAATTGAGGCCGCCCACCCTTTTTTCTGCCACCGAAAAGAACTGACGCACGAGATCGTGCACGAGCTTTATAGGGTCTTTCGACCTGCTGCTTTTTGAAGCCAGCGTTGCAACAGCGTGGCCGGATTGATCAGAGAAGGTTATACCATATGCCGCACCTGCTTCATTTGCACTGGCAAGCAATTCTGGTGACGCCTGTTTTCCGGAATATTTATATACCGGATGCTGATATATTTCTTTTTCTATGCTCATAGCTATGAGACCCATTATACATTATAAAGATTAACGAATGGTTAATAGAAAAAAGAAAAATGTTACCCCCGCCATCTTGCTGATAAATATACTAATATATAACTTATAAGTCAAGATTTATAAAAGCTGCCCTAATATTAATAGAGAATATACGCGGGCTGAAATAGCCTTTGGGAATAACAAAACCAAAGGAGAATATAATGAAACATATATATACAGTGGCGATACTTGCAGGACTGCTTACAGCCTGCGGTACGAACAGAGGCATAGAAGGACATATAAGCACTACCGGCGAAAGGCTCTCCGGCGAAGTTACCAATCTGCGCCAGAGTGGTGATGTAAAGCTTGTAGTAAATGATGATGCCAATAATCACGTAACCGCGAACTGCTCTGGACTGGTGAATAACGTATCTGCAGGCAGTAAGGCAGGCGGCACATATAAAGGCCGCGTGGAATGCAGCGACGGACGCACCGGTGATGTAGTACTGAATGGCAGCCGAAAAGGCGGCTACGGCACAGGCGCGCTTAACGGACAGTCGTATAAATTTACTTACGGCAGTTATTAATTAAAAATACAAACCGACCAAGGGGCGCAGCCAAGCGCCCCTTTTTTATTGCGAAGGTCATTCCGAATAGAATCTTTATATAGAATACGCCATTGTGTTTTTAGTTATGTTACCAACTCTAAAAAAGGAGGTAGATCATGACAGGTGTAAAACTTGCCACCATCGCCATCATAGCCGCAGTAGACCTGACTTACGTAGAAGCCAAAGCAGACGACCGATTGATTCTGGTGTATCAGCCTTATAATTATACAACGCAGCCTTACAATATGCCGGCCAATACAAACATGAAGCCGGATGATGCAAATGATACAACAGAAAGTAAAGTTTATGAAGGCAACTGGCAATTCTAAATTCCATATATTGTGTTTTGCCGCGCATCTTAACGGCAAACACAACATATAGAATTTTTGGCTGTTACTTGCCCTACACAGGGTAAAATAAAAATCAATAATATCGATTTAGCGATTGACACGCGCACGCATATATACTAATAGGCCGCGTGAGAGCGCTCTCTGTTTTTTAGAATGAAATTTATCTGATCAACGGAGGAAGAATTATGAAATTTTCGCGGACATTTCTGCCTGCACCGGCTTTTTGCACCCTGCTTTTACCTCTCGTGTTTTCCATATCATTACCTGCCAAAGCTGAAGTTGTTCTGGCGCAGGCTTCTCGCATGCCTGCAAACGGCGTTATTACCTTTCCGGTATATTATGACAGCATGAACACAGCTCAGCCTGGCTATTTTCATGAGGCCAGCAGCGATGGTATCGCTCCGGCCTCAGCGCCTGCCATAGCTCCGGAAGAAGATAAATTCCCTCCCGCATCAACAGATTATGACGGCGGCTGGTATCACTAAAAAACCAGTCTTAGCTGTTGAAACTAATGTAAATATAGCATATAATGCGCCCGTTAATATTGGGGGGACTATATGTCGATCGACAGCCACGCGCTTACACAACTAAGAACTGAAACATCTGAAGCCAAGAAAGATCTTGAGCAGAATCTGGTGAGGCTTTTTGATGAGGCCATTCCACCGGCACGCAACCTGAAAGATGTAGAAAATCTGCACCTTACAAGCCTGAAGATCGCAGCAAATGTATATGCACAAGCAGGAGCTGCATACGATCAGGCACTGATGATATGCAGAGATACTCAGAAAATGAGTGCTACAGCTACTTTGAGCTACGGAAATAATGGTGTGCCTGAACATGTACAGGAAACAATGTTCGATATTTTTGACCAAGGGCGCAGCATGTTGATAAACGGTATGAAAAAAGCAGGGTTCTATGTGCCAGAGCTGATGAATTTACTGGATGCAGATAATTTTGCAGAACTTAAACAAATTGATATAGAACTTATAACCAAGCTGAAAAAAGCCTCTGCAATGGCATACAGCGCCTTTTCCGGCATTTGTAATATAGCAGAAACAACGTTGGGAACGCGAACCGCTAAAGCTTCTGACACGGAGGCGGTAAAGAAGATTGTGAACGAGTTCAACCGCAATAAGCAATCTGCTATCAGTAACGGTATAACTGATAATGAAAGACATAACCTGGGAGCAATGTCTTTTGTAAAAGGCATGCTTAGAGTAGGCAACAGGGATGATAGCTGGATAGAGAGCGGCGATTTGACCACCGCATTAAGCGACACCTCTGGTAAGCTGGAAGACTTTGCAAAGAGCGCAGATAATTATATCCAGCTGACAGAAAAACTTGTGCGTGAAGAAGCGCTGTATAGCTTAAGACAGCAGCAAGAGAAAAAGGCACAGTTGAAGGCCGCTGCAAGAGCAGAAGAAAAAGCCGCAGCAGCAGCACGCACTGTAAGAGCTACCGCTGCAGAACCGACAAAGTTGCAGCATGATTATACTGATATAATACCGTTCAAAACACCTGAAGCAGCGTGGAAGAAAGC
>JAMHZE010000003.1:0-5000 GCA_035909535.1 Rickettsiales bacterium | reverse complement strand
ATCAGTTACTTCTTTTAGTTAGAATGAAAAATCCTGATCTCCGAAGAGATCAATTAATTTTTTATTCTTCTAGAATTTTACTGATGCCGAAACAAAATTGAATTTACATTCAATTTGTTTCTATTGCAGATTCACGATTTTAAAAAACATTCCTTATGAAACAGAATAAATTCTGCGTCAAAGGGAAGCGTTATATAACCCCCCTACTCGTGGGTGTCAACAACAAAAGTGAATTATATTTCAAGATTTTTTCACTATCTTAGAAAGACAAGGAAATACAAGGGTTACAAGAGATAATATTTTTAATATTACTGACCGATGGCGGCAGCGAATTCATTATAACTACGCTTTAATTCCGATAGTTGTTCGGATATTTTTTCAAGGTTCTCGATACCCCTGAAAAAGCGCTCGGAACGCTCAGAGCCGTAGAGTATGTCCTTCACCCTGTCGATACGCTCTAAAGCCGCTGAAACCGTTGTCCTACCTTGCTTTTCAGACACTGAAGTGACATCCTGAGCAAGCCTTTCCAGCACCTCTGCCAGCTTAAGTATATAGTATGAATCTATACTACTTTCTATTTTGATGGAGCTTTGCGTATAGGTTGGAATATCTATGGAAAGCAGCTTTGCCTGCTCTGGCGGCAGGTTATCAGCATTGCCGGAAAGGCGGGCTTTCAGCTTGTTGAATATCTCGCCAAAGACCTCAATATGCTTGAAATCTATAGCGAATGTTTCAGAGTTAAACTTAGGAAACAAGCGGTTTGCCTGCTTTATAAGCACAAGAGTGTCGTAATCATCCACATCGCTTTCGCGCACACCCGTGAACAGCTTGCTGCCATGCAGAGACATCTGCACGTAATTGCCTTCCACACGAGCAACAAAATAACCGAATAGCCCGTTAGTATCGCCGTTATTGCTGAGAAAATCGTTAACGAACTTCTTCTCGTGGATTATTTCTGTAGCGATGTGCCTTTCATTATCAGGTACTATTGCGTGCTCGCGATACTCGCCATAACCGGGATAAAGCCACTTTATAGGCGATATGCGCACACGATTGCCGCCGGCATCTATTATCTCTATAGTATTGCGTGTAACAAAATCTTCCGCCTGCTGACGCAACTTCTCTGCCGCGGTTTTTCCGCCAGCAGCAGCTACCGCGCCTTTTTTTGCACCGGCATCTTTTCTACCGCGCCTGAAGATTTTATTAAACATCTATGGTATTTTACCGTTTATCGTTATATTATTTGATATGAGGCCGCATAAGGCAATAATTTTCGGAGTATTATGTCTAAAGAAACCGCAAAAAATAGCGAAATATCGTTTGAAACAGCACTAAATGAGCTGGAAACCATAGTTAGAGGCCTGGAAAACGGCAGCGGCGACCTGGACAAGGCCATAGCAGATTACGAGAAAGGCAGCCAGCTTATAAAGCTTTGTGAGAACAAGCTGAATGCAGCGCGCCTGAAAGTTGAAAAGATAGTGAAGGATGCCGGTGGTGAAGCCGGAACGGAGGAATTCGGCGCTTAACAACGGTAGTATGTACACAGGATTCAGGTTCAGGGGTACTTTCGAGATAATATTCGATAGCTGCTCTTCAGGTGACAAGGTTTTGCGAGGCCTTAAACTTCTGGCACGCGAGGCCGTGTTTACCGGTGTGTTCAATAAATTCAAATTCATTGCCCCACTACAGATAGGCACGGAAATAAAACAGGTGCTGTTCAAAGATATTCTTGAAAAAGAACTGACCACCGACAAGCCTGGGCGCTTACACAAATTCTATAAAGAAAATGAAGGCCGCATACGCTTTGCGGAATCTGATGTATCGCACGCATTCAAATTCTATTTTGCCTACCGTGTGTTCAGCCTGTTCGGCAACGACCCAAGCATAAGGCAGAAGGTGGTTTTCCATGCGCATGATACTATCCAGAAGTTTTTCCCCGAGCTGCTGTACAAATATAACCGCGAAGTTATAGACCGCGACTTTGAATATTTTCGCGCGCTGATAATAAAGAAGTACAAGCTAACAAAACTGAAGACCGCACGCAAGAAAGAAAAGATAGAGACACAGCTGCGCTACGAGAATTATCGCCCGGAGCTGATACACCAGAAGCTGATGGATGTTGAGCTAAAGATGCACGCACGCGCAGGCAGGAAGTTTTTTGAACGCAGCCCTGAAAGCTACAAGTTCATCGCGCAGGCATTCTACTCTAACAACAGCGTTACCGCCGCATTGAACAACGATGAAGAATTCAAAAGATACCGCACCAATAAAGGCGAGCGCGCGATAGAGAATTATCTGCAGAAAAAACTTTCGATAGAAGACGAGACAAAAGTTACGGTTGTTATATCGGAAGATAACGGTGCACGCAAAGGCATTCAGGCGATACGCAGGAAAAGCGGCAATACAATATTCATACTTTCGAGCTACGGGCTGGCCTATGCGCTGAAGAAGATGGCGCTTATAGAAAGCCTGACCGAAGTGATAGACCAGAGCGTGATAGATAACATTGGCAAACGCAGAAAGAAGACCGAAGAAAAGCTAGGCAACGGTAAGCACCTTACCAGCGATGATATATTAGAACCGGAAGTAGAAGAAAAATGGGCCGACAGGCTGGTGGAGATAGTTCTGCACGGCAGCTGGAAATAGTTCATTATTTTCTACCAAGTAAACAACCGTAAAAACTCGCTGGCGTTGAGGGAAAATTAATAATTCCGGAGTGAATGAGCATGAGCATACACTTGCTACACGCAAAAAACTCCGTGGGGTTTAGGGAAAATTGGCGGTTTTCAAGGAATGAAAGCGGAGTTTACATTTAGTAAATGAGCATTTCAGAGCGCAGAAAATTGTTCAATTTATACAAAGCCTGCTGAGTTTTTATTCCCAGACGGATTGGTTGAGATTGGCATCCGTAAACTTACGCTCGATAAACGCTGCATCGCGTAGCTGCTTAACGTATTTCTTGGCCTCGCCTTCCATCAGGTTGTTCAGAGCAAGATCTTCCGGCTTGGTATTATCTGCCGTAGGCTCGTTAGATTTACGGTCATTTACCTTTATTATAACGTACATAGATTGCGCCTGAATAGGATTAGTTATTTTGCCTATTGCTGTTGCCTTAACCTTTGATGCAAGAGGCTCTATCATCCCCTCTTCCGGCAGCCAGCCTACCAGACCTTTGTGCTCGGCAGTTTTACCAACGGAGTATTTTTTAGCCAACTCACCGAAATCATAAGAACCGGAACGCGCAGTACGAACAACCGTTTCTGCCAGTTCTTTTGCTTCTGCCTCGCGCTCGAATTCTATCGGGATGATTATCTCGGATATATTGACCGCCTTTTTAACAATAGGTCTAGGGCGTGCTGCAATCTGCTGCTTAGCCTTTTCGATATCGGAATCTGTAACCTTAACGCGATGACGTATGTTTGCACCAAGCACTTTAGACCAGAGTACGCTGGCCTTTACCTGGTCGTACAACGCATCGTAAGATATACCTTTACTGCTGATGAACTTTTTGAACTCACCAGGCTTCAGGCCGTTCTTTTTCTCGAGGTCGGCCATGGTGACCTGCATATCTTTTTCTGTCACGGCAAAACCCTGACGCTCAGCTTCTTTGCGTTGCAGAACTTCGTTTATAAGTATTTCCGTTACCTCTGCGGTGGTTTTTTTGCGATTGGCAGCGTTGTTTTCCAGACCGGAAGAGCTGACGATAAGGTTTACCCTGTCGCGCACCTGAGCGGATGATATGGAAGTGCCATCTACCACCGCAAGAACCTTGTAGCTTAAAGCAAATGCAGGAGAAGACAGAAGCATTGCCAGAATGAATATATACAGCTTTTTCATGACCATTTATTACCGCTTTGGATTAATCCTATAGGCTTACTGATATAGGCTTTAGCGGTTTTTTCAAACTATTTTATGCATGATAACTGTTAGTCACCGAAATTGGCCAGCGTTACCCTTAGAATGAACTGGGTTTCAGGCTCGATATCACGGTCACGGATGAATTCACGATTTACCTCGAACGAGGTTGTAAAGCAATCTGTGGTATATTCCAGACCACCACCGACATTGACCCAACCCGAAGATGCATCGTTATTAAGGTTACGGCGCGCACGCGTTAACAGGTTTACGCTTTCTGTAAGCTTAATTTTAGCATTACCGAATACTTCCTGCCTGTCTGGCAATGGAGCTATACCATCAATGAACGTGTAGCCAGAGCCAAGCTTCAAGTAATCGAAGTTAAGGTTAACACCAACCTCGTTACGCTTGAATTTGAAGTCATCTTTATCCAGACGGAAACGATATGAGGTTTGCACCTTTTCTGAACCGGTGATGATACGGCCGACGTAATCGGAGTAGTTGTCATCCATGCCGGAACCTGCACCCAGCACAGCGTTATCTTTAGTGGCGCGGAAGTTCTGACCAACAAGGAAATTATAATCACCAAGGCTTTCGGTAGTTAGCATACCGCGCATACCGTAGTTCATACGATAACCGCCTTCCAGATAATCATAGCCGGAAATGTGATTCTCCTGGAACAGGTTGTAGTCGTATATCTCTATGTTCTGGCTATCTTCATTTGGAATGCGCAGAGTGTTGACGTTATTAGGCGATGCCGCCGCCATAACTATAGGCTCCATTACCACACCGTATCCGGCAGCCACTTTTTGCAGCGGGAAACGCCATGTTGCCGTTGTGCTTGGGATAAGGCGGCTTTCATCGCCATCATATAAACCGGTGCCATATGGCTGCTTGTTGATGTTGTAGTAATCTGCACGAGCGCCGATATCTACGTTGAATATATGACCGCCTTCATTGATGTAATCGGCCTTCCATTTACCGGAACCCACAAGCCTTGAGCTATCTGCCCCGGCATCACGCCTCAGCAGCATTGTGTTGATATCGGTTTCAATGCGCTGGTTGAACTTTTCGCTGACCTCGAAGGTACGGCCGGCTTCTATCACCGGAAGTACGTATGGCGACATTGCAGGATCATCTGTAGC
>JAMHZE010000002.1:0-5448 GCA_035909535.1 Rickettsiales bacterium | reverse complement strand
GGATGGCGATGCTGACAGGCTGATAGTATGCGACGAGAAAGGCAATATAATTGACGGCGACCAGATAATGGCCGCGATAGCCGATAGCTGGCACAAGCGCGATATGCTGACAGGCGGCGCGCTGGTGACAACGGTGATGAGCAATATGGGCCTTGAGAAGTTTATCGAGGGCATTGGGCTGAAGCTGGAGCGTACACGCGTGGGCGACAGATATGTGATGGCGAAGATGCGCGATATCGGCGCGAATCTGGGCGGCGAGCAGAGCGGCCATATAATATTCAACGACTATACTACTACGGGAGATGGAACTCTGGCGGCGCTACAGGTGCTTGCGGTGATGGTTGAGAAAGGCAAGAAGGCGAGTGAAGCGCTGAACGTGTTTGAGCCTTATCCGCAGATATTGAAGAATGTGAAACTGAGTGGTGGCAAGAACCCGCTTGAGGACGAAAAGATAAAGAAGCTGATAAAATCATCCGAGAAGGAGCTGGGCAGGAACGGCCGGCTGGTGATCCGCAAATCCGGCACCGAGCCGCTGATACGCATCATGGCCGAGGGGAAGGACAGGAAGCAGGTGGAAAGCATCTGCGGCGAAATCGAAACCGAGATGAAGAAGGTTTCTTAAAGATTCGCTTCGTACATTTGCATTAAGCGTTTTTGAAGGAAATTGATGTTGGCCTGTTCCGGCGGGATCGGGCGGCCGCAGATGGCCTTTACCTGTCGGCGGAAGGTTTTAGGTAAAAAGCGATATTTTTTACCCAGATATTTCCGGCTGAAGATGCTGCCCCACAAACCGATGAGAACCACCGGTATCACGGGCACCTGATCGTTCTTGAGGATCCATTCTACACCGAGCTTAAAGCGGCTCATATAACCTGAATAGGTAATCTGTCCTTCCGGGAAGATGGCTACCACCTCACCGTTCTGCAGGGCTTCTGAAGCTTTGGCAAGCGCCTTGCGCACGGCCTCTTTATTTGCCTTTATTGGAATTGCCCTGTCCATTTTCATGAAATAATGCACGAACTTCTGGTTATAGATATCCTCATCGATGATGAAGCGGATATCGCGGCGGCTGGCGGCGTTTATTATAAGCCCATCCATAAAGGATACGTGATTGGCTATTACTATGGCCGGGCCGGTTTCCGGGATGTTGGAAAAGCCCCTGAACTCGCAGCGATATATCATGCGTATCAATAGCTTGGCGCCGAAATGATAGAAGTTTTCAAGCCAGATGTAGAGCTTTTCGGTCAATGAAGAATCTTTGTGTTTTAAAGAATTTGCCTTGACTGGAGTATACCCTTTAAAGCATACTGTATCAACTGTTTTGGGGGGTTTGGGGATTTCCAATAGCCTGTTTTTTAAACTCTATTGCGAATTGGGTGGTTTTGCATGAGTGATGTTTCTAAACTTTCTGTAGAAGAACTATCTCCGCTTTTGGATGCGCTGCGTGAAGGCAGCGATACTACCCTGCCTGATGCGCTGGGCAAAGTGATAAGCACTGCAAAAGGCAAAGGCCTTTCTCTGGAAGAATTCAAAGATGCCGTTTCGTTCTATGGCATAAACCGTACAGAAAAATTTGATAACTGGTTAACAGAACAATATTAGTTGGGGTTTAAGATGAGTAATATAGATGCAGGAAAACTGTTCTTTGGACAAATACCAAAACCTGCGGGGCTTGGCATAATAAAAGCACTTGAGGTGCTTTCTACGATAAAGGGACGTGAAGGCGACCACATTACTCAGTTTGGCGCAGGGCTGCCTGACCACAAAAGACCGAAAAAAGTAAATGAGAGACTTAGTGAGTACGCACAGAAAGAAAAGGCTGAATACTCGCGCTACCCTGTAGATGATAATTCGATATCCGAAGCCAAGGTGCTGCCATACGCAGCAGCTTACCACAAAGAAGTTGTTGGTGTGGATTCTACCCCGGACAGGTTTGTACTTACTGAGGGTTCTACCCCGGCGCTGAACATACTGATAAAGATGCAGGCAAAAGAAAAGGCCAAGCTTGATGGAAAACGCACCGGCGAGAACTGCGTTCTGGAAGTGTTTCAGCTTACATACCCGCTTTATGAGATACCTGCAGAAGATGCAGGGATAAAAGTAGATAGAGGTATAAAACTTGATATTGAGCTGGATATACAAGATGGACAGCCTGTTGTTTCCAAGTCTTTCCAGCTGAACAAACAATCGGTGAAAGATACGCTGGTACGAAACAGGATGAAAACCGTTGTGCGTGCATTCAGCGACCCTTCTAACCCAAGCGGTTACAAGATGACCAATGATGAAACAGACTGGTATACCAACGAGCTGTTTGAAGATTATCTGGTAAGAAAGGAAAACCTGATACCTGCAGCAATAACCATACAGGATATAGCCTATCTGACTATGATGCATGATGATAACTATAAGCCTTACCTGCTTTGCCATGCTGTAGATAAAATGATAAAAGAAGAGACAGAGAAGAATCCTGGCTCCGAAAGACTGACCTCTTTAAAAGAGTTCAAGGAAACTATTGTTACGGTTCACTCGCTTTCTAAAGCGGCGGCAGAAGCCGGCGACAGGGTTGCCTACACTGAGGGTAATCCGGTGATAATTGAAGCGCTGAGGGAAAGCTACACGCGTGAAATGCTTTCTTTCTCTAATGCATCTTTATACGCAGCGATGGGAGCGTTTGAAGCAGGCATGCCAGACAGAGAGGTAATGAAAGAATACTCAAAAAGAGTTATAGCGCTGGAAGAAGGTGTTAACCAGGAATACTTTAAGGTTATTTCAAAGAACGGCATGGAGATGTCTAAAGAGCAGATAGCGGCTACCATACCATTCCCCGCGAAATCAAGCGGCGGCTTTTTTACCGTGATGAATTTAAAGCCTCTTGTAGGCGCAGAAGTACCGGCAGAATTTGTTGATAAGGTTAAGGCAGATATTGCAAGGATAGATAATGAAGGAATAAGAAATTCTTTCGGAGAAGTGTTCAAAGACAATAAAATTTCTGAGAAAGACCTGCCGCTTTACCTGATGTATAAGACTCTGGAACATGGCGATGTTGGGGTTTCTACCGTTGCGTTGCGTGATGGCATGGTACGTTTTTCTACCGGCAGAACGCCTATTGATGATGTGAACAAGGCGATTGGTTCCCTCGGCCAGTTTTTTGCGAAGGATATGGTTTACCTGAATGCGGTAAAGAACTACAGGGATAAAATACCTTCTTCAGAGCTATCTGAACTTTATACTATAACTGAACAGGGTGTAGCACATAAGGTTGCAGCACGCGCATAAGTTAGCAGAGCGGCTGGATAAGCCGCCCCGCCATTATATTAGAAGCCGCGCTTTGAAGCAAGTTTCAGGCGCAGGCCATTGAGCTTGATGAAGCCTTCTGCATCACGCTGGTTGTAGATGTTATCTTCCTCGAACGTAACGAGATCCATTTTATACAGCGAATCTTTAGACTTACGGCCTATCGCATTTACCGAACCTTTGTATAGTTTAAGAGCTACTGTACCGTTAACGAATTTCTGAGATTCATCGCAAAGTGCCTGTATTGCAAGACGTTCCGGGCTGAACCAGTAACCGCAATAAACAAGGCTGGCATAGCGAGGCATAAGATCATCTTTCAGGTGAGCAAGCTCCCTATCAAGAGTGATGGATTCTATCGCGCGGTGAGCTTCCATAAGGATAGTGCCACCCGGAGTTTCGTAGATACCGCGGGACTTCATGCCTACATAGCGGTTTTCAACCAGATCTATCACACCGATACCGTTTTCACCACCTAGGCGGTTAAGCTCGGTAAGCATTGCAGCAGGTGAAAGTTTTTTGCCGTTGATGGCAACAGGGTCGCCTTTCTCGAATTCGATTTCTATCTCTGTGGCTTTATCTGGAGCTTTCTGAGGATCTACCGTGCGCACAAGCATATCGTACGAGAAGCGCTCCCACGGATCTTCCAGAACTTTACCTTCATAAGATATATGCAGCAGGTTGGCATCCATTGAATATGGAGGCTCGTTAAGCTTGCTTGCAGGAACATCTATGCCGTTTTTACGGGCGTAATCGAGCAGCTTAGTACGGGAGTTAAGATCCCACTCGCGCCAAGGAGCGATGATTTTTACCTCAGGCATGAAAGCGAAATAGCCGAGCTCGAAACGAACCTGATCGTTACCTTTACCGGTTGCACCATGAGATACGGCATCTGCACCGACCTGTTTTGCAATTTCTATCTGGCGCTTTGCGATAAGCGGACGCGCGATTGATGTGCCGAGCAGGTATTTGCCTTCGTATAGGGCGTTCATGCGGAACATAGGGAATACGTAATCACGCACGAATTCTTCTTTCAGGTCATCTACAAAGATATCTTTTTCTTTGATGCCGGCCTTAAGAGCCTTGCCTTTTACCTGGCTGAAATCATCTTCCTGACCGATATCAGCGGTGAAGGTTGCTACTTCACACTGGTATTCATCTTGCAGCCATTTAAGGATAACTGAAGTATCCAGGCCGCCTGAATATGCAAGTACGGCTTTTTTAACGTTCTTTTTGCTCATGATCAGCTCATCTTTAAAGATTATAATGATGGAGTTATACAACCATTCTGGCAATTGAAAAGCATAATCTTTACCACCCATCACGCTGATAAATATAAATATTTTGCAGTAACAATTAATTAACCTTTTTATGCTATAATTGCATACTATGGAAGAACTGCAGAAAATTATCAGCAAAGCATTGGCATCTTGCAATGGCGTGGCCGTAGGCGAACAGCATTTTAATGCCGCAGTTTCAAGGTTCAATGATGATGTGCTGATGCCTGCATTTTTAAAGGAAGCAAAGGCTTTAGGAAAAAAGCCAGTATTGCTGGCCGAAGATAATCTTGCAAATGTACCGATGGAACTGACCACACCAGACGGCAAAACACATAAAACCAACGTACTTGAATTTATTACCGGAATAACCAATGAAGAAGACTATCTGAACAACAAGCGTAATATAGCCGAGTACATAGCAAAAAGCTCCGGTCGTCCCGTAACAGAATGTACAGTAGCCAGCGCTGAAGAAAGGCTGGATATGTACAGAAAAGTAATAAAAGCAGGCGGCGAAGTTGTAAGCCTGGACACTACACATTTGCTTAATGAGCAGCAAAGTAAAAAATATATGGAATTACTGGTTAAAGGACAGAATACGGAAGAAGCGCGATGCGAGTTTAAGAACCTGGTAGGAATAAACCATGATAATGCAATAAAACAATGGTCTGGCACTGTTCAAAAATACCTGAATGATGGCAGAAATGCTGTTATGTTATATACCGGCGCCGGGCATTCTGACCTGCATCAGAAACTTGAACTGACCAGCATACTGACAGAAAATCACAAAATTACAGATGAGAAAAACATATCCTTTATTGAAAAGACAGGCACGAATACATTCAACATAGACCTGAAAAGATACGAGCTGTTGCAGCAG
>JAMHZE010000001.1:0-2451 GCA_035909535.1 Rickettsiales bacterium | reverse complement strand
CGCAGCATTTAAAAGGCTCAAACATACTTGCAATAACGCAAGGGCAAAACGAGCTTAACAATGGCCAGATAAGCGTTTACACACCATCTGTACTGGATGCCAGCGGTAATGTGGTGAAAGATTTCAACGCCAATAATGCCTATAATCGTAACCTTATAGTTTTCCTGCCGGAATGTCCGGAAGGCGTTGATCCCGTTACAGCAGCTAAAGAAGCCTGCCTGAACAAAGGTAAGGCAAAGGTGCTCGATGTTGATGAAGTTGGCGCTTACATAGAATTCTCAAAACTGCAAAGAAAGCAGACAGGCACAGGCCGTGCCGTTGTTGATACAACAGATTTCGGCCATGATGTAAATTTCCGCTCAGAACTTTTCGCGCGCGATGGCCGCATGGTGGAAAAAAGTGAAGCCTCGCTTTCTATGCTGAAAGGCTTTGAAGATATGCTCGATACAAGCAGCCGCCAGATGATAAAACAGCTTGGTCAATACGCAAAAAAAGGCACCATAGATAACGTTCTTGTAGAAGGCTCTGAAGAGTTCAGAAAAATATCTGAACTGATCGGCAATCATGCAAGCTTCAGCCCGCAGGAATCTCAGATGATAGTTGGCTTAGTAAGCGAAGGCGTAAAAGGCCTGAGTAAAAAGAATGATATTGAAGCCGTGCTGGAAGGGCTTACAGGCGTTGTATACAAAATGGGCGCCTCTGTTGATACATTACCGGATGCATCTGGCAAACCCACTCCTCGCACCGGCTGGATGGGCAACAGCCCGGCAGGCAGAAGCAGCTAGGCAGCTTTTAAACCACTATACTTTTCTATACTCTAAAAACCTCGGCAGCCTCCCCTCATCCAGCGCCTTCTGGTTGTAATGGGTAATTATATGCCCTTGCGGCAGCTTGGCTATATCGGCCATATCCGTCAGCATTTCATATCTTTTATCATTTGCGAACACTTCCAGCATCTGTTCAAAATAGCTGTCTATATCCGTCGCTACGCGTATCACGCCGCCTTTACGCAAACGCCCGTGCAGCATATCCAGCGTTGCCTTGCTTATAATACGACGCTTGAACTGCTTTTTCTTCGGCCACGGATCAGGGAACAGAATATAAACCTTATCAATACTATTCTCCTGCATCGCCTCCAGCAGGTAGCGCGAATCATTATTATAGAACCTTAAATTCTTTACACCCGCATCTTTCGCAAGCTTCAACCCCACCACAAAAGAATTGATGAACACCTCGCAGCCGATAACCATCGCATCTTTTTCTTCGCGTGCCAGATGCACTAAATGCTCGCCATTGCCGAAACCTATTTCCAGCAGCACCTTCTTGCCCGCCGCCTCGGCATTGAACTTTGCCAGCACCTCACCATCGGGCGTAACCATATTCTGCGGATAATAATCCGTCAGCAGCTTCTGCTGCCCGGCAGTAAGCGAACGCGATTTCTTGCGGCCGTAAGTAGGCGGAAACTTCTTACGCAGCTCTATTTTTTCTGGAAACGAATTCTCTGAGTTCATGGTAGCTATATATTTTAAGCACCGCCAACATAGCGAAATAAACCGCGCCGCCAACAATTATATGCAGCATCAGCGCAGTAAATCCGCCTTTCATCAACATCAGGCTTCCCACCAGCGCTGCCGCCATGGCAATTGTCGCCGCGAGCACCTTCACAAACCTTATGCGGAAAGGTTTATCCAGCGTAAAACTTGTGGTTCTATGCAGCTTACGCATCAGGTACAGCGCATTCACCCAGCCTGCTATACTTGTTGCCAGCGCAATACCCGCATGAGGGTAGAACCCGTAAGCATCCAGCCCCCAGGCCAAACTTACGCAAAGCACTATGTTACACAGCATCGCAATTATGGCAGAAACAACAGGCGTGCGAGTATCCTTCATCGCAAAAAAGCAGGTCGAGAAAATCTTTATCAGCGCAAATGCAGGCAGGCCCACAGCAAACATCGCCATCGCCCATGCGGCCGCCACCGCATCGGCCTCGCTGAAACTTCCGCGCGTGAACAGCACTTCCATTATCTCGAACGGCAATATGGCCAGCGCGGCAGCAGCAGGCAGCGTAAGCAGCAGCACAACGCCCAACCCCGTTTTATATATATCACTCGCCTCACCTGCTAAGCCCGCGCCCAGCTTGCGCGAAAGTGAAGGCAAAAGCGCCGTACCCATTGCCGTACCGATAAGCGAAAGCGGCAGTTGCGCCACCCTGTCGGCATAATACAGGTACGAAACCGCTCCGGTAAAAAAGCTCGCCACCATTAAATCTATCCATAAATTTATCTGCACCACACCGCCGCCCATCGCAACAGGCATTACCTTGCGGAAGAACTCGCGCACCTCTGCCGTTGCTTTAAGCGCACTCAGTCGCAGCCTTATAATGAATCCGTTACGATGCAGAAAATACATCATCCACAATATCTGCACCACGCCCGCGCCGCACACCGCCCA